>CAJYVK010000332.1 GCA_913778455.1 uncultured Hymenobacter sp. | reverse complement strand
GGCAGTGGAGGCGCAGCCTCCACTGCCGCTCAGCGGCAAACTCGCGTCCGGGTATTCTGAAATTTTATAAATGAGTGACGAACAAGCGTAGAATTGCCGCTGGCGCGGCAGTGGAGGCGCAGCCTCCACGTCATAGCCGGGCACGAGTTACGGCTGCGCCTAAACTCGCGCCAGTGCGGGCCAGTGCGTTTGCGTGGGCAGCGCCCACCCAGACGCCGGGCAAGCTAAAGCTTACCCTACACTCATTTCGCCACTACTTCCAACTGCCCGCCAGTGGTGAATAATTGGTGCGGCACAAAATAGCCAGGACTTGTCTTGCCATTGACGCGGATGGTGCTCAGCTGGCGGCTGGGGCCGGATTTGCTCACCGTCAGCACCTTGCCGTTGGGCATGGTCCAGCGGACTTCGTCGAAGAGGGGGAGCGTGACTACGTAGCGGGCGTCGGCGGCCGAGAGGGGGTAGAGGCCGGTGGCGCTGAAGACGTACCAGGCCGACATCTCGCCCGCGTCGTCCATGCCCGAGAAGGCGAGGCCCTTTTCGCCGGTGTTGTAGAATTTGGCCATGATTTCGTCGAGGCGCTGCTGCGACTTCTCGGGCTTGCCCACGAAGTAGTAGGAAAACGGCGTTTCGTGGTCGGGCTGATTGCCGTGGCAGTACTGGCCGATAAAGCCCGACACGTTGCGGGCAATGTAGTTCGGGTTCCAGGGTACAGTGAACAGCGAATCGAGCTTGGCCTCGAAGGGGCGCGGGCCGCCGTACAAATCGACCAGCCCCGGCATGTCGTGGGGCGCGAAGAACGAGACCTGCCAGGCGTTGGCCTCGCGGTACATATATTCGTAATAGGGATACTGCGGGTTGAAGTTTTGCACCCACTGGCCGTTGGCCTGCCGGCCGCGCATGAACTTGGTGCCGGGGTCGAAGACGTTGCGGTAATTCTTAGCGCGGGCCATGAGTACGCGGTACTGGGCCGTATCGTGCAGCGCCCGGGCCAGCTGGGCCACGGCGTAGTCGTCGAAGGCGTATTCCAGGGTTTTGGAGACGCCGGCGGTGCCGGGGGTTTCCACGTGCGGGGCGGCCACCTCGGTAGTGGCGATGTAGCCCTTCTGGATGTATTCCTTGATGTGGGGCCGGGTACCGCCCTCCACGTTGGCGTTGCGCAGTAGCAGGCGGTACACGTCCGGCACGTCGAAGTTGGTGACGCCGCGCTGGTAGGCCCCAGCCACGAACGAGGCCGCGTGGTCGCCGTGAAAAAAGGTTGGAATGAAGCCCGTTTTGTGCCCCATATCCTGCATCGACTTGATGATGTCGGCCGTCACGTCGGGCGCGAGCATGCTCATGAGCACGTCTTTGTTGCGGTAGGTGTCCCAGAGCGAGGGGAGGGTGTAGTACTGAAAATCAGCCTTGCACACCTGGCCCTTCACGTCGCGGTACTCGCCGTTGGCGTCGCTGCGCAGGGCGGGCCACAGAAACGAGCGGTAGAGGCAGGTGTAAAACATAGTTTGCTGCTGGGCGGTACCGCCCTTCACGGTCACGCGGTTCAGCAGTTGGTTCCAGGTGGTGGCGGCGGCCTGGCGCACGTCTTCGAAGGAACGGTGGCCCAGCTCCTGGGCCAGGTTCTGGCGGGCGTTCTCAGTGCTCACGAAGGAAAGGCCGAGGCGCAGCTCCACGGGCTGGCGGTTGCCGTTGGCCAGGCGTAGCACGGCCAGGCCCTCCTTGGTGCCTTTGTGTTGGATAGTAATGTCTTGAACGTCGGCGCTAAGCTCGGCGTAGAAATAAGCAGTCTGGTCACCGGTTTTTTGAAAGCCCTGTACGGCGTGGTTCCCTACCTTCTCAATAGTCCAGTCGTTGACGTGCTCGTTTGAGCGGCCCAGCTTGAACACGAGGCGGCGGTCCTGCGCCTGGGGGTAGTAGTACTGGTGCAGCCCGCAGCGCAGGGTCGAGGTCAGCCGCACGCGCACGTTGTAATCGCGGAGGGTCACGCCGTAGTAGCCGGGGGCCGCCGTTTCGGTAGCGTGCGAGAAGCGCGAGGCGTAGCTGCCGTCGGCCGGGGGCGCGCCCGTTACGGGCAGCACGGGCAGGTGGCACAGGTTCCAGTGGCCCTTATTAGTGTGGGTAAAGGCTTGAATGACCGAGTCTTCGTACTGATAGCCCGAGCCGGTATTAAACTCGGTGACGGGGCTGAGCTGCACCATCGCGTTGGGTAAAGAACTACCCGGGAAGGCCAGCCCGGCCCACACGCCGTGCCAGCCGGGCGGGGCCACGTAGCCCACCAGCTTGGGGTCGGTGAAAGCCGCCGTGCCAATGAGCGGATTTACTTGCTGGCCCGGGCCGTCGGTTTTGCCGGCCTGGCCCGGTTTCGTCGAGGGTACCATGTGGGTGCAGGAGGCACTCAGCGCCAGCAGTACGAGTAGGGAACGGGCAGACGGGTTGATAGACTGCATACTATTTAGTAAAACGTTTTAGCAAAAATGATTCTGTTCGGAAGCAGTGCGGACTCTGGGAGTCCGCATTACATCCACACCGACTACAATGCGGACGTAAACAGTAGCCCCACCAACGACTTCCGCACGGTATCGTAGCCGCGCCGATTGCCACGCGGACTCTCAGAGTCCGCGCTACTTACTGCTTGATAAAGCGCTTGGTGAGGCGCTGCCCACCTTCTTGCCAGGATACGGTGTACACGCCGGGGGCCAGCGCCGACACGTCGAGCGTATCGGCTGGTAGGCTGATAGTCAGTACCGTTTGTCCCAGGGCGTTCACTACCGCGCCGCGGCCCGTGGCCCGCTGGAAATTGGCGGGCAGCGTCAGGCGGTGCCGGACCGGATTAGGAAATACGTCGGCCACCCGGGAGGCCGACGCGTCAGCGGCGGCGAGCGGGGTGGCCGGCGTGACTGCCGCCACCCGCAGAATGGCCGCTGCCGCGCAGGCCTGCCCCATCATCTGCACCGAGGCCGGGAAGAGGTAGCGACGGTCGAGGTTCCAGGTGCCGTCGGCGTCGCTGTACGAGCCGGGGTAGTAGCCCAATTGGTCGCGGCCGTAGTCGATGAGATAGTCCACAATGTCGCGGGCGGCGCTGAGCCACTGCGCGTTATGATCAACCTCGTAGAAATCAACCAGCATCTCAACCATATCGCTGCCGCCCCAGAAGGAAATCTCGCGCACGCCCCGGCCCGGCGAGTACCACTGCCGCAGGCAGGCGTTGGCCAGCAGGGTAGCGTCGTCGAGGTAGCGGCCGTCGCCGGTGCGCTGGTAGAGCCGCAGCGCCAGCTGGACGTTGGGCGTGGTTTGGTAGGCCCGGTAGCCGGCCCCGTTTTCGCCGTGCCCGGTCAGGCTCCAACTGCCATTGTTGAAAAAGGAATACTGATTGAGGAGGTTGGTGCCCGCGTCGCGCAGCCGCCGGGCGGGGTCGTTGATGAGCTCGTAGTAGCGCTTGGCGGTGGCTAGGTAAGTCGGGTCGGGGCTGTCCTTGGCCAGCAGGGCGCACTGCAAGGCCGGTAGGATGGTGGCCTGCGAGTAGAATTTGCCACAGCCCAGTTCCGCTTCCTTTTGCGGCACGCCCCAGTTGGCATCGCGGGCCTGGAGGCAGTAGGTGAGGCCGATGAGTGAGCGCTCGTAGAGGCCGGTTTCGGTGGGTAGCACCTGCTGGTAGGCGTCGAGCAGGGCCAGCCCCACGATGGCGTTATCGTCGTAGAGTGGGTCGGCCCCGGGCACGATGTCGGAGGCGTACTTACCGTTTTGCCGATATTGGTCGAGGGCGTAGGCGTAAGATTTGAGCCGGGCCGCGTACTTGGCGGGGTTGACGAGCGCCCCGTAGCGCAGGGCTCGCAGCATGTGCGAAGCCGGCCATACGTAGCTCGCCCCGCCGCGCTCTACGATAACATTCTCATTGCCATCGACCTGCTCCACGTAGAGCTGCTTGCCGGCGTTGTAGAACTTGGTATTGAGCTTGTCCAGGATAGCCTCGCCGGCCACCTGGTACTTGTTCTGGCCCCGGGCGGCCGAGGCCGTGAGCAGCAGGCCCGCCAGTAGGGCCAGCCGCGGCCTCCCGCGGCAAATGGTAAAAAAGTGCATCAGCAGGGGAGGGCGGTAAAAAGTGGAAAAGGAGCGCGGTTGGAAAGGGCGGGCCGGCTAGCGCTCGGCCAGGTGATAGGAAACCAGGTCGTCGATGGGCGAGCGGATGATTTTGCCGACGGCCATGCCGTGCGCGGTGGCGGCCCGGGCCAGCGCATCGCGGAAATGATACCCCACCGACCCCACGCAGTTGAAGGGGTGGGCTTGGTAGTCGGGGTACTTTTTGATGATGTTGCGGAAAAACAAATCAAATGCCTCGGCCACCAGCGCCCGGCAGTAGTCGGTTGCCGCGTGGTCGTAGGCAAACCGGGCGAAGCTGGCAATGAAGCGGTTGGGAAAAGGCTTGTTATACAAGTGGTCCAGGATGGCGTCCCGCTCCAGGTCGTGGGCGGCGTGAAAAGCCGCCCGCAAATCGGCCGGCATGTCGCCGCGCAGGTAGTCGCGCAGCAGCGCCTTGCCGATAAAGGCTCCGCTGCCCTCGTCGCCCAGAAAGTACCCCAGCGAGTCCACGTTGTGCGCCACGCGCTCGCCGTCGTAGAGGCACGAATTGGTGCCCGTGCCCAAGATAGCCGCGAACCCCGGCTGCCGGCCCAGCAGCGCCCGCGCCGCCGCCAGTAAGTCGTGGCCCACCACCACGCGGGCCTGCCTAAACACCGCTTGCATGGCCTCGGCCACGGTGGCTACCTGCGCCGGCGACACTACGCTGGCCCCGTAATAATACACTTCCGCCACGGCGTCGGTTGCCAAATTTGCGGGCAGGTGCTCCCGTAGCGAGGCAATGATGCCCGCCGTGCTGATGAACTCCGGATTGTAGCCCTCCGTGTGGAAAAAGGAGCGGGTTGCATGGGCATCAACCAGGCACCAGGTGGTCTTGGTCGAGCCGCCGTCGGCGATCAGAATCATGGGTGGGAATGGGGGAAATGCCGGTGCCGACTGCGCGTACGCTCCTTTCTTCTTTGCGCTGCTGCACCAAGCTGCTGGCAAAGTAACGAGTTGATTTTGGAAAAATAAAAATTATTTTGATCGTTTTAGGTTAAAACAATCATTTTTGTTGTCAATATTTGCAGCGACGATAAGCGGTGGGCATTGAGGAAGCTGCTTCTGTAACACCAAGCTCCAGCTTGGTGAGGCGCTCGGCAGGCGCGTCCTACCGCAGCACCAAGCCGGAGCTTGGTGTTACAACATCCTTTTCCATAGATCCCCTCTTTTTATGCGCGCCTCCAACTACGACAAGTTCCCCTGCGTGCCGGTAGCGGCCGAGGCCGATGCTTGCCAGGCGGGCTGGCCCACCATCGGCACCCGGCTACGGGCGGCGCTGCCGACTCCACCGACCGCCGACTCGCCCCTAGTAGTAGCGGTAGAGTGCTACCCCGGTACCGACCTCGCGCAAGTGCAGCGCGAGCTAGTTGCGGCCTTGCAGCCGGCGCTGGTGCTGGTAGCCGACGACCTGTATTACCCCGCCGCCGAAATTGACCGCTTGGTGGCTGGCCCGCTCACCGACGACCCTGTATTCGGCCGGCTCAACGGCCTGACGGTGGCCGATTTTCTCGACCCCCAGCGGCTGCAACAGGCGCAAGCCGCGCTGGCCGGGGCCGCCGGCCGGCTGGTGCTGGTGCTGGGCACCGGGGCCACGCTGGTGTGCCCGGCCCCCGCGGTGCTGGTCTACGCCGACCTGGCCCGCTGGGAGATTCAGCAGCGGCAGCGGCGCGGCGAGATTGCCAATCTGGGCGCCACTAATTTTTCCGAAAAAGCCAGCCTTAAATACAAGCGGGCCTTTTTCGTGGACTGGCGGGCGGCCGACCGCTTGAAGAAGCAGGTGCTGCCCCGGGCTGATTTTCTGCTCGATACCAACGACCCCGCCGTGCCCAGGCTCCTCGCCGGGGCTGCCCTGCGGGCCGGGCTGGCGGCTACGGTGCGGCGGCCGTTCCGGGTAGTGCCGTTTTTCGACCCCGGCCCCTGGGGCGGGCAGTGGATGCGCGAAGTGTGCGACCTGCCCGCCGGCCCGGCCAACTACGCGTGGTGCTTCGACTGCGTGCCCGAGGAAAACTCGCTGCGGCTGGGCTACGGGGCGGAACGGGTCGAAATTCCGAGCCTCGACCTCGTGCTGCTGCACCCCCGCGAGCTGCTGGGCGAGGCCGTGCACGCTCGCTTCGGTACCGAGTTTCCCATCCGCTTCGACCTGCTCGATACGATGGGCGGCGGCAATCTCTCGCTGCAAGTACACCCGCTCACCGAGTACGCGCAGGACCAGTTCGGCCTCACCTACACCCAGGACGAAAGCTACTACCTGCTCGATGCCGAGCCGGGCGCGGTGGTATATCTGGGGTTGAAGGAAGGGATTGATTGTCAGGCAATGTTGACCGACTTGCAACGCGCCCAGGACGACTCAGCGGTTCCCTTCCCGGCGGCCGCGTACGTCAACGAGCTACCAGCCCGCCCGCACGACCACTTCCTGATTCCGGCGGGCACCATTCACTGCTCGGGGGCGGGCAGCATGGTGCTGGAGATTTCGGCGACGCCCTACATCTTCACTTTCAAGCTCTGGGACTGGCAGCGGCTGGGGCTCGACGGCCGGCCCCGGCCCATTCACCTGGCCCACGGCGCGGCCAACATCCAGCCCGACCGCACTACGGCCTGGGTTGCCCAAAACCTGGTCAACCAAGTGACCGACGTGGCCAGCGGTCCCGGCTGGCGCGAGGAGCGCACCGGCCTGCACGAGCGCGAGTTTATCGAAACGCGCCGGCACTGGTTTACCGGCCCGGTGCCGCACCACACCCGCGGCGGCGTGCAGGTGCTCAACTTGGTGCAAGGGGCCGAGGCGGTGGTCGAAAGCCCCGGCGGGGCCTTCGAGCCCTTCGTGGTGCATTACGCCGAAACGTTTATCGTGCCGGCGGCGGTGGGGGCCTACACCATTCGGCCCCACGGCCCGGCCCTCGGTACCGAGTGCGCCACCCTGAAAGCTTACGTGCGGACCCACGCCTAGCCAGCGGCGGCCGCCCGGCCGCCGCCAACTTTGCCGCCGCAATCGCTTTCGAATAAACACAGCCCTATGTCTGACATACTAACTCCCGACAACGCCGCCGCGGTCCGCGCCCAGGCCATTATGGAAAAGCTGCTGCACGCCGGCACCGTGACCGTCGATGAGCTGGCGGCGCAATTTGGCGTGTCGGTGGCCACCGTGCGGCGCGACCTCGTGGAGCTGGAGCAGCGCGGCCGGCTGCGGCGCACCCACGGCGGCGCGGTGCCCCGCGAGCCCCTGCTCTACGAGCCCTTCCGCTACGATTCCAGCTTTCACGAGCAGATAGACCGCAACCTGGCCGAGAAGCGCCGCATCGGGCTGGCCGCCGCCGCGCTCATCGAGCCGGGCGAAATTATCTCGCTCACGGCGGGTACTACCACCACGCAAGTCACGCGCAGCCTGCGGCCCGGGGCCAACGTGACGGTGGTCACCAATACCGTAAACGTGGCGATGGAGCTGAGTCACCGCCGCGACGTGCGGGTGTTCGTGACCGGGGGCTTCCTCACTGGCGGCTGGTTTTCGCTGGTGGGGCCAGCCACGGCTCAGGCACTCAGTCAGTTCTTCGTCGATAAAGTCTTCATCGGCGTCAACGGCATCGATGCCCAGCGGGGCCTCACCTCGCTGCATCCCGAAGAAGCCGCCATCATCCAGGTGATGCTGCGCCAGGCCAAGCGCCGCATCGTGGTGGCCGACCATACTAAGCTCGGCACGGTGGCTACCTCGCTCATCTGCCCCACCGCCGAGGTGCATCAGCTCATTACCGATACCGGGGCCACGGAGGCGCAGGTAGCGCCTTTCCGGGCGCTGGGTATCGAGGTGTTACTGGTGTGATGCTCATCGCCCCGGTGTAACACTAAGCTCCGGCTTGGTGAGGCGCCTGAGTTCGTCCACCGGACGCCTCACCAAGCCGGAGCTTAGTGTTACACCGGGGCAGGTAGACCGCTATAAAATCCTTTCCCACAGTTCTTCCTTTTCCCACCCATGCTCTCCCCAACTGCCTCCGCCCGGTCCCGGCCCGAAGCGGCCGCTGCCCCGCCTCCCGCCGGCCCCGGTTACGTGTACCTGATCGCGGCCGTCGCGGCATTGGGCGGGCTACTCTTCGGTTTCGATACGGCCATCATCAACGGCGCGTTGGTTTTTCTAAAGAAGGACTTCGGTTTGAGCGACGGGCAAACCGAGCTGGCGGCCAGCAGCATCCTGTTTGGGGCGGTGGCGGGGGCGGCCCTCGCCGGCTGGCTTACCGACCGCTACGGGCGGCGGCGGCTGCTGTTTGGGGCGGCGGCGCTGTTTACGGCGTCGGCGCTGGCGGCGGCGGTGCCGCGCACGCTGGCCGAGTTTGTGGCGGCGCGGTTTGCGGGCGGGCTGGCCATTGGGGTGGCCTCACTGCTGGTGCCGCTCTACATCGCCGAGATTGCCCCGGCCCGCATTCGCGGGCAACTGGTGACGCTCAACCAGCTGGCCATCGTGACGGGGATTTTGCTGGCCTACGTGGCCAGCTACTACCTGGCCGGGCTGGGGCTCGGGGCGTGGCGCTGGATGTTTGCCGCCGCCGCCGTGCCCTCGCTGCTGTTTATGCTCACGCTGCTGCTGGTGCCCGAAAGCCCGCGCTGGCTGCTGGGCCGGTGCCGCGCGGCCGAAGCCCTGGGCACCCTCACTCGCCTCAACGGCCCAGTAGCTGCCGCCGCCGAGGCCGCCGAAATCCAGGCCGCGCTGGCCGACGAGCAGGGGGCCGCCGCCCGCCTAAGCCAGCCGCGCCTGCGCCGGCCGCTGCGCATCGCGGTGGTACTGGCCGTGTTGCAGCAAATCACCGGCATCAACACTATTCTGTACTACGGCTCCCTCATTTTCACCGAGCACAGCGGACAGAGCGCCGCCTCGGCCATCGGGGCCAACGCCCTCATCGGGGGCATCAACTTCGCGGGCACCATCGTGGCGCTGTTCGTCATCGACCGGGTGGGGCGCAAGCCGCTGCTGCTGGTTGCCTCGGGCGGCATGGCGCTGGCGCTGGGGGCGCTGGTGCTGGCCTTGCAGCTGCACGCGCCCGGGCCGTGGCTGCTGGGGCTCATCATGTTGTACGTGGCCTGCTTCGCGGTGGGGCTGGGGCCGGGCGTGTGGGTGGTAATTACCGAGATTTTCCCCAACGCCGTGCGCGGCCGGGCGGCGGCCTTGGCCACGGTGGCGCTGTGGGTGGCCTGCACCGCTATCTCGTTCACCTTTTTATCGTTAGTGAAAACGGCGGGCCTGGCGGGCGCATTTGGACTCTACGCGCTACTTTCGGCCTTCACCTTCGGCTTTGTGTGGCGGGCCGTGCCCGAAACCAAGGGCCGGACCCTGGAGGAGATTGAGCGTGGCTGGCAGTAGGGGAGAGGTACCCGCCGCCCGGCCGGCTGACTCAGATGCTAATACGATTAAGCACTGCCGAGCTTGGGTGCCCGGCAGCGGCGGGGCCTTCTTAACTACTTAACCTGTATGCAATTGCTTGATGCTTCGCAGTGGAATGAGTTTCTGGCGGGCAGCAGGCAGGCATTCGAGCGCATTTTTCTGGCGCACTACGACGAGCTCTACCGCTACGGGGTGCGCCTCACCGGCGACGAGGAGGTGGTGAAAGACTGCATCCAGAACTTGTTTCAGCGCCTCTGGCAGCGCCGCCCGGCCCTGGGGCCGATTGCGGAAATTCGGCCCTACCTCTTCACCGCGCTGCGCTACCACATCACCGACGAGGCCCGCGCCCAGAAGCGGCGCTCGGCGCTGCAAAGCGGCTACCTCGGCGACGCCCCCGTGCAGCCCTCCCCCGAAGAGTTTTTAATTGCCCAGCAACTCACCACCGAGCAGCAAGCCCAGCTGCTGGCCGCCCTGCAACAGCTCAGCAACCGCCACCGCGAAGCCTTGTACCTCAAGTTTTTCGATGGCTTCGCCTACGATCGCATCGCCGCGATTATGGACCTCAATCCCCAGTCGGTGCGCAACCTGGTGCACCAGGCCATCAAGCGGCTGCGCCAAGTGCTGCCGCACTCGCTGCTGCTCGTGCTGTGCAAGCTACTGGCGGGGCTGTGTTCCGCTTGATGTGAAGGGCTACCGATGGCGCAGGGCATACGCGCCATCAGTGTAGAAGAGTGAAGGATGGAAATAAGTGGCTTGACAACAGCTGATTAAAAAATATTTCCAAAAATTTACCCGTCCGATAGAGTACAAAACGCACCCTCGTTCGTGGTCAGGAAAAATCAGGTCATTTCTCGCTTGCCCGCCTATGGATTTTACGCAGTACTCGGTGAATGATTTCGTGGCGGACGAGTCGTTTCAGGCCTACGTGGCCGATGCCGGCTCGCCGGCGGGGCAGTTCTGGCAGGCGTGGCTGGCCCAGCACCCGGCCCAGCAGCTCGCGGCCGACCAGGCCCATGCCTTGGTGCAGGGTCTCGGTCCGCGCCAGCTGTTTCCGGTGCCGGCCGAGCTCAAGCAGCAGGAGCTGCTGCGTTTGCGGCGGGCGCTGGCGTACGAGGAGCCGCGGCCCTGGCTGCGCTGGCAGCGGCGCACCCGGCGGCTGGCCGGCGCGGGGGCGCTGGCTTTGCTGGCCGCCGCGGCGTGGTGGCAGTGGCCGGCCGCGACCGGCCCCACCACGCGCTACGTGGCTGGCCCCCAGCAGCCCCGCACGCTCACCCTGCCCGACGGCTCGGTGGTGGTGCTCAACGGCAACGCCACGCTTACCACCGCCAGCCGGTGGACGGCCACCGCGCCCCGCGAGGTGTGGCTGACGGGCGAGGCTTACTTCCGCGTGACGCACCTCGCCCCGGCGGCCGTGCGCGACGTGGCCGCCGCCCCGGCCGGGGCCAAATTCGTGGTGCACGCGGGCGGGCTCGACATCGCGGTGCTGGGCACCCAGTTCAACGTCAACAGCCAGCCGGCCAGTACGAAAGTGGTGCTCAGCTCGGGCAAGGTAGCCGTGGCCCGCCACGCCTGGTTTACCACCGAAAATGTGCTTATGCAGCCCGGCGACCTCGTCGAAACTACCGCCGACGCGCCGGCCCTGGCCCGGCGGCACGTGCAGCCGGCCCTGTACTCGGCCTGGACGCAGGGCCAGCTGCGCTTGCAGCAAACCTCGGTGCGCGAGCTCGCCCAGCTGCTGCGCGACGCCTACGGCTGGGAGGTCATCGCCACCGACTCGGCCCTGCTGCGCCAGACGCTCACCGGCGTGCTGCCCGCCAACGACCCCGACCTCCTGCTCCCCGCCCTGGCCAAGTCGCTGGGCATCGAGGCTACCCGCACCGGCAACGTGGTGCGCTTGCAGCCGCTGGCCCAGTAGCGCTGAGCTACCACCCTGGCCTACTCCTTCCTCCGCTCTCTCTTATCCATTTTTCCCACCCGTTACATGGCAAATTTTACCCGCTACGTGCGCATGGCGCTGCTACTGGGGGCCGTACCCACCGGGGCCAGCCAGGCCCAGGGGGCCTTGGCCCTGGCCGTGCAAAACCCCCGCCTGCCCGCGACTACCGGGCGCTCGGCCGCGCCCCAGGTGCCCCTGGAAGCCTTCATTCAGGAGTTGCAGGCTACTTACAAGGTTAATTTTCTGTACCGTAACCAGCTAGTAGCGGGCCGCTACCTAGCCAAGGACCACCCGGCGTTCAAATCCCTGCCCGAAGCGTTGCGCTACCTCACCCGGCAGAGCGGCTTGCAGCTGGAGCGGCTGCGCGAGGGGTTGTACGTCATCGTGCCCAAGCCCGCGCCCAGCCCGGTGCCGGTATCACAGGTGGAGGTGCCGCCGACGGTGCCCTCGCTGCTGGCCTCGACCGGGGCGGCGGTGCTGGCCGACGTGCCCGTGGCCGGCCGCGTCGTCGATGCCAAGGGCGCGGGCCTGCCCGGGGTGACCGTCGTGGTAAAGGGTACCACCCAGGGTACCACCACCGACCCCGACGGCAAGTTCAGCCTGCAAGTGCCGGCCGGGGCCACGCTCGTATTTTCCTACATTGGCTACGTGCGGCAGGAGGTACCGGTAGCCGGGGCCACCAGCAGCCTGGCCGTGACGCTCGCCGACGAGGCCCAGGCCCTCACCGATGTGGTAGTAGTGGGCTACGGCACCCAGCAGCGCGCCAACGTGACGGGTGCCATCAACACCGTGAACGGGGCCACGCTCGAAAACCGCCCCGTGACCAACGTGGCCCAGGCCCTGCAAGGCGCCTCGCCCAACCTCACCATTCAGCAGAACAGCGCCGAGCCGGGCGCGGGCCTCAATATTAACATCCGGGGGGTGGGAACGCTGGGCAATGCCTCGCCGCTGATTATCGTGGACGGCATCGCGGGCTCGCTCAACGCGCTTAACCCGAATGACATCGAGAGCATCACGGTGCTCAAGGATGCTGCTTCGGCCGCCATTTACGGTTCGCGGGCGGCCAACGGGGTACTGCTCGTAACGACCAAGCAGGGCGCGCTCAACCAGAAGCCGGTGATCAGCTACAACACGGTGCTAGGCTACCAGGCCCCCAACTTCCAGCGCCGGCCCGTGACGGGCGTCCAGTTCATGGAGCTGAAGAACGAGGCGCTCGTCAACTCGGGGCAGGCCCCGCAGTTTACGCCCCAGCAGATCCGCGACTTCGCCGCCCACGGCGACTACGACTGGCAGCTCAACCAGGTGCTCAAAAAGCAGGCTTTCCAGCAAAACCACAACCTGAGCGTGAGCGGCAGCTCGGGCAAAACCCGCTACCTACTCTCGCTGGGCTACGTGGACCAGAATAGCCTATTTTACGGTGATAATTACGGCTTTAAGCGTCTCAACGCCCGCCTCAACCTCACGACGCAGGTAACCGACCGGCTCAAGCTGGGGGCCATCTTCTCGTACGCCCACGTGGGTACCCGCGAGCACGCGTTCGATACCCAGTGGATTATCAGCGACGCGGCCCGCATCCCGGTTATCTACCCCGTGCAGGACGCGCAGGGCAACTACGTAACCCCGGCCACGGCCAGCGACAACTCGGTCAACCGCCTGCTCAACGGCGGCTTGCGCACCAATTCCAACGACAACGGCTTCGGCAATCTCAACGCCGAGTTTGAGATTGTAAAAGGCCTGCGGCTGCGCGGCCTGGTGGGCGGCGACCTGTGGAACTACCAGAACGACGAGTTTCAGCGCAGCCTCCAGTACGTGACGCTCGACGGCTCGCCCACGGCCGGCGGCGACGGCAACAACTCGGTGCAGAACCGCAATCAGCGCACCCTGCTCACCAACTACCAGACCACCCTCAACTACGACCGCACCTTTGCCGACAAGCACAGCGTGCAGGCGCTCGTGGGCTACTCTACCGAGCACTACACCGACGACCGCCGGGGTATCCACGTCATCAACATTCCCGGCAACCAGTTCGGCGTCATCAACAACGGTACTACCTACGCCGGCATCAGTGACCCCAGCGGCGGCTACCACGCCAACGGCACCTACGGCAACCAGGAGCAGTGGGCTCTGAACTCAGTATTCGGGCGCTTGAACTACAATTTTGCTGGTAAGTACTTGATTGAGGGGAGCTTTCGCTACGACGGCTCGTCGCGCTTCGCCGCCGACCGCCGCTGGGGCTTCTTCCCTTCGGGCTCGGTGGGCTGGCGGCCGCTCGAAGAAAACTTCCTGGACTTCCTGAAGTCTACGCTCAGCGACTTCAAGGTGCGGGCCTCGCTGGGGCAGCTCGGCAACCAGAACATTGGCCTCTACCGCTACCTCAGCACCGTGAGCCTCGCGCCGGGCACGTACTCGTTCGGCGGCGTGCCGGTGTCGGGGTCTTACTTCAGCACCTCCAACGCGGGCATTACCTGGGAAACGGCCACGATGGGCAACGTGGGGATTGACCTGGCTTTCTTTCAGAACGCCCTATCGTTCAGCGCCGACTACTTCGACAAGCGCACCAGCAACATTCTCATCGACCTGCCGGTGGCCGGGGTGTTCGGGGCCGGCGCGCCCACCCAGAACGCGGCCAAGGTGCGCAACCGGGGCTGGGAAGTCTCGGCCACTTACCGCATGCGCACCGAGCGCGGCTTCAACCAGAGCCTGAGCCTGAACCTGGCCGATACCCGCAACACCGTGCTCGATACCAAGGGCGTGGAAACCATCCGGGGCGGCGACGCCACCAACATCATCCGCGAGGGCTGGCCCATCAACTCGTACTTCGGCTACCGCACGGCCGGCTTCTACCAGACGATGGAGGAAGTGAACGCCGGCCCCAAGCCCGCCTTCGTGGCCCCCGGCACGGTGCGGCCCGGCGACATCCGCTACGTGGACCGCAACGGCGACGGTGTCATCAACCAGGACGACCGCTTTATTCTGGGCAACCCGTTTCCGCGCTACACCTTCGGGGCGACCTACGCGGCCGATTATAAAGGCGTTGACCTGCTGATTTTTGTGCAGGGCGTGGGTAAGCGCAGCCTCTACATTCGGGGCGAGGGCGTGGAGGCGTTTCACAACAACTGGGAAAACGTGTACGAGCAGCACCTCGACCGCTGGACGCCCACCAACCCCGACGCCAGCTACCCCCGCCTGACCATCGGCACGGCCTCGACCAACAACAACCAGGGCTCCGACTACTGGCTGCGCAACGGGGCCTACGCCCGCCTCAAAAACGTGCAGCTCGGCTACACCCTGCCCGCCACGCTCACCAAGCGGGCCTACATCCAGCGGCTGCGCATCTTCGCCTCGGGGCAGGATCTGCTCACCATCAGCCACTTGAAGAAAATTGGCTTTGACCCCGAAATCTCGGAGTTCAGCGAAAGCGTGGGCTTTGGCGGGGGCTCGGGCAGCAGCGGCCGCGTGTACCCGGCCGTGCGCGTGGTGACGCTGGGCGTCGACATCTCTCTCTAATCTCGCTATCCCACCCTTCCCTTCAGATGAATCGCAACCTCCGCCACTCGCTCCTGCTGGGGCTCGGGCTGGGCTTCGGCTTCTCGGCCTGCCAGAAGCTCGACCTGCCGCCCACCGACCGCCCCACCGACGCCACTTTCTGGCAGCAGCCCTCCGACGCGGCCAACGTGCTGACCACCGCCTACGAGAACCTCTACAACTCCGAGTATTTCTTCTTCAACGAAACGCTCTCCGACAACGCGTATAACAAGAGCGACGTCAACGGCTCCAACTCGCGCAACATCGCCGAGGGTGCCTACGGCACCAACCAAGCGCGCGTCACCAACGAGTGGGGCTACCACTACAGCGGCATCCGCAAGTGCAACCAGCTGCTGGCTAACATCGACAAGATTAGCAACCTCGACGCCGGTCTTAAGGCCCGCTACGTCGCCGAGGCCCGCGCCCTGCGCGCTTACCAATACTTTCAGCTCCTGACCTGGTACGGCGACGTGCCGCTGGTCACCGAGGCCATCAACGTGTCGGACGCCGCTGGCGTGGCGCGCACGCCCCGCGCCCAGGTGCTCGACTTCGTGCTCAAGGAGCTGGATGCCGCCGCCGGGGCGCTGCCCCTCAACACCGCCTACGCCGCCGAGGACCGGGGCCGCTTTACCAAGGGCGCGGCGCTGGCCGTGAAGGCGCGGGTGCTGCTCTACGAGGGCCGCTGGGCCGACGTGACGGCCGTGACCGAGCAATTGATAAGCGGCCAGGCGGGTACCTACGGGTTGTTTGGCAGCTACGCGGGCGTGTTTGCGCCCGGCAACGAGGGCAATAGTGAGGTGATGCTCGACTTGCAGTACCTGTTTCCCTCGCGCACCTATTCCGAGCAACGGTTCTTTATTCCGCGCACCGAGGGCAAGCTCATCTGTGCCATCGCGCCCACTCAGGAATTGGTCGATAGCTACCTTATGGCCAACGGCAAGGCCATCGGCGAAAGTGGCTCGGGCTACAGCGAGGCCACGCCCTACGTGGGCCGCGACCCGCGCCTGACCGCCACGCTGGTCTACGATGGCTACCGATGGCAGCGCCCCGACGGGTCGAGCATCCTCATCCGCACGCTGCCCGGCACCGGCGACAACTCCGTAGACCGCGCCGACGCCAGCCCCACCGGCTACTACTCGGCCAAGTACTTCGATCCCACCGCCGACGCCAACCTCAACTCGGGTCTGAACCTGATCCTGGTGCGCTACGCCGACGTGCTGCTCATGCACGCCGAGGCCAAAAATGAGCTGGGCCAGCTCACGAGCGGCGAGTGGGACCGCACCATCGGGGCGCTGCGCCGCCGGGCCGGCTTCACCGACCCCGGCGCGCTGGCCTTCCCCGGGGGCAGCCAGGCCAGCCTCCAAACGGTGGTGCGCCGCGAGCGCCGCACCGAGCTGGCGATGGAGGGATTGCGCATTTTCGACCTGCGCCGCTGGCGCACCGCCGAAACGGTCCTCAAAGGCTACGCCCACGGCATCAAGGCCGGCGACCCTAGCGTGGACAACGGCTACCTGCGCGTGGATCAGCGCACCTTCGACCCCGCCAAGCACTACCTCTGGCCGGTGCCCCAGCGCGAGCGCGACATCAACCCCAACCTGACGCAAAACCCCGGCTGGTAAGCCAGCCGGGCATTTTTCCTACTCTTCTTCGCCGCTATCTCCATGAAAAAGTTTTCCCACCCGCTGCTTTTCATCCTGTTGCTCGTCGGCCTGCTGGCGGGCTGCAAAAAAGACGACAAGGCCCTCGACGACACCATTACGCCGGTGTCGAACTACATCTCGCCCGCCGACAACACCTTCTACCGCCTCGACCCGCCCTCCAACGCGGCCGTGACCTTCGAGTGGAGCCAGGCCCGCGCCGCCGATGGCACGCTGGTGCTCTACGAAGTGGTGTTTGATAAAGAAAGCGGCGACTTCTCCCAGCCCGTGTACAGCACCGTGTCGGGAACCAACGGTCTCGATACCAAGCTGGTGCTCAGCCACGGCGACCTCAATAAAATCGCCAACCTGGCCGGTATCGCCTCGCAGAGCCAGGGCAAGCTGAAGTGGCGGGTCAACGCCTCCAAGGGCCTGAACGTGCTGCCCGCCTCGACCTCCCGCGTGATGACGGTGGAGCGCCCGGCTGGCTTCTCGGTCATTCCCGGTAACCTCTACCTCTCCGGCTCGGGCACCGAGGGCGGCGCTACCCTCAGCCAGGCGCTGCCGTTCCGCCGCCTCTCGACGGGCGTGTTTGAGCTGTATACCAAACTCTCGCCCGGCGACGTGAAGATCGTGGATGCGACCACCGGCACGCCCACGAATTACTACATCAGCGGCACCAAGCTGCTGCAAGGGGCTACCACCACCAACCCCACCACGACCACGGGCGTGTACCGCATGACCCTCGACTTCAACAACGGCTCGGCCGTGCTCACCGAGATTCAGTCGGTTGGCCTTTGGGTGGCCGCCCAGAACAAGGTGACCGTGACGCTGCCTTACATGGGCAAGGGCCTGTGGGAAATCGACAACACGCCAATTGAGTTCTTCCAGTTCAGCTGGGGCCGCGACGAGCGCTACAAGTTTGTGTTCACGGAAAAAGACATGGCTGGCACCGTGAAGGCGCGCCAGTACGGCAGCACCAATACTGATAACCAGCCCCCCACGGCGACTACGGCCGCTGCCTACTTCAACCTCGTGCCGGTGGCCGACGACCAGTGGAACAACAGTTTTAAGTTCATCGGTGCGGCCGATCACAAAAACGTGGATATTCTCGTCATGATGCAGCCCGCCGCCTACACCCACCAGGTGAAGGTGCGCTAGAAGAGGAGAACGTTTAGTATGCAATCTCTTATGGCTACTCGTATGCTTTCCCTTCGCTTCGGAATCAGTGCCCTGCTGGGCCTGGCTTCGCTCACGGCCTGCCACGAGCCGGTCGATGACGCCATTACGCCGCCGGCCCCGCAGCCGGCGGCCGTAGTGGTCAACTGGGCCGCCCGTGCCGACTCGGCCCAGGCCACGCTCAACCAGTCCTTCTGGGCCTCCGACCAGTATTATTTACAGAACAATTCGGGCAAGTCGGATTTCAACTATTGGTGGCAGGCCCACGGCCTCGACATCCTGCTCGATGGCTACCAGCGCACCAAGGTGCTCGACTACCTGACCCGGATCCAGCAGTTGCAGCAGGGTACCAAGAAGAAAAACGGTAACACCTACCTCAATACCTACTACGACGATATGGCCTGGCACGCGTTGGCCAACTTGCGGGCCTTCCAAATCACCCAGGATCAATCGTATAAGGCTACGGCGCTGCTGCTCTGGGCCGACCTCAAAAATGGCTGGAACACCAACCAGGGGGGCGGCATTGCCTGGCGTAAAAACCAGCTCGACTACAAGAACACGCCCGCCAACGCGCCGGTGGCCATCCTGGCCGCCCGCCTCTACCAGCTCGACCGCAACCCCGACGACCTGGCCTGGGCCCAGAAGATCTACGACTGGCTGAAAAAGACCCTCGTAGACCCCAGTACCGGGGCCGTGTGGGACGGTATCAACCGCCAGGGCGATGGGAAAGTTGACCGGGACTGGCGCTTCAGCTACAACCAGGGTGTGTACCTGGGCGCGGGCCTGGAGCTCTACCGCGCCACCCAGCAGAGCAGCTACCTCGACGATGCCAACCGCACCGCTGCCTTCGTGCTCAACGACAGCCAGCTCTCGCCCGGTGGCATCATGCGCGACGAGGGTGGCGGCGACGGCGGGCTGTTCAAGGGCATTTTGGTGCGCTACCTGGCCCAGCTCGCCACTGAGCCCGCCGTGTCGGCCGCGGCCCGCGCCCAGTACGTGTCGTTCCTCAAGTTCAACGGCCAGAGCCTGTACCAGAAAGCTACGCGCCGGCCGCAGTACCTGTTCAACACCAACTGGACGACCCAGCCGGGCGGCACCGTCGATGGCTCGACCCAGATGAGCGGCGTGATGATGTTTGAAACGCTGGCTGATTTGCAGGCGCGGAAGCTGTTGTAAGTGTAACGCTAAGCTCCGGCTTGGCGTCACGTTTGGTGAGCGTGCCCTGGCACCTCACCAAGCTGGAGCCTGGTGTTACAATAGGCGTTGCACCAGTAATGACCGGGCTGCGCGGTGGGGTGCGCCCGGTCTGCCCGCGTCGGGTCGGTGAGGCCGGGCGCGGGCTTTTTGCTGGCCCTTATTCTTAAAAATCATAATATGAAATTGACTTTCCCCGCGGGTATCTTACCGCTGGCCCTCGCGCTGCTGGCCGGCCCGGCCGGCGCGCAAAACGTGCTGAAGTACGTCAACCCCAACATCGGTACGGCGCACAGCCGGTGGTTTTTCTACACCCCGGCGGCCGTGCCCTACGGCATGGCCAAGCTAGCCCCTTCTACCAACGGCCACTACGGCAATGCCTCGGGCTGGGAAGCCGTGGGCTACGACACCCGCCAAAATTCCATCGAGGGCTTCGTGCATTTCCACGAGTGGCAGGTGGGGGGCGTAAGCTTCATGCCCACCACCGGTGAGCTGCGCACCCAGCCCGGCGACCTCGACAAGCCGGCCAGCGGCTACCGCTCGGGTTTTGACCGCAAAGACCAGGTAGCCGAGCCCGGCTACTACAAGGTGCTGCTGGCCGACTACGGCATCACGGCCGAGCTCACGGCTACCAAGCGCGTGGGCTTTCACCGCTACACCTTCCCCAAGAGCGACCGCGCCCACCTCATCCTCGACATCGGCAACAAGCAGGGCGAGAGCGGCGAAGTCACCGACGCCAGCATTCGGATGGTGGACGCCACGCACGTGGAGGGCTTCGTGAGCACTTACCCCAAATACGTGAAAATCTACGACCCCGCCGGCAAGGTCAACATGTACTTCTACGGCGAAATCAGCAAGGCCCCGGCCAGCGTGGGCGCGTTTTCGGCGGCGGGCGTGCAGGCGAAAAAGAACTCGGCCACGGGCAAGGGCGCGGGCTTGTTTCTGGATTATCAAACCGCCGCGCAGGAGAAGATTGAGCTGAAAATCGGCTTGTCCTACACCTCCGTAGCCAACGCCAAGGCCAACCTGCTGGCCGAGGCCAGCCGCCTTACTTTCGACCAGGCCCGCGCCGCCGCGCAGGCCACCTGGCAGCGCGAGCTAAGCAAAATCGCGGTGGAAGGCCCCGACGAGCAGGACAAGACCAAGTTCTACACCGGCCTGTTTCACGGCCTGCTGGGGCGCGGCATCATCAGCGATGTGAACGGGGCCTACCCCAAGCACGGCGGCCAGGTAGGCCAGCCGGCCGCCAGCGCCGGCCCCCGCCCCGAGCTGATGAATACCGACGCCATCTGGGGTGGCTACTGGAACCTGACCCAGCTCTGGGCGCTGGCCTACCCCGAGTGGTACGGCAACTACGTGAACACCGAACTGCAAGTGTACCGCGACAAGGGCTGGTTTGGCGACGGCCTGGCCAACGGTGAGTTTGTGTCGGGCGTGGGCACCAACTTCGTGGGGCTGGCCGTGGCCGGGGCTTACCAGATTGGCATCCGCAACTACGACGTTAACCTGGCTTACCAGGCTGTGCGGGCCAACGAGCTGAGCGGTCGCCGCCGCCCGGTGGGCGCCGGTAAGCTCGACGTGCAGGCCTTCGTGCAGCACGGCTACGTACCCTTCCGTGAAGACTACAAGCAGTACCAGGGCGAGTGGTACAAGACCGATTCCACCGGCTCGTACTTCGCCAACTCGCACACGCTGGAGTACAGCTTCAGCGCCTTTGCCGCCGCTCAAATGGCGAAGAGCCTGGGTAAAAAAGCCGACTACGAGCAGTTCAGCAAGCTATCCGACGGCTGGAAAAACATCTTCAACCCCCAGACCCAGCTCATGCAGCCCAAGCTGGCTGATGGCACCTTCGTGGGCAATTTCAACCCCTTCGAGCCCTGGCGCGGCTTCCAGGAGGGCAACGCCATGCAGTACACTTTCTACGTGCCCCAAAACCCGGCCGGGCTCATCGCGGCGCTGGGGCGCGACAAGTTTACCAATCGCCTCGACAGCCTCTTTACCGCCTCGGCCAAAACGGGCTTCGGCGGCGGCAAGGAAATCGACGCCTTTGCCGGCATCAAGGCTATCTACAACCACGGCAACCAGCCCTGCCTGCACATCAGCTGGCTGTTCAATTTCGCCGGTCAGCCCTGGCTTACCCAGAAGTGGACCCGCCAGATTTGCGACGAGTTTTACGGCACTGAGCCCATTCACGGCTACGGCTACGGGCAGGATGAGGACCAGGGCCAGCTGGGCTCGTGGTACGTCATCACGGCGCTGGGCTTGTTCGACGTGAAGGGCTTTACCGACAGTCGCCCCATCATTGAGCTGGGCAGCCCGCTGTTCAGCAAATCCACCATCCAGTTGGGCAAAGGAAAAACGCTGATCATCGAAGCCAAAAACACGGCCAAGGCCAACGTGTACGTGCAGTCTGCCGAGCTCAACGGCAAGCCGCTGGCCAACTGCTGGCTCTACCGCGACGAGCTGATGCGCGGCGGCCGGCTGGTCTTCACGATGGGACCCCAGCCCAACAAAGCCTGGGGTACGAAAACGCCCCCGCCCTCGGCGCAGTAGCCGCCGCCGAAGAGCAACGCAGGCCCGCCGTGCGCAACTATCGCGCGGCGGGCCTGTGTGGTTTTACTCCGGGCTCGGCAAAGGGAAAGTTGCGGTAAATAAACAAATAAGTCGCCTTAGGAAATAGAACTTCTATTTCCTAAGGCGACTAGCAGGCTTATTATCGACGAGCGCGACTAACTGGTACGGCGACGGTCACGCAATTTTTTCAGGCCAAGGGCCACGCCGCCAGCCAGTAGCAACGAGGCGCCCCCGTCGAGGGGAACGGCCGTGGGGTCGGCCTGCGGCTGCGGCGTGGGGCCGCCCGTGCTGGGCTGCTGCGCTACTGCTGGCACGGCGGCGAGCAGGCCAACGACTAGTGCGCCGGCGAGAGAAGGCAGGTAAGAATATTTTTTCATGAGAAAAATCGAAAAATTAAGTAGAAAACGAGAGGGGCGCTGCGCCAAGTCATGCTACCGACCTGGCACAGCGCCCTTCTACTTATTGCTCAACGACTAGGCGCTTGGTTACTCGGGCATCGCTGCCCGATAGCTGCAAGGTGTAAACCCCCAGCGCCAGGCCGGTTACGTCGAATTGCGAGGTCGCGCCGGCGGCGGTCATGGCGAGCTTGCGCTGCGCCACGGCTTGGCCGAGTTGGTTGTAGAGCGTGGCCGTCACAGTGCCCTTGCCGAGCTCAGTGGGTACCACTACCGTAAAGCTGCCCCGAGCGGGGTTGGGGAAGAGTTGTACCTGCTGGGCCAGCGCAGCATTGTTCACGGCCAGCGCGGCGGCCGGGCCGAAATACAGGCTGAAGCGGCCCGGCAGCGCCGTAGCGGCGGCCGTGAAGCTATACAGCGGCTGCTGCGCCAAGTTGATCCGGGCGCCCGTTTCGGCATCGAGCAGCAGCACCGTGGTGGCGCTGGTGAAGTTGGCCAATTTGGCGGCATTCAGGGTGTAGGTGCCGTTGGCGGGCACGTGCACGTTGAGTGGTACGGTAGTGGCAACGGTCGGATTCAGCGGTGCGAGGCCGTTGATGGACAGCTCGCCGCCGGTGATGTAGCTGCTGATGTTCATGCCCGACGAGTTGGGTAGCTTGTAGGCATCGTAGTGGGAGTCGAAGCCCGCCAGCGCACCCTGCTCGAAGTACACCGACGTTTCATCCCCGAACTGCAACGAGTTGCCTTGCAGGCTCAGCGTTACCTGGGGGCGCGGGTCGGCAGTGGTACGGTTGAAGCTCGGCGTAGTGCTGAACGTCGTGACGCGGGCGGCGTTGGTCAGGGCCAGGCTGCCATTGCTGGTGCCGGGGGTCGTCACCCGCATAAAGAAGCCCTGCATGGCGGCTACCACCGGGTTGCCGAAGCCGTTGACGTAGCTGCGGTACTGGCCGGTGTACTGGCCGGTGCTTTGGTACACGTACACCGCGTCGTCGAGGTTGGTGCGCGTGATGCCGGACACTATGCTGAAGTCGAGCGGCGAGGGGTAGGGGTTACCGAGCAGCTGCCAGCCGCTCTGGGGCTGGCTGCCACGCGCCAGGCCGTTGCGCGTGATAGTCCCGTTGTTGAAGGTACCCGAAAGGTCTACTACCGCGCTGGCCGGGATGTTCACGGTGTAGCCACTGAGCACCGTCATCACGTCGCTGGCCTGCGGCACCACAAAGCCCATGTCGAAGGCAGCCGAGGTGTTGGCCCCCATCGTCACGCGGCTCTGGTCGTAGGCAAACACGTTGGGAAAGGGCGTAACTGTACTCGGCGTGGGAGACGTGTTGTAAGCCTGGTTGAATATCGGGCTGAAGCTCGGGGTGTTGCTACCCAGATCGCTGAGCGTGGTGCTGGCTACTGGCGAGCTGTAGTGACGGTAGCCCGCGCCGGAGTTGAAGGCGGGGTCGATGGCGCGCTGCATGGTGGCGGGGCCGGTCACGGCACCGTTGGTATTCACGACGAGGGCCGTGCCGGAGGTGGGCGTCGAGAGGAGCGTCAGCAGCTGGTTGGCGCTGCTAATCAGGTTGCCGTTGGTCAGGGTTACTAGCTGGCTTACGCCTACGCCGCCGTTGTTCAGGGTGAGGCCAGCCGCGTTGTTCACCGTCAGGCTACGCACCCGGCTGGGTAGGCCCGTGCCGCTGGTTTGGGCCTCGCCGCCAATGTATTCGTACGTCGCATCGTTGGAGTACGTGCGCGAGCCCGTGAGCTGAATGGCCCCCGAAGCCGTACCCGTGGCCGCGATGCCGTTGCTGTCGCAGATGCGCAGGGTAGCCCCGGCTTGCAGCGTAAAGCTGCCCGAGCCCGTGATGGGAAGGCAGTTGGTAGCCAATACACCGCGCGTGCTCATCACGCCGCCGGTTTGCACGGTCAGCGCGCCATTCACCACGACGGGGCCGTTGAACGAAGCCACGCCGGTGCTGGTGATGGTGATATTGTTATACGTGCCCGACTCTACGTTCATGGTCGTGCTGATCGTCAGGTCGGGAATCACGACGGTATTGGTCGGACCGCTGGCCGAGCCGGTGCCTACCCAGGGCGTTTGCACGAACGGAAACTCAGCCCGGATAGTCGTGTCGTTGGCTTCCACGCCCGTGGTGAAGCCCAGCACGTTGCCAAGCTGCGGCGTAACGGGGTTGGTGGCAGTAGCGGTAAAGTCGTCGTACCACAGGCCGATGGCGGCCAGTACCACGCCGCTCACGGCCTTCAGCTCAATCTGGTCCACGGCATCCTCCAGGCGGCGGCCGTTGGGGAAGCCATCCATGTTGGGAATGAATTGCAGGTTAGCGTTGGTATTGTAGCGCCCATCAGTCAGGCCCAGCGCGGCGGCGGCCAGCAGCCCCTGATTGCTGAAATCGGCCGAGGTGCGCGGGGTGGCCGGCACGGCCATGTTCAGGCGCAGCATGTCGCCGATGACGGGCAGGAAGTTGTTGATAAACGGCTTGCCCGCCGCCAGCGGGTTGCCGCCTTTACCGGTCGCCAGCTGGTACGGAATCAGGTTGGGTACGCCGGTGTGGAAGATCGGCTTGATGTCCACCGAGCGCGGGCTACCGGATTGGCCGCGGTTCAGCAGGTACTCGCCAAAGCCCGCCGGGGCCGGGGCGAAGGCCGTGCCCGCGTTGGCGCCAGCGGCGTTGCTGTACAGGGCGCTCAGGCCCGCCGCGCCGTTACGGAAGTCAAAGCCGTTGCCGAAGCCCGGCCGCCCGGCCAGCGACTTGGTTTGGATGCGCAGCTTCGAGATGTTCGGAATTGCCTCGCCGTAGTAGGTCTGGCCGGCGGGCTTAGGAGCCGCGCCGTTTACGGGGGTATCGTCCGCCATGTACAGGCCCAGCTCCGGGTTCGAGAGGTAGCTGTCGGTGATGGCTGCCTCGTTGTAGGGGGTGCGGGCGTTCCAGGCATCTTTGGCCCCGATGGGGTTAATCACCTCGTTGGTGAGCGGCATGCCCAAGCGCGACACCTGCACCCAGCCACCGCTGTTGGTGGGGTCGGCGGTGCTGCTCAAGGTGCGCATGGCCGGGCGGCTGGCCGAGGCCCATACGCCGATCACGTAGTCGGGGTCCAGGATGTTGGCCGCCTGACTGATGTTCTTCCCGGTCTTTTGCAGGTTTTCAACCGGAATGCTGAGCGCGATGCTGTGGCAGTTTTTGCGCGCGAGCCCATCGGTGGGTGTGCCCGCCCCGCCCGAAGCGCCGCGGATGTTGGCAAGGTCAAAAATGGCCCCCAGGTCGGCAAAGAACGGGTCGTCCGACGGCCCGCACAACACGCGCTCGCCCGTCGAGGCCAGCGTAATGGCGTTCAGGCGGCGGTCGGTGTAGGAAGTACCCGAGTTCAGCCCCGCCGCCCCATTGATGGAGCGCGGCCCGATGTTGTTGACCGGCACCTCACCGTTGGTGATAATGGCCACCGGCGAGCCGCCGGCCAGGATTTTCTCGCAGGTGTAGGTGGTTTTCAGGTTTTGCTGCCCCAGCCGGACGTTGAAAAACGTGCTCGGGTCCTGGTTCGTCCGCGTGAAGGTGAAGCGGTACGTCACGTCGTCGCCGGTGGTGGCGGTGTTGTTTTTGACGTGGATCTCGTAGCGCACGTTCTCCCCAAACGTCGAGTAGTTGGGACCGCCCTGCGGCAGCTCAAACGGAATGTAGTTGGCAATGATGATGATCTTGCCGGCGTCATTGGGGTCTTTGAAGGCGTAGAGGTCGGTGTTGTCGGCCACTGGGTCGTCGGCAATCAGCGGGGCCTCGCGGTGCGAGGAAGCCTCCAGGGGCGTGTAGCGCAGCTGGCTCCAGAGGGCGCCGCCGACTACCGCCATCGCGAGCGTAGGCAGCGCGACGTAGGTGCGTAACTGTTTAGTAGTCATTTTAAATAGGCGATAGCAAGGTGAGAGAATGAGTTAGCGACGCACGCGCATGCCCTGCCACGGCGTTTGCACGTAGGGGAAGGAGGCGCTGAGCGTGGTGTCGTTTTTCTCGACGCCCGCCGTGAAATTCAGCACGCCCTTCAGCTGCGAGGTAGCGGGGGTGGGCGAGGTGCCCGGCGTGTAGTCGTCGTACCACAGGCCGATGGCGGCCAGCACGGCCCCACTCACCGCCTGTAACTCAATCTTCACTACCTCATCCTCCAGCCGGCGGCCGTTGGGGAAGCCGTCCATGTTGGGGATGTTTTGCAGCGCCGTGCTGCCGTTGTAGCGCGAGTCGGTAATGCCCAACACGGCCGCGGCCAGCAGCCCCTGGTTGCTAAAGTCGGGCGAATTGCGCGGGGTAGCCGGCACGGCCATGTTCAGGCGCAGCATGTCGCCCAGTACCGGCAAGAAGTTGTTGATGAACGGCTTGCCCGCCGCCAGCGGGTTGCCATTCTTACCCGTTGCCAGCTGGTACGGCGGCAGGTTGGGCACACCGGTGTGGAAAATTGGCTTGATATCCACCGAGCGCGGCTTGCCCGCTACGAGCAGGTAGGGGCCAAACGTGGGGTCGGCAAAGACCGTCCCCTGCCGCTGGGCGCTGGTCAGGCCCGACAGGCCGGCCGCCCCGTTGCGGAAGTCAAAAGAACCCAGCGACTTCGTTTGAATGCGCAACGCGCTCAGGGCCGGCACCGCCTCGCCGTAGTAGGTTTGGCCGCTGGGCTTGGGGGCCGCGCCGTTCATGGGAGTATTGTCCGCCATGTACAGGCCCAGCTCCGGGTTCGAGAGGTAGTCGTCGGTAACGGCCGCCTCGTTGTAAGGCGTGGTGCGGTTCCAGGCATCCTTGGCCCCGACGGGGTTGATGGCCTCGTTGAGCAGCGGCATGCCCAGGCGCGACACCTGGGTGTAGTTGCCCGACGTGCTGGTAGTGCCCGTGGTACCGCCGTTCAGCGTCCGCATGGCGGGGCGGCTGGCCGAGGCCCACACCCCAATCACGTAGTTGCCATCCAGGATGTTAGCCGCCGCCGAGGCCGGCTGGCTGTTCTTTTGCAGCGTGGATACCGGGATGCTCAGGGCGATCGAATGCACGTTGTATTTGGCCAGGCCATCGCGGGCCCCCCGGTTGGCCCGCAGGCCGGCCAGGTCGAAGATGGCCCCCAGATCCACGTAGAAGGGGTCGTCGGCCGAGCCGCAGAATACCTGCTCGCCGCCGCCGCCGCTGGCCGCCGTCACGGCACCCTGCCGGTAGGCCGTGTACGAGGCCTGCGCCAGGCCCACGCCCGTATTTATCGAGCGCGGCCCAATGTTATACGCCGGCACCACGCCATTGCTGACGATGGTAACCGGCGTGCCACCCGCCACGATTTTCTCGCAGGTGTAGGTAGTTTTCAGGTTTTGCTGCCCCAGCCGCGCGTTAAAAAACGTGGTGGGGTCACCATTGGTCCGCGTGAAGGTGAAGCGGTACACGATGTCATCACCCGTGGTCGAAGCGTTGTTCTTGACGTGAATCTCGTAGCGGATATTCTCGCCGAACGTGTAGTAGTTCGGCCCGCCCTGCGCCAGCTGAAACGGGATGTAGTTGGCGATCAAGATAATTCGCTCCGAATTATTAGGATCCTTGAAGGCGTACACGTCCGTGTTGTCGGCCAGCGGGTCGTCGGCAATCAGCGGAGCCTCGCGGTGGCTGCTGGCTTCCAGCGGCGTGTACTGCACGGTGCCCCAGGTAGCGAGCGCCGTAATTGCACATGCCCCGACCGCCCATTGAAGAGGTCTGGTAAATCTGTTCATGGAGAAAGTGAAAGGGTGAAAAAGGGTAGGGAACGCAACAAGCAATGCTGCCTCGCACCGCCGAAGCCGCACAAGGAAACAATTAGATAATCCCAAGCCCCGGCAATCCCAAAGCTCAAATGGGAGCTATGGGGATTTTAGGCGCTTATGGTAGTCGGATTAGAGAAGCGGGAAGTAAGTAATTTGCCCAAATGGGTACCACCCAGCCTAAGCTGGTAACTGCACTGGCTGCGCGTGCTAGCCTGCGCCTAGACTTGATTCAAGTTGCTGATTAGTGAGAAGGTATAATGCTCAGCTTATTACTGCATCTACTTTCTCACCTGGTGCCACATACGGGATTAAGTTGAAGTCGGACTTCTGAAAAGGAACTTTTTTCAAAAAATTTTAGCCCGACGTAAGTTGCCGCTAATTTCACCTGGATTCCTTCAGAATTGAGCTGAGATAAGTTGCACGTATTTAATAAAGAGGGTTCGTTAGCTAGTTATCAAACGCACCGATTTTGTCGTTGCACAGGTTTTACCCCGGCCTCAAAAGCAGAAGGCCCGTTCGGGTGCGAACTACAGTTCACACCCGAACGGGCCAGTCGGGAGGCAAGCAGTGCGCGCTAGAAAAAAACGCTGGCGTTAACCTTGATAAAAAACGGCGTACCGGGCGTAAAATTCAGCTCATTGACCGAAGAGACCTCGCCGCGGAGCTGGCTATCGGTGGCAAACTGAGCCTCGTTCCAGGCTACGTTGGCCAGGTTTTCGGCCGTGGCCGCTAGCTGGAAGCGTGGCCGGGTATAATTGACCACGGCATCGAGCAGGAAATAGCCCCGCGCCCGAATGGCATTGTCTTCCTGCGCTGGGCGACTGTCGATGTGGCGGTAGCGTAAGCTGGCGCTCAGTCCGTTAGGATTTCTGAGCGTGAGCCCGCCGATGCTGGTAAAGCTCGGGGCCAGTGGGATATAATTTTCACCGGCCGGCATACCCACGAGCCGCCCGTGGCTGTAGTTGACGTCGGCATCGAGGAAGAGCCGGCCGGTAAGCTGGTAGCGGGCCGACACATCGACGCCGTAGCGGCGGGTGGGGCCGGCACTTTCGGTAGTACCCTCGTCGCCCGAGTATACCAGCTCGTCTTGCAGGTGCAGGGTCCAGAGGGCGGCGTTTATCACCAGGCTAGGCACGGGTTTGAAGGTGCTGCCCACTTCGGCGCCCACGGCGCGGGGGAGCGCGTTGAAGTGGCCGGTGCCCTGCACCACACCCCGCGCATCGTTGGAGTGAAAGCCCAGGCCCGAGCGCACGAATAGCTGCACCGCCGGCGAAAGTTGATAGTAAAGGTTGAGCTTGGGCGAAACCCGGCCCCGCGCCACGCGCCCCGTGAGGGGCACAAACCCGGTCGCCGAGTCGGCTTTCTGGCCCCGAAACTGGAAGATGAACAAGTCGGCACGCACGGCCGCGTTTACGGTCAGGCGCTCGGTCAGCTCCAGCGTTTCGTCGAGGTAAGCGTTGATATTCTGCTCATAAAGCCGGCCCGTGCTCACGGTATCCAGGATGCGCCGCTGCACGGCGTGCCGCAGCCCCAATTCGGAATCGTCGAGGCGGGTGCCCAGGCCCACTACCGTGTGCAGGGTGCGGCCGCCGTGACCCAGGCGGTCGTCGCGGTCGTAGGTGGCGGTGTAGCCGTAGAGGTTACGGTGGTCGGTCTGGTCGATTTCGTCGCCGTTCACCGGGTCGTTCTTGAAGAACGTAAAATTCGAGAACAAGCTGAAGTTGTAGCGCGAGTAGTACGCCTGCTGGCGCAGCACCGCCGCTTGGGGCAGCGCCGTAGTCAGCACCACCGAGGCGTTGGTGCGGTTGGTGCTGCCCCCTTCGCTGGGATCGAGGCTGCCGAAGCGCGAGATGATTCCTTCGTTTACCGCGCGGTCGGGTATCTGGCCGCTGGCATCCCAGCTGGAGGTGAAGTGCGAGCCCAGTAGCGTCAGCGAGGTGCGGTCGGTGAGCTGGCCGGTGTATTTGAAAAGGCCGTTGAAGCGCTTGAAGTGCTGCGGCGCGTCGAAATAGGAGTTCGTGAAGTTGTACTCGGCGGCCACGTAGGCGCTCTCCGGCTTTTTGCTAAACAAGTGGTGCGAGCCCAGTAAATCGAGCAGTACCAGCGCCCGGCGCGTATCGAAGCGGCCTACTTCAAGCTTTACCTGGCTGCGGTCGAGGCTGGTTTTGGTGGTGAACTCGCCCGCGCCAGCGGTGGCAAAGTCGCCGAAGCGCGCGGTATAGGGGCCTTTGTACACCCGCAGCTGCTCCACCGTCTCAGGGATGACGAAGTGAAAGTCGGCGTAGCCCTGGCCGTGGGCGTGGCTCACCATATTCACCGGTAGCCCGTCGATGCTCACCGCGAAGTCGGTGCCGTGGTCGGCGTCGAAGCCGCGCACGAAGATCTGCTCGGCCTTGCCCCCGCCCGCGTGCTGCGCAATAAACAGGCCCGGTACCAGCCGCAGCAGGTCCTGGGCCGAGTTGATGGGCCGCAGCGTCTGGTCGATGTGCGAGATGGCGGCCAGCGTTTGATTAGGGTCGCGGGGCTGGCTCACGGTTACTTCGGCCAGGTCGAGGCTAGTAGTAGCGAGCGCGGCCGTGAGGCTCCGCGTTTCGCCGGCCGCCAGCGTTACCTCGCTGGTTTTGAGTCGGTACCCCAGCGCCCCCAGCTGCACCCGGTAGGTGCCGGCCGCCAGCCCTGCCAGCCGGAATTGGCCCAGCGCGTCGGTAGCCGTGCCACCCGGCTGCCCTAGCACCACCACCCGTACACCCGCCAGTGGCTGGCCCGATAGCGAATCGGCCACGGTGCCGCGTAGCGCGGCCGGGCGCTGGGCCAGGGCCACCGGCGCGGCCAACAGCCCCAGCCCGAGCATACTCCACAAAGTTTTATTTATTAGTAATTTAGTAAGGTGCATACCAGCGTTCTAACAACGCCCAGCCCGCACCCGTCCGGGCGCGCTACTGGCGTCAGCTTCAACCACAATGGCCCGGCGCGCAGCGCTTGGCTGGGGCACGCTGGGCCAGCCAGCGACCGGGCGGACGCTGGGGCGGATAGCTTTAGCCGTGTTGGGGTGGCGGGTAGTCGCTGAGGCCGACCCAGGAGGACCACGCCACCGGAGCCGGCGCGGAGTGTTGGGCCAGGCTGGCCCAAGCCAGCGGCGGCACCAGGGCGGCCACGGGCGCGGCGGCAAAATGCACGTCGAGCCCCTTCAGCTGGGCCAGGTAGTGCAGGCCGGTACCGGTGGGTAGCCGCCGGTGCACGGTGCGCTGGTCACCGTTGCAACGCTCGAAGCAGTCGAGGCGCAGGTAGTTATGCTGCTGGCAGTCGTGGCTATGTACGTAGGGGTGCGCGGCCGAAAAGGTCGGCTCGGGGGGCCGGCTCACGACCAGGCCCGCCCCCACTACCAGTAGGTAGTTGAGTAGCAAAAGCCAAGTGAGTAGTGAGCGCAGCATGGTGTAGAGGAATAGGCTGGTTTTTTTATGAGTAAAGGAGCCAGGCGAGCATAGCTGACTACGCCAGCAGGCGCTCTACCGTCCAGCAGGCGGCTATCAGGCCCACCACTACCGACACTGGCACCACGACCCGCGCCCGGTACCAGGGCCGGCCGGCGGCCCAGCGCCCCACGAGCGCCCAGCATAGCAAAATGATAGAAACCTGCCCTAGCTCAACCCCCACATTAAAGGAAATAAGCGAGCCAACGTAGTCTTTCTGCGGCAGGCCCAGCCCGGTGAGCGCGCTGGCGAAACCCATGCCGTGAATCAGCCCGAACCCAAATACGATGGCCAGGCGCCACGGGCTGAGCGTAGTTGTAATGATGTTTTCGAGCGCGACAAACAGAATGGACAGCGCAATAATCGGTTCGACCACGCTGCCCGGCGGTCGGATAACCCCGTACATCGCCAGCCCCAGCGTAATGGAGTGGGCCACCGTGAAGGCCGTGGCCTGCCACAGCACCGGCTTCAGCCGCGGCTCCAGGATGTAGAGGCTGACAATGAACAGGATGTGGTCGAAGCCCAGCGGCAAAATATGGGTGAAGCCGAGCTTGATGTACGTCCAGAAAATCTCGGTGCGCGAGAGCTTGCTCAAGTCCGCATCGATGACGTGGGCAGCGGCGGGCAGGGTAAGTAGTAGTAGAGCGATTAACCCACCCGCTGCCACCAGCTGAGGCTTGCGATAGCCTGGCATGCTGAACGCAGTGAAGCATCTTGGCCGCTTCGTCTGCACCGCTCCATAAGACCAACCAAGAGGTTTCACTGCGTTCAGCATGACAACCGTTTTCATTGTTGCTTACCGAATTTCTACCGGGCGGCCAGCAGGTTTTCGCTCTCGACCGTCACCTCAGGGTTGAGGTAGGGCGCGACTTTCACGGCTTTCTCGATGAGGGCGCGGCCCTCGGCCGCCCGGCCGGCCTTGCTGAGGATGAGGCCAGCGCGGCACAGCAGCACCGGGTTTTGGGAGTTGGTGCGGCGGGCCACCTGCATGTATTTCTGCGCCTCGGCATACTCGCCGCGCTTGTAGTGAACCCAGGCCAGCGTTTCGTTGACGTCGATGTTATCGGGGCGGCGGGCGTACTCGATTTTGGCGTGCTCCAGGGCTTTGTCTAGGTTGCCAGTCTTGAGGTAGGCGTAGGCCAGCTCGCGGTCGGTGTAATGGCCTAGCTCTTCGTTATCATTGGCTTGCTGGGCGGCGTCGGCCAGCATGGCGACCGATTCCTGCGCCATTTTGGCGGCTTCGGCGGGCTGCTTATTCAGGCGGTAGATATCCACCAGCTCGTCGGTGAAGGCGTAATCCTTCACCGTCGCGCGGGCCAGGTTTAAGTTGGTAATGGCCGTAGCGTAATCTTGGTGGGCCGCGGCCACGCGGGCCAGGCCAGCCAGCGCGTAGGCGTAGTTGGGGCGCAGCGCCAGCGCCTGCTGGTAGTAGCCGGCCGCCTGGTCGAGGCGCCCGCTTACTTCGTACAGGTGGCCCAGGGCCACGCGGCTCCACTCGGTTTGCTCAAGGCCCGCAAAGCCGGCTTTCACGGCCATGTCCATCGCCTCGATGGCGCCCGGCACGTCGCCGTGAATCTCGCGCAGGTAGCTTACCCGGGCGTAGGCCGTGAGGTCGGGGCGCACCTGGTTCATCTTATCAGCCATCTTCACGGCTTGGTCGTAGTGACCCAACTCCACGTTGGCATCAGTTAGCAGGCCATAGACGTAGCCGCTATTGGGGTTGATTGCCTGGGCCTGCTCGGCCAGCGCCAGGCCCTGCGAGAAGTGATGCTGCGTGAGGCTCAGCGAGGCCTGGCAGCACAGCGCCTCGAAGCTTTCGGGATCGGCCTTGAGTACTTCTTGCAGCAGCTGCATGGCGGCGGCATCGTAGTAGGGGTGATTACCGGTAATGCGGCCTTCCTGCATGTAGGCTTCGGCCAGCAGTAGGCGGCTCTTTTGGTCGTTGGGATCGGTGCGCAGCTTGGCTAGCAAGCCTTCCATGGCGGCTTTGGTATTCACCCACTCGCCGCCCAGGGCCAGCCGGCCAATGCGGTCTTTGGGTTCGGGCAGGGCGGGCGGACCGGGGTGCTTGAAGAACACAATGGCGGCTACGGCCAGGCCAAAAGCAACTAACAAGCTAGCGTAAAGTTTCTTCTGCATAGAAAGGAGAACGTTAGGTACCTGATTTCAAGTGCTAGATCAGCAGGTTTTGTCTCGGGAAGCCTTCTGCCGCCACTTACTTTTCCGCTGCCTAGCGGTAGGCTGAACGACGGCTGCTAAGGTAGGGCTTTGTCAGGGTACTGTCGGGGAGCATGTCGGGCAGGAGCAATTACCCGCACTTACGACTAAGCCTGCCCCGGCAGATTGCCACCGGTAGAATATATCCGTAGCTGCGGGGGGCCGCCTCCTTTGCCCCAGGTGGCGTTGGCTGCTATTTTTGGTGCCTGGGCTTTGGGTACCGCAGTAGCCATCATTTCGTGCCTGAATAAACCTCAACTACCTTGCTTTTAAAACTTAGGCGGGCACTGGCTGGCTGGCGCGGTGGACTCCTGCTTCTTTTCGTGGCGGTACTCTTCAGCCGATGGCTGCTACCAGCCTACGTGATACCCTCCGAAAGTATGGAGCGCTCGCTGCTAGTAGGTGACTATGTGTTTATCAGTTCATTGCCTACAGGTGATGCAAGGGTACAACGCAACGACGTATTGGCTTTCTACGCTCCCTACGAGCCGCTGCGCGCCGCCGGGCGGCGCACGCACCTCGTCAAGCGCTGCGTGGCCGTGGGCGGTGATACGCTAGTAATCCGCCAAGGGCAGGTGTTGCTCAACGGGCGGCCGGCACCTAATAGGGGGCAGCTCCAGACGACCTATTTTCTCGAGGTAGCGGCTCCGGGCGACGAGGTGCAGGCGGCGCTGCGGGCGCACGGAATAGTTGACAATACGGAGCCGGGGGGCGTTCCGGCAGTAAGTACCAATCCGGAAACGGGTACCCTGGGCTACCTCATCAGCTGCCCCGATACGACGGCCGCCTATCTGCGCCGCCAACCCTATACGCGGGCACTCACGGTGGCCGGTGGCCGCGTACCCGCTGGCTCGCTCTTCCCGGATCAGGCTGATTTTCGGATTTCGGGGGTGCGCAGTGCCGTGCCCCGGCACTGGCAGCTCGATAATTTTGGGCCGCTCGTGGTGCCCAAAAAAGGGCAGGTCGTCAACCTGTCGCCGCTTAATGCTACCATTTATTATAAAATCGTGGCGCAGTTCGAGCGTAACTCAGGCATCACGTGGCGCGACGGGATGATTCAGCAAAACGGCCGGCCGCTCACGCAATACACGATCAAGCAGAACTACTACTTTGTGCTGGGCGACAATCGCCACAACTCCGAAGATTCCCGGTTCTGGGGATTCGTACCGGAAAATCAGCTCGTGGGTAAAGCTGCTTTCGTCTGGTTTTCACTAGACCCGTATGCTGATGTAATGCATAAAATTCGTTGGCGTCGCATCGGGAAAGCAATTGAATAGGCTTGCTCTTGCGGCCCTTCACGCTCATTAATCGCAGCATTTTTTCGGCCGATCCGACCATTTTCAGTACCGCCCAGCGGGTGGTGACGTCCAGCGATTTTCTCTCGCGGGAAGATGTGCTGAACGTGGCCGCCAACACCCATTGAGACCTGGTGGTGGACGAGGCCCACAAGCTCTCTGCCTACGAAGACGCTACCAAGACGTACAAGTCGCGTCGCTACGAGGTCGCCCAGCGCCTGCTGCTCACGGCCATTCCGCACCGGGGCCGTACCAATACGTTCAAGAAGCTGCTGCAAGTGCTCGACGAAGATATCTTCGCCACCGACGACCTGGCTGCCCCCGCGTGTGTGAGCTGGAAAGCGACCACTATGCTCTACCTCAACTGAGCACTTCCTAACTTAATCAGGCTCTTGAAAAACAGTAACGTCATGCGTGGGGCACTGCAACTTATAGGGGTAGTTATCGGGCTGTGGCTGCTGGCTGGCCGCGCCGTAGCCGCAACTGGCACGGTGCCCGCGGTGGCCAGCCGGCAAAGCAGCGAGTTGGGCAAGAACAACCCCTCGTTTACCGGCTATCACCGCTACCGAGGTACCGTGGGTGGCCGGCCCGTGGTGCTGGAGCTCACCGTCGCGGTCAATCCTGATTCCTTCAAAAAAGAGGTGCAGTGTACGGGTAGCTATTTCTACGAGCGGCTGGCGGGCGGCGATATCTTGCTCAAGGCCGCGGAGCCGTACCGTGCAAAGCAACCCCTGCGTCTTACCGAAGGCCCGGGCGGCGTTTGGCAGGCTACCCAGCCGCTCGGCCCCGTGCTCACCGGCACCTGGATGGGTCCTAACGGTCGTCGGCTACCATTTGCATTGCACGAAGACTACCAGGATGCCGTGCGCTACGAAATTCTGACTACTGAAGCCAAGGGCAAGGCGTGCCCAAAGTCCGATGATATGGTGCCGGCGGCATGGGCTCCGTATGCCCATCTAACGCAGCAATTTCTTCACTTGCTGGGGCCCGATACCTTGCGTCCGGCCCTGCGCCTTTTGCAATGTCCCCCGCCGGCCCGGCGTCGTGTTTTGGTACGGGCTACTGCTCGTAAAACCGTCGACGATTGTACGAATAGCTATAGAACCACAATGGTTAGGCTAAATGCTTATGGCCTGTTAGCCCTTGACGAAGGCGATTACGTGAATGAGTATAATGGCTCCCGGCCGCACGGCGAAAGTAGCAACCGCCTCTACGATTTGCGTGCCGGCCGCTGGCTGACGCTGGAAGACGTCCTGCGCCCCGAGGCTACTGTGCTGCTGGAGCGAATGGTGGGCCAGCACCTAGTCAAGAGCACAGGGACGGAGGGAAAAATCAAGGGCCGGCAAGGTGTTGTCTGGCAGGAGGACGATTCTACCCGCGTGGAGCTACCCCGAAGCGGCGTTGGTTTCACCAGCAAGGGCATATCCTTATTTTATGACTATCAAGAAGCCAATGGCCAAGATGATATTGAAATCTCGTATCTTGAGCTGCTGTCCTTGCTGCGGCCTGGTACGCCCGTAGCGCGCATGCTACGCGAGCGCGGCTTCTGGCCTGCCGACCGCAACACGGGTAGCGAACGCTAAATCTCACCTGGCTGGCCCGTTGGCCGCAACTGCCGGATAACCTGGCAGGGGTTGCCCACGGCCACCACGTCGGCCGGAATATCCCGCGTGACCACACTGCCCGCCCCAATCACCGAGCGGTCGCCGATGGTCACGCCGGGGCAGATGACCGTGGCCCCGCCCACCCACACGTCGTCGCCGATGGTTACGGGCGCGGCCGCTTCCAGGCCCGAGGCCCGCTCCAAGTAGTCGAGGGGGTGGGTGGCGGTGTAAATCTGCACGCCGGGGCCAAACATGGTGCGGCTGCCGATGGTCACGTACGTGACGTCCAGGATAGTGCAGTTAAAGTTGAAGAATACCTTGTCGCCCAGCGTAATGTTGCTGCCGTAGTCGCAGAAAAACGGCGAGTTCAGCCCCAGCTCGGTGCCCGCGTTCGGAAGCAGCGCTTGCAGCAGGCGCGCCCGCTCGGCGGGCTGGTCGGCGGGCGTGGCGTTGAGCTGCTGGCACAGCACTTTGGCCCGAATGCTCTCGGCGGCGAGCTGCGGGTCGGCGGCGTTGTAGAGCTCCCCGGCCAGCATTTTCTCCTTTTCGGTTTTCATGCAATGAGTGTAACACCAAGCTCCAGCTTGGTGACGCGTTAGGGTTCATCCGTCGAGCCGGGTTGTTCGAACGTACCCAGCCGCCTCACCAAGCTGGAGCTTGGTGTTACATCCACTTGGCTACTCAGCGCGGCCAGGGCGGGGAGGAAAAGGAATGATAATTTTGTATGTAGTTGATTGCAAATAATTTAATAGTAAAAAACGTCCGTCATGCTGAGCTTGCGAAGCATCTT
>CAJYVK010000331.1 GCA_913778455.1 uncultured Hymenobacter sp. | reverse complement strand
CGGGCTGGCCTTTTTCCTTGAAAATGTCCATCGTTTCAACCGGGATGGTGTTCACCGTCTTCGGGCCGATGAGGTTTTCGACGTACTTGAGGTCGTCGTACTTGGGATTTTTGTTGCCGGTGCTGGCCCACAGCAGGCGCTGGGTGTGCGCGCCTTTGTCGGCCAGAGCCTGCCAGCGCGGGCCGGCAAAAATCTCTTTGTAAAGTTGGTAAGCTTGCTTGGCGCTGGCCAGGGCTACTTCGCCCACCAGCGACTGCGCCAGTTGGCCTTTCTCGCCACCCTCGGCCGCGAGTTTCTCTAGCTGCGGATCAATCAGCACGTCGATGCGGCTCAGGAAGAAGCTGGCCACAGAGTCGATATTGTCAATGGGCTGCCCGGCCTTCACCCGGTCTTCGAGGCCGGCGATAAACGCCTCCGCCACGGCCTTGTAGCGATCGAGCCCGAAAATCAGGGTCACGTTCACGTTGATGCCTTCCGAGATGAGGGTACGGATGGCGGGCAGCCCTTCGAGGGTAGCCGGCACCTTGATCATCACGTTGGGGCGGTTCACGTCCTGCCACAGCTGGCGGCCTTCGGCCACGGTGCCTTCGGTGTCGTGGGCGAGCTTGGGCGATACTTCCAGGCTCACGTAGCCGTCGCTCGAATTATCGTGGCTTTCGTAGAGGCCCTTGAAGAGGTCGCAGGCGGCCTGCACGTCGGCCACGGCCAGGCCCACGTAGATTTCCTCGGCAGTCTTGCCCTGCTGGGCCTGCTCCTTGATGGTCTGGTCGTAGTCGGAAGAGCCGCCGATGGCTTTCTCAAAAATGGCGGGATTCGAGGTGACGCCGCGCAGGGCATCGTTATCAATACGAGCTTTCAACTCGCCGTTTTGCAGTACTTTGCGGCTGATGAAGTCCAGCCACAGGCTTTGGTCGAGGCGGCGAATGTCAACTAAGGGGTTCATGGCAAACAAACTAGGATGAAAAAATAGGTGGGAAGCCCAGCCGCTCACGCGGCGAGACCGCCCCAAGGTAGTACGTACAAACCAACCGCTTAGGCCGGGGTAGGGTTATGGGCGGCGCGGCGCGGCTAGGGCTTGACCACCACCGTGGGCCAGCCCTCGGGGCTCCAGGCCAGGGGCTCGATGCGCAGCTTGGGCCGGCCCTGGTCGTGCCCGTCGTAGCCGTGGAAGACGAGGTAGTCAACCTGCTCGAACGTCGCTACGGCGTTGTGTCCCACGCCAAACCAATCGGCGTTGCACTGCAACACGAGGGTGCCGCCGCCCTGCTCCATCGGCACGCCGGCTTGGTCGAGGTAGGGGCCGGTGAGGGCGCGGGCGCGACCTACTACCATCTTGTAAGTGCTCTGCGGCCCCCGGCAGCAGTAGTCAAACGACACAAACAGATAATAGTAGCCGTCGTGCCGGAAGATGAACGGCCCCTCAATGGCCCCGTCGCCGGCCAATGAGTCGGCCAGGGCCTGGGTGCGGGGGCGGCGGGCCAGCGTGCGCCACTGCGCGGGCGCGGCCGGGCCGGTGAGGTCAGGTCGCAGCTGCACCAGCTTGATGCCGTTCCAGAACGAGCCGAAGGCTAGCCAGGGCGTGCCCCGCTCGTCACGGACGAGGTTGGGGTCGATGGCGTTCCACAGATCGCGGCCCGGCACCGACTCAAGTACCGGGCCGTGGTCTACCCACTTGAAATCCTTGGCCTTAGGGTCCAGCGTCTTGTTGGTAGCCAGCCCGATGGCCGAGCGGTTTTTACCGAAGGTGGAAACGGAGTAAAACAGGCTGTACTGCCCGTTGAAATACGAGATATCGGGTGCCCAGATGTGATCCTTAAAGCCCGGTACGTCGCGCTGCGCCCAGGCCGGGGGCGCGGCAAAAACGGGCTTCTCGGGCGTCCAGCTTCGGCGGTCTTTCGACGACCAGACCGTGATGCCAGTGCCGGTGCCGAAGAGGTAGTACGTCCCGTTCTGACGCGTGAGCACCGGGTCGTGGATGGGAATGGCGGGTGGGAGGGATTGGGCCGCGAGCAACTGGCCGGTGGCCAGCAGCGCCGCGAGCAGCGGATAGCGCATGAGAAAAGTAGGCTTACATAATCGATTGTGTAAACCGCCGGCAAGTACGGAAGTATTTGGCAAACTTTGCGGGTGGCTATCCTAAATAAAATCTTGGTGCGAGATATTTTTCAAGGAATTTTCAGCGCCGTTAGCTGGTCCTACTAAACTACACAAACGTTTGTGTAGCAACGAGAGTCAATTATCGGTTGCCAAACTACCCTGGCCCCATTCGGGTAAAGCCTGTAAGAAGGCTAAAACCATTCTCGAAACTCGCCTAAATTTGTACGATACCCGCCTGCCCCGCTACGGCGGCGGGCCGCCAGCACCCGCATGAGTTCCCCTAAAAAGCAAGCGCCGAGCGCTACCCCGCCCGCCGTCTCGATGGCTGACCTGGCCCGCGAGCTGGGCGTTTCGATGACGACGATTTCGCGCGCCCTGAGCGACCACCACAGCATCGGGGCCGCCACCAAGCAACGCGTGCTCAAGCTGGCCAAAAAGCTCAACTATCAGCCCAATCACCTGGCGGCGGCTTTGCGTAAGGGGCAGAGCCGGCTGCTGGGCGTGGTAGTACCCTACATTGAGGGCAAATTTTTCCCGTCGGTCATCCAGGGTATTGAACAGGCGGCCAGCAAGGCCGGCTTCAGCGTCATCGTGTGCCAGTCGCACGAGGAGGTGCAACTGGAGCGCCGCAACGTAGAAACGCTGCTCAACGCCCAGGTGGCCGGCGTGCTCGTGTCGCTGGCCCGCAACACCCAGGATTTTTATCACTTTGACAAGGTGCGCAGCCGGGGCGTGCCCCTGGTATTCTTCGACCGCATCCCGCCCACCGAGCAAGTCAACTCGGTCGTGCTCAACGACCGCGAGGGCGCGTTGCAGGCCACGCGCCACCTGCTGGAGCAGGGCTGCCGTCGCATTGCCCATTTGGCCGGGCCGGCGCACCTCAACATCTACCAGCACCGCCGCCAGGGCTACCTCGACGCGCTGGCGGCCTACGGTATCGCCCCCAATGCGGATCTAATTATCACCTCCGACATGACCACCGACGACGGGGCCCGGGCCATGCGCCAGCTGCTGGCCCTGCCCGAGCCCATCGATGCCGTCTTCGCGGCCGGCGACTCGGCCATTCTCGGGGCACTCCAGGTGCTGAAGGGGCAGGGCATCCGGGTGCCGCAGGATATTGCGCTGGCCGGTTTTAGTAATGAAGGCTTTACGGCCATCACCGAGCCGCAGCTCACCTCCGTCGACCAGCGCTGCGAGGAGATGGGCGAGGCCGCCGTGCGGCTGTTTTTAGAATTATCGGCCGCGCCGGATGCGCCGTTCGTGCAGCGACAGGTGGTGCTTCAGCCCGAGCTATTCGTGCGCGAGTCGTCGCGCCAGGGAGTACTCAGCCTGGGCGGGCGCTAGCGGCTGGCCCAGCGGCCACCGGGGAGCACCCGCTGCCAGCTCGCTCAGGCCCAAGGCTTCGGCCAGGGAAACAGTGGCGCGGATTGACTGGCGGCAGCAGTCCTCGCGCAGCAGCGCGAGCGCTACCTGGCCCACGAGCTCCTGCGCCCGGCCGGGCGATACCTGATAGTAGTGCTGCATGGCTTCGTGCAGGTAGTCCCTGAGCTCATTGAGCCGGTTCGCTAGCCGTGCCCGCTGGCAGGCCGGCACTTCGGTATCGCTGGTTGCCAGCAGGCGTATCAGGTAATAAAGCCGCTGGCGTAGCGTACTGGGGCGCGTGGGCCAGCGGTGGCAGCAGGAGAGCGGAGGGCACATGGGTGGTAGGGAGAATGAGCGCAGGGACTATCCGCTACCCCGATATAATTGTGCCATTATTGCTGATACTGATTAGGTTACCTGGGAAATATTTTGGTTGTCTACCATCGGCGGGTCTGAAGACCTACCGGGCCGGCGAAGCATCTCAACCAGTTGTTGCATGAGCCTCGCTGGTGCAAATGCACCGGGCAAGTAAAAAAATAGCTCCTACTCTACACCCACCGGCCCGAGGCCGGGGAATCGTGGAGCCCCGCCCTATCGGTACATCCGGCCGTCTCAGTCAGCGTTTGGGCGCGGCGGCATGAGCTGGCCCGGTAGCGGCCGGCGTCGAGGCAGGGGGGCCGGTTGAGGCGCACCGGGCTTCTGGGCCGAATCAGCGGCCAGCTCATCCAGCATGCGCGTTACTTCGGCCTCCGAGCTTAGCAGTTGGTGTTGGGCGGCATCGAGAAAGCGTCGGGCGTGCTCGCGGCGCTCGGGCGTGGGCGGCTCCTCGGCTAATAGGTAATCGAGCAGCTCTTGCTCAGAGCGTTGCAACAGATCATCCATTTCCCGCTCTAAATTCGGATCGGGGCTGAAGCTCAAGTATAAGCGAACGGTGGCGCGCAGCTGGTCTTGCCAAGCCGAATTGGACGCCCGCCTCGAAAAGCCGGACGGCGAAGAAGTAAAATCCTGCATACGCCCACAAATGTACAATGACAAGAAACGCTTGAACTAATCGCCGAGAGCTGAACAGTTGTTATTTCTAGTTGCTTGAAAGCCTGCAATGCGACTTTTTAGTTAATTGCCAGAAGTATAGCATTTTGCAATGTTTGCCTGTTAAGTTGCTGGCGCTCAGTTTTAAGTTAAACGTTTTAGCTAAAAATGACCTTTCCTGGTTGCTTTGGCTGCCTTGAATAGCGAGCGTACCGGCCCAGCATTTTTTTTTTGCGAGAAGTAAATTTTTTTTGCCAGCAGCCGCAAACTACGAGGAAACTGCGTAGGGAATAGCCTGTCTGTGTACTTCTTGACCTCTCTTTCCAAGGGTAGGGACGCAAGCGGTCTACTTCTTAAAACGGCTCCCCAACCCGTGCGGCATGCTCCGGCAAACTCAGCATGCCGGGCGCCTTGTGGTCGTTAGTTTAGTAGGGAAGCGTAACACCAAGCCCGAGCTTGGTGAGGCGGCTGGTAGATCTACTCAAACGTCTCACCAAGCTGGAGCTTGGTGTTACACCCAGGCGCGTATCTACAAACAAGCGCGACCCCGGCTCAGCCGGAATCGCGCTTGTCTAGTCTGCTACTTCCCAAAAATTACCCGACCCCCAGCCGGTTGCGCCGCCACGCCGAGGCGGGGGCACTGGCGGGCGCGGCGGGGCTGGCCGGTTTCTTCTCGTGCAGGAGCAGGGCCACCAGGGCGGCGGCGACCTGGGCGGTACCCTCGTCGGGCGTAGTGGGGGCCAGCACGGCGGCACTGAAGTGGTCGCGCACGAAATTCGTATCGAAGTTACCGCTCACGAAGGCCGGGTGCCGCAGCACGAAGGCCCCGAAGGGCAGCGTGGTCTCGATGCCCGTAATCTGGTATTCGGCAATGGCACGTAGCATCCGGTCGATGGCTTCCTGGCGGGTAGCCCCGGTGGCGACCAGCTTGGCAATCATGGGGTCATAATAAATCGGAATGTCCATGCCCTGCTCGAAGCCGTCGTCGACGCGCACGCCGGGGCCCTGGGGCCGCACGTAGGTAGCCAGTCGGCCGATGTCGGGCAGGAAATTATTTTGCGGGTCCTCGGCGTATACGCGCAGCTCCAGGGCGTGGCCCGTGATGGTGAGGTCTTCCTGGCGGAAGGGCAGGGGCTGGCCCTCGGCCACCCGAATCTGCTCCTTCACCAGGTCGAGGCCCGTGATTTGCTCGGTTACGGGATGCTCCACTTGCAGGCGGGTATTCATTTCGAGGAAGTAGAAGCGGTGCTGGTCGTCGAGCAAAAACTCTACTGTGCCGGCTCCCGCGTACTGGCAGGCGCGGGCTACGTCTACGGCGCAACGGCCCATCTCGGCGCGCAGTTCGGGCGTGAGCACCGACGACGGGGCTTCCTCAATCACCTTCTGGTGTCGGCGCTGGATGGAGCACTCGCGCTCAAACAAATGCACGATGTTGCCGTGCTCGTCGCCCAGCACCTGAATCTCGATGTGGCGCGGCCCGGTCACGAACTTCTCGATGAATACCGCCCCGTCTCCAAACGCCGAGGTAGCCTCGCTCACCGCCAGCTGCATCTGCTCCTCAAACTCCTCCACCGCGTGCACCAGGCGCATGCCTTTACCGCCGCCGCCGGCCGAAGCTTTAATAAGAATGGGAAAGCCCACTTCCTGGGCAATCAGTTTGGCGGCTTCCACATCGGCGATGGCCTCGTCGGTGCCCGGTACCAGCGGGATATTATAGGCCTTCACCGCCTGCTTGGCCGAGAGCTTGTCGCCCATCATCTCCATCGCCTCGGGGCTGGGACCGACGAAAATCAGCCCTGCCTCGCGCACGGCCCGGGCAAAACCGGCATTCTCGCTTAAAAACCCGTAGCCGGGGTGAATGGCGTCGACGCCCAGCTCCTTACACACCGCAATAATTTTATCGCCCCGCAGGTAGCTCTGGGCCGAGGCGGGCGGGCCGACGCACACGGCCTCGTCGGCGTAGCGTACGTGGGGCGAGAGGCGGTCGGCCTCTGAGTAGATGGCCACCGTGGCGATGCCCATTTCTTTGGCCGAGCGCAGCACGCGCAGGGCAATTTCGCCGCGATTGGCAACCAGCAGCTTCGAGATTTTTTTCATGCAGGGTGGGAGAGGAAAGAAAACGTAGCGTAAGCTTTAGCTTGCGAGCGAGGCGAGCAGTCACGTAAGCGAACGTCCCCTGACGCACCGGCTCGCTCCGCTCGCTCGCAAGCTAAAGCTTACGCTACATAAGGGTGCAAAGAAAACCTTAAATCAGTTCTGCGGTAATAGAAGACCAGTGGCCGGCCCGCCGTCACGCCCAAATTGTGTACAACCGCGGGGCCGGCCTATCTTTGCGGTTTACCTATTTTTTCGCTACGCGGGCCGCCTGGGCTCGCTGTCAACGCTTTTCTACCCTTATTCCCCTCGTTTTCTCAGTGGATATTTTCGACCGCGTTTCGGCTAACCGGGGCCCGTTGGGCTCGCACTCTCACTACGCCCACGGCTACTTTACCTTCCCCAAGCTTGAGGGCGAAATAAAGCCCCGGATGCAATTTCGCGGCAAGGAAGTACTCACCTGGAGCCTGAATAACTACCTGGGCCTGGCCAACCACCCCGAGGTGCGGCAGGCCGACATCGACGGGGCCGCCGAGTACGGCATGGCCTACCCGATGGGCGCCCGCATCATGAGCGGCAACTCCACCCTGCACGAGCAGCTCGAAAATGAGCTGGCTGACTTCGTGCAGAAGCCCGCCGCCCTGCTGCTCAACTTCGGCTACCAGGGCGTGGTGAGCATCATCGACGCGCTCGTGAGCCGCCACGACGCCATCGTGTACGACGCCGAGTCGCACGCCTGCATTATCGACGGCGTGCGCCTGCACCAGGGCAAGCGCTTCGTGTTTCCGCACAACGATATCGAGAACCTCGCCAAGCAGCTGGAGCGTGCCAAACGCCTCACCGACGAAACCGGCGGCGGCATCTTCGTTATTACCGAGGGCATGTTCGGCATGAGCGGCAACCTCGGTAAGCTGCGCGAAATCGTGAAGCTGAAGGAGAAATACAATTTCCGCCTCTTCGTCGACGACGCCCACGGCTTCGGTACGCTGGGTCCCACGGGCGCGGGTACGGCCGAGCATCTGGGCGTAACGGAGGGCGTAGACCTCATTTTTTACACCTTTGCCAAGAGCATGGCCAGCATCGGCGCGTTCGTAGCTGGGCCGGAGGGCGTGATTGAATATTTGCGCTACAACATGCGCAGCCAGATTTTCGCCAAGTCACTGCCCATGCCGCTGGTTATCGGCGCCCTCAAGCGCCTGGAACTGATTCGCAACCACCCCGAGTACCGCGAAAACCTCTGGACCATCGTGCGCGCCCTGCAAAGCGGCCTGCGCGAGAAGGGTTTCAACATCGGTACCACCGAATCGCCGGTTACGCCGGTATTCCTCAACGGCCAGATTCCCGACGCTACGGCGCTGACCTTCGATTTGCGTGAGAATCACGGTGTTTTCTGCTCTATTGTCGTGTATCCAGTGGTTCCCAAGGGCGTAATTATGCTGCGCCTCATCCCCACGGCCGTACACACGCTGGCCGACGTGGAGCAAACTATCACCGCCTTCGAGGCCATTGCGGCCAAACTCGATAAAGGGCTCTACAGCAAGCAGCCTGCGACGGCCTAGCTCGGCGGTCGCTAGCTACCGGTTGGCCTGCGCGCCGGCTGCCCTGGGGCAGCCGGCGCGTTTGTTTTTGGATATTTCCAAGGCAAATAGTGGGGTGGGCCTTCACCGGAAAAGCATGTCGGCAAAAAAAACTGCCCTGCGGGGCTGGAAAGGCGGTTTTAGAAAAAACCTGAGAAACTTGCTTGCGTAGAAAGTGCCTGTATATTAGGGCCGCGTAAGCACAATCCCCTTTTTTCTCACCCAATTCCAATCCCACGTTCATGGCTAATCCTTTCAACCAACTCAAGGACCTAATTAACTCGCTGGAAGACGACTTCGAAAAGTCGTACGAAAAGCACAACGCGGCCGCTGGCACCCGCGTGCGCAAAGGGATGCAAGAGTTGAAAAACCACGCTCAGGCCATCCGCCTGGAAGTGCAGAACATGAAAAACGCCTCCAAAGACGGGGATGCCGCCGCACCCGCCGCCAAAGCGGCCCCGGCTGCCAAGAAAGCCGCTCCGGCCGCTGCCAAAAAGGCCGCGCCCGTTGCCAAGAAGAAGTAGACCACAGATTCCAGCGGATTTTTCGGATTCGCCGGATTTTGTGGACGGCTCCTAGAGCCCTTAGAACAGAAAAGCCCTGCCGATTGGCGGGGCTTTTCTGTTCTAAGGGCTTGATAGCGCAGGGCTAAGCAGGCGGGCTGGGGTAGGGCTCCACGCCAAGATATCATGTCAATTATCTCTTCATCTGTCATGCTGAGCCTGCGAAGCATCTTCTCAGGTTAGAACGGCGCATTCAGACGTGAGTAGATGCTTCGCAGGCTCAGCATGACAGATGGCTCCGGTGGTGCGGCTTGCGATTATGTAAGCTCTACCAAGTAGTAGCTCTTGCCTTTTTTCACGACCAGGTATTTATTGTGCAGGAGCGGAAGCTCGGCGGCCAGCGTATCGGGCGAAGTAAGCTTGGTGCCGTTTACCGATAGGCCATTGGCCTTAACTAGTTTGCGAACTTCACCGCGCGAGGGTAGAATCTGTTGGTTAGTGGCTTCGCTTAGCAGTACCGATACGTTGAGGTCGGCCGTCGCGGCGCGGGGTACGCGCAGGTGCGGGAGGCCAGTGAATACGCCGACTAGCGTAGCCTCATCGAGGGCCGCCAAGTCACCGCCGCCAAAAAGTACCTCGGAGGTAGCCACGGCTATCTTATACGCCTCTTCGGAATGCACGCGAATGGTCACGTCCTTAGCCAGGGCCTTTTGCAAAGTTTTCAGACCGGGGTTTTGGGCGTGCTCGGCTTCGAGGGCCTCAATTTCGGCCTGGCTAAGCAGGGTGAATACGCGGATGAGGCGCGGGGCGTCCACGTCTTCGGCCCGCAGGAAGAATTGGTAAAACTGGTAGGGCGAGGTGAGCGCCGGGTCGAGCCACACGGTGCCGGTTTCGCTTTTGCCGTACTTGGTGCCGTCGGCTTTGGTGATGAGCTTGCCGGTGAGGGCGTAGGCCTTGCCCTCGCCATCGGTGAGGCGGCGCAGCAGCTCGGTGCCGGTCGTGATGTTGCCCCACTGGTCGCTGGCCCCCATTTGCAGGGTGCAGCCCAGGGTTTTATACAAATGCACAAAGTCGTAGCCTTGCAGCAATTGGTAGCTGAACTCGGTGTAGCTGAGGCCGTCGGCCGACTCGCCCTCGGCCGGGTTGATGCGGCGCTTCACCGAGTCCTTAGCCATCATGTAATTGACGGTAAGGTGCTTGCCCACCTCGCGCAAAAAGCCCAGGAAGCCGAAGTCCTTGAACCAGTCGTAGTTGTTGACGAGTACCGCGCCGGTGGGCGAATCGTTGAAGTCCAGAAATTTCTCGAGCTGCGCCCGAATCCCGGCCTGGTTGGCCCGCAGGGTAGTTTCGTCGAGCAGGTTGCGTTCGGCCGATTTACCGCTGGGGTCGCCAATCATGCCGGTGGCCCCGCCCACCAGGGCCACCGGGCGGTGGCCTGCGCGCTGCAAGTGCACGAGCAGCATAATGGTGGCCAGGTTGCCGATGTGCAGCGAGGCGGCCGTGGGGTCGAAGCCAATGTAGCCCGAAACGGGCGCGGCGCTGGCCAGGTGCTCGGCCGTGCCGGGCATGGCATCGTGGTACATGCCGCGCCAGCGGAGTTCAGATAGTAGATCCAAGTAGGAATTATGAATTATAAGTTATGAATTATGAAGTAGGGATGGGCGCCGGGGGCGGGGAGGCCGCGCCGCACGGGCAAAGGTAGCCCAGGCCGTAATTTCGTATCCTGGCTTCTGTGTTGCCCCCAGAGTCAATTCATAATTTATAATTCATAATTCATAGTTGACACAGGACGCCGACGCCATTCTGAAAGCCGTGCAGCAGCGGCAGTTTCAGCCGGTGTATTTTTTGCAGGGCGAGGAGCCGTACTTTATTGATACCGTGGCCGACGCACTCGAGAACGCGGTGCTGCCCGAGAGCGAGCGGAGCTTCAACCAGACGGTGCTCTACGGCAAGGACACCGACGCGGCGGGCATTCTGGGCCAGGCCAAGCGCTTTCCCATGATGAGCAGCCACACGGTCGTCATTGTGAAGGAGGCCCAGGCCGTGGCCGACTTAGAAAGCGAAAAAGCCTGGCCGTTTCTCGAAGCCTACCTCAAAAATCCGTTGGCCAGCACCGTGCTGGTCTTCTGCTACAAGCACAAGACCCTCGACTCGCGCAAGAAGCTGGGCAAGCTGCTGGCCGGCAAAGACGCGCCCGGTGCGGTGCTGATGACGAGCAAGAAGCTCTACGACAACCAGGTGCCGCAGTGGCTCACGGGCTACGTGCGCAGCCGCAAGCAGCAGATTACGTCCGGGGCCACCGCCCTGCTGGCCGAATACATCGGGGCCGACCTGGGCCGCCTGGCCAACGAAGTTAATAAGCTGCTGCTCAACGTAAAGCCGGGCCAGGCAATCGACGAAGACTTGGTGCAGCGCATGGTGGGTATCAGCAAGGAGTACAATATTTTTGAGCTGCAACGCGCCCTGGTGCAGCGCGACGTGCTCAAGGCCAACCGCATTCTCACGCACTTCGCCGCTAACCCCAAGGCCAATCCGCTCATTCCCAACCTCACCCTGCTTTTCAACTTTTTTACCCGCCTGCTGGCCCTGCATCAGGCGGGCCCCAATCCATCCGACGCCGACTTGCAGAAGCTGGGTATCAACAAGTTTGCCCAGAAAGAATACCAGCTGGCCCAGCGGCAATTCAGCCCCGCCCGCACCATCGACCTCATTCACCTCATTCGCCGGGCCGACGCCCAGAGCAAGGGCATTGAGAGTGGCAGCATGGACGAGGGGGAGATTCTGCGCGAGTTGGTGTGGCTCATCCTGCACCCGGTACCGGTGACGGCGGTGGTGGGGTAGGCTTCCGTTGGGAATACATTTGTGAGGCCAGGGCTGGCTTCGTCAGTACGCTTGCCCCGGCTACCCGATGCGCGCCCACATTCACTTCGACCGCCGGGGCTGGCCCCAGAGCGTTAATAACTATCTGGCCATGGATGGCTTCCAGCAAATGGGCTGGGAGATAGTGCCCTACACCGATGCCGCGCCAGTGCGCGACGCCGCGCCCGACGAAATCGTGGTGGGCCACATCGCGGCCGTGCGGGCCGGGCTGCGGGCGCTGGGCCTGCCGGTGCCCGCCGAGCTGGGCTATCCCGAGGTGCTGCGCCCGTTTCTGGGCCGGCGGCTGTGGCCGAGCACCATCAATGCCGTGGCTGCCCACCCCGAAAGCTGGCCGGTTTTCGTGAAGCCCATGCACGATGCCAAGAAATTTACGGGTGTGCTTGTGCGGCGCACCGGCGACCTCGTGGGCTGCGGCGACCAGCACCAGGATACGCCCGTGTGGTGCGCCGAGCCCGTGCGGTTTGTAGCCGAGTGGCGCTGCTTCGTGCGTTATGGCCGCATCCTTGATGCGCGGCCGTATAAGGGCGACTGGCGGGCGCACTTCGACCCGACCGTGGTGCAGGCCGCGCTGGCCGCTTACCTGCCCGAAGCCCCCACGGCCTTCTCGCTCGACGTGGGCCTGACCGCCGCCGGTACTACCGTGGTAGTGGAAGTAAACGACGGCTACGCGCTGGGAGCCTACGGGCTGACGCCGCTGGCCTACGCCAAGTTTTTAGCGGCCCGCTGGGCGCAGATGAGCGGCACCCCCGACTACTGCGACTTCTGAGTCGCCTGCGTAGCCGAGCGCCCGTTGCTGCCCGGGCGGCTAGTCGGGCGCGGTTTCTCTGGCCAATTCCTTGCTGCGCTGTGCTAGATACTCTTCACCGGTACGGTTGGTCCGCCCGCCAACGTTGCCGCGAAAACTACGGGTTGATGAGTGATTTTCTCAAGTAAACACTTAATTTATAGTTCATTGAAAGTAAGCCCGGCCTAACGTGAGGTAGGAGCGGGCCGTAAGGGCTGCAACTTCCACCATTTCCTGTTGCATCATGAGTCAGCCTATCACGTCGCCCGCCGCCCCGGCCGATACTTTTTCTTCCTCTGCCAGCCAGGCAGCGCCGGCCAAGACCCGCGGCTCGCTGGGCCACCTGCTCGGTAAAGTGCCTGCCACCGTGAAAAATGCCAGTACCACTCAGAAGCTAGTGGGCGGCACCCTGCTGGCCCTCGGCCTTACGCTGCTGGCTCGCCGCCGGAAAAGCCTCCCCAGTACTCAAGCTGCCACGCTCGACGAGCTGCTTTATTTTGTAAACGACCGCATTGCGGGTTACCAGCGGGCCGTTGACGAAAGCGAAAACGCCCAGTTGCGCGGCTACTACAAGCAGCTCGTGAGCCAGAGCCAGCAGTTTGCCACCGACCTCAACGGTTATCTCACCCGCGAAGGCGGTGAGCGCGAAGCATCGACAACTCTGAAAGGCAAGCTCTACCGGGCCTGGATGGATACCAAAGCGGCCGTGACCGGCCGCGATGAAAAAACTATTCTGGGCTCCAACATCTACGGCGAGGAGTGGGCACTCAAGGCCTACGAGCAGGCTCTGGCCGAGCAAACCCTGACCGGTCCCCTGCGCCAAGCCGTGGCCCGGCAGTACGCCCTCTCACAAAAAACCTACGCTCAGCTACAGCGACTGATCAACAAGCAAGCGTAGCGTCAGGGGCGAGTGAAAAGTAAATGCTTTTCGACGCGCTCTCTTTGCTGAGTACGCACCGAAAAGCATTTACTTTTGTATGCTGATGGGATTTCGCCCATCACAATGCGCATAACATTTGCTGAAAGTGAATGTATTTACTATTGTTATTGCAAACAATCAAGTAGTTACTGCCCGGCTGCGCGGCGCAGCTCCTCCTCGGCTCCGGCAGTGCGGCGGCGGGCAGCGGCTACTTTGCTATTGCCGAACCGGTACGTGAGCGCTGCCGTGGCGATGCGCGTATCCAGCCGCGAGTAAAAGGTTTCGGTGAAGTTGTCGTAGGTAGAAGTAGCCCGAATGGGGGTAGTGTAAAAGATGTCGGCCACGTTCAGGCGCAAAGTGCCTTGTTTATGCCAGAGACTCTTCTGCACTCCAGCGGTGACCTGCCCGCGGGGGCGGATGCGCTGAAAGCCGTATACCTCGCCCGATTCGTATAGCCCATTCAACTCGGCCGACCAGCCGCCGGGCAATGTGAAGCTGTTATTGGCAGTGAGATTACAAGCTAGCTGCCCGCGGCGCAGGTCAGTGCCATTGAGCGTCCCCACAAAGTGGTTGTAGTAGACGATGGATGTAGTGTAGAGCGTCCACCACTTGGCGAGCGTAAGCGGGGCGGTCAGCGTAAGCGTGTAAAAGTTCTGCGTGCTCAGATTAACGTCCTGATTCACGACCAGGCGCCCCCCATCGGGAGCCGGCTGGATGATATTTACAATTGGTAAGGTGGTGCGAGCGTAGGCCAGCGCTGTACTAAACTTTTGGCGGTAGGTATGCGTCAATTCAACATTGTAACTCGTTTGAGCTACCAGGTTGGGATTGCCGGCCCGGTAGGAAGTGGCATCCAGGTAAGCTCTTAGCGGGTTGACTTGCGCATAGTTGGGCCGGTCGATGCGTCGGGCTACGGCCAGTGATAGCGCGTGTTGGCTGCTCAGCGTCCGCTGCAATTGCAGGTTTGGAAACAATTGTAAATAATGCTGCTCGCGTAGCGTAAGGCCCGATTGCTCGGCCAGCGTATTGGTTTGCTCGGCCCGCAGGCCCGCCTGCCAGGTAATTTGGGCAGTGTTGCCACGCAGGTTGGCGTAGGCTGCGTTTACATTCTCATGGTAGCTGAACTGACTTGAAATGTCAGGCCGGGGCTGGCTCGGGCCACCCGTGCTGGCAGCGAAAAACGCGTCGTTGTCCGAGATCACCCGCGTTACCTTCACGCCGGCCTCTAGGCGGGTGCGGCGCGGCAGCGGGTGGCTGTAGTCTACCCTGGCCGCCCCGATGCTGAGCGTGCTGCGCTGGTCGCCCGTGAGCAGGGTATTGGGCTGGCCAGGGGTATCAAAATACGTGTTGAGGTCGAGCTGGCGGGTGAGGTGATAGCGGGCGTAGTCGGCATCGGCCGTGAGGGTGCGAGCGGTTGCCGAGTCGGCAAAGGCGTGGCGGAAATTAAGATTGGCGCTACCGCTGGGCCGGCCGATGGACTGGGCCGTGAGCGCGTGGTAGCGCGCTTCCGGCGTGCCTGTGCCGTCGAGCACCAGCGTCTGGTTGGCAATGGTGTTGGTATTCTGACTGGCCAGGCCGGTTACCGCCAGGCCCAGCAGCGTGCGCTTGGAAAGTGTGAGGTCGAGGCCCGCCTTGCCGGCGTGCGAGCGCAGGTGCGACAGTTGCTCATTGCCCTGGCGCGTGCCGCTGGCCGGCGACTGCGGAGTGGCGGCAAACTGCCGGTCGAAATCAACCCGTACGAAGTAGCGCCGGTCGGTATACGTGTAGTTGCCGTACACATTGAGGTTTTTGCGGCGGTGGTTGAGGGCCAGCCCGCCCGTAAACTTGCCCTGCTCGCTGTAGCCGTAGCCCGCGTTGACGCTGCCGTTGGTCCCCAGGCGCTGGTCTTTTTTCAAGTTGAGGGCAATAACGCCCGCCCCGCCCTGGGCGTCGTAGCTGGCGGGGGGATTGGTTATCAGCTCGATGCTTTGCAGTTGCTCGGCGGGGAGCGCTCGCAGGTACTCGGCCAGCTCGGGGCCGGCGAGGGGCGAGCGCTTGCCGTCGATTACCACGAGCAGGCCCTGCCGGCCGCGCAGCGCCAGATTGTTGGTGGCGTCGAGCGTGACGCCGGGCGCCCGGCCCAGGACGTCGAGCGCCGTGGCCCCGGCCGCGAGCGGGCTATCGGCCACGTGCACCACCGTACGGTCGGGCTGGTGTTCGAAAAGCGGCTTTTGGGCCACTACCTTCACTTCTTGCAGGCTGGCCGCCTGGCTGGTGGTCAGCATAATAGCCGGCCAGGCCAGCCCGCCCTCCGGGAGGGTAAAAGGGGCGCTCCAGTAGCGCCCGCAGCCCACTTGCGCCACCGACAGGCGGTAGCTGCGGCCAGCCGGTGCTTCCACCTGGAAATTCCCCCGCGGGTCGCTGAATTCGGTTTTGACGACCACCGAGTCGGCTGCGCGGTGCAGGGTGACGGTGGCAAATTCCGGCGTGGTTCCCGTGCTACTGGCCAAGGTGCCGCGCAGGGTAGCCCGCGCCTGCGCGTGGCTGGTCAGCGGCGCACAGGCCAGGCCAGCGGCCAGAAGCCCGCCCGCTGGCGGAAAGAGAAACCGGAGAGGAAAAAACGTAGTGCGTAGCAGCATAAGAGGTGGAAAAGGATGCCCCACCAGGGGCGGCAGAGTAGAATGTAAAGCGTCAGTGGTATTACATTACTGATAGCCTATGGCCCGCAAATATGCAGCGAAGTTGTCAATACCAGTACGTTATAGTAATTTTAAAATTAAGCTAAGCTGTACAGGCGGGATAAAGTGCCAGCTTGTACCGTGCGTACCCCAGGGGAGCCCTGGGTAAGCTGGTAGCCGCATGGGTTATCCGCCCCGGGTAGTAGTCAGCCGTGCAACACCCACCGTTTTAGGCCCGTAAAAAGCCTATACTCACCTTAACTTGTGACTTCACCATGAGCGATAACCAACCGAGCGGTACGTTGGGCGGCATGATTGCCAGCCTGTTCCGCGGCAAGACCAACGACGAGGGCGCCGTTAGCGGCGGCTTTTCCTCCCGGCACAAAATCCTGAGCGGGGCCCTGCTGGCCGCCGGGGCCGCCTACCTCTACAAGCGCGTTAAAAACAAGCAAACCGCCATTGGCTAAGGCTGCTTGCCTGGCCAAGGACCAACCCTGCCGGGTGCCGCTCCTGCGTGAGCGACGCCCGGCAGTTTTTTTAGGCCGCCCGGGTAGCTGGGTATAGGCAAATGAGTGTGAAGCAGTTGAAATACGGGCGTGGCCTGTAGAACGCCCCGGCCCGCCGGGCCGGCCAACGCTGGAATAAGCTTAGCCGTAAGAAGCATGTTTCCCTTAATTCTGACACGATGAACCTGCCCGAACCCATTTCCGACGCAACCGACAAGGCTAAAGACCTGCTCGGCGATGCTACCGACAAAGCCAAGCACCTGTACGGCGAGGTAGCCGATAAGGCCAAAGACTTGTACAGCGATACTGCCGATAAGGCGAAGGATTTCTACAGCGACGCGACCAGCAAGGCGAAGGACTTTTATGGCGACGCCTCCGATAAAGTAAAGGATTTGTATGACGAAGCCGCCGCCAAGAGCAAAGACCTGCTCGACAAGGTGCCGTCCACGGTGAAAGAAGCCGGCGAGAAAACGGCTGATGCTTACAAGAAATTGACTACTACCCAAAAAGTAGTGGGCGGCGTGCTGCTGGCCGCCGGCCTGGTCTGGCTGCTCGCGCCAAAAAAAAAAGCTAAAGCCAAACGCGCTGCTAAAGCGCTGGACCAGCTATTGCTCTTCGTAAACGACCGCGCCGAGGGCTACCAGCGGGCCGCGGCCGAAACCAAGTCGCCGGAACTGAAAAGCTATTACCAGCGGCTCGTGAGCCAAAGCAAAGAATTTGCCAGCACCCTAAATGGCCACCTGGACAAAAAAGCCGGCTATCGCGAAACGGATACTACGCTGAAAGGCAAGCTCTATCGCAAGCTTATGGACGCGCAGGCCACCGTCACCGGCCATAATGAAAAAGCCATCCTGGCGGCTAACATCTACGGCGAGCACTGGGCTGGTAAGGCCTATAAAAAGGCCCTACACCGCAAGGCTATCAAGGGCGAGCTCCGCGCCGCGATAGAAAAGCAGCTGGCCGAGTCGCAGCAAACTTCCAAGCGCCTCAAGCAATTGGTTGCCCAGCAGAAATAGCGGCGCGGCCTGCGCAGCAACAAATTAAAAAGCCCCCTGCCGGCCGTTCAGGTTCGACAGGGGGCTTTTTAGCGCCCTCTATTCTGCCTGATGCATAAAAGCGTAATGTCAGATTTTTTGAACAAGTAGTTTTTGATTTTCAGTAATTTGAAATTAAAAAACGAATAAAAAATGCTAAACGTAAAGTCGGAAAAGGCGAGAAATAACCTTTCGGCCGCCCATAACGGTACGCTACTTTTGACCCAACCTTCAAGCCCAACCAACCATGACTCCTGCTGCCGTTACCACCGCCCGTCCTTCCGCCGCTTTTATTGCCGCCTCCTGGCTGGCCCTGCTCCTGGGCATGGTCGGCTTCGTAGTCGGCCTCTGGAACGCCACGATGGCGCTCAATGAAAAAGGCTATTATTTCACCGTCCTCATGTTTGGGCTGTTCGCCGCCATCTCGCTCCAGAAAACGGTGCGCGACCAACTGGAAAAAATCCCGGTCACGGGTCTTTACTACGGCCTGGCGTGGTTTGCCACGCTGCTGGCCATCCTGCTGCTGCTCGTGGGCCTCTGGAATGCTACGCTCACGCTCAGTGAGAAAGGCTTCTACGGCATGGCATTTCTGCTGGCGCTGTTCGGGGCCATTGCCGTGCAGAAAAACACGCGGGATATGCGTGCCACGCCGGCTGGCTCGGGGATAGCGAACGAAGTAGAGTAGCCGTAGCTACGAGTGCTTTCAACTGATTTACAAACGATTCAGCGTCTTTGGTGCCTAATTTTTGAAGCCCTGGCCGTACTACCGGCCAGGGCTTCGTTTTTCCTGCAAAACTGTTTTTCAACCTCGGGTGCCGGCCAGAGATAGGGCCGAGCCGGGAACGCGGTTTGGGGCGGCCTGCTATTTTTTCGGCCGGCTGCCCATTACAAATTCCAGCGTGCCGCCCTGGCGCACCGCGCCCACGGGCAGAAAAGGCCGGGCCAGTAGCTGGCCGTTGAGGCGGGCCGATTGCACGTAAACGTTCTTGTCGGACTGATTTTTAACGGTAATGGTAAAGGTTTTGCCCTCGCCGACTTGCAGTACGGCGCCGTGCACGGCGGGGCTACCCAGCGCGTACTCGCCCGAGGCGGGGGCTACGGGGTAGAAGCCCAGGGCCGAGAAGATGTACCAGGCGCTCATCTGGCCGCAATCGTCATTGCCGCCGAGGCCATCGGGTCCTTGGTGGTACATCTTGTTGAGGATCATGCGGATGCGCGGCTGGGTTTTCCAGGGCTGGGACGTCCAGTTGTAGAGGTAGGCAGCGTGGTGGGCGGGCTCGTTGCCGTGCACGTAGTTGCCGATGATGCCGTCGCGGGTGATGTCCTCGGTTTCGGCGAAGAACTTATCGGGCAGCTGCATGGTGAAGAGCGAGTCGAGGTGGGGTACGAAGCGCGGGCTGCCGCCCATCTTGGCGATGAGGCCGGCGGGGTCGTGGGGCACGTAGAGGCTGTAGTTCCAGGCGTTGCCCTCGATGTAGCCGGGGTCGGAGGTGGTGAGCACGTCGAATTTCGGCCGGAACGAGCCGTCGGCCAGGCGCGGGCGCATGAAGCCGATGCGGGCGTCGTACACGTGCTGCCAGTTCTGGGACCGCTGGCGAAATTCCTGCTCAAGGTCGGCTCGGCCCAGCTTCTGGGCGGCCTGCGCGATGCAGTAGTCGTCGAAGGCGTACTCCAGGGTTTTCGACACCGAGGCCCCGCTCTTGTCGTCGGGCACGTAGCCCTTGTCGAGGTACAAACCCAGGCCGTCGTACCAGCGCTGGCGGGCGGTGGTCACGCAGGCGTCGAGGGCGTGGTTGGCGTCGAAAGGCGCGTTGCCGAGCACGATGGCGTCGCAGAGCACGGGCACGGCGTGGTAGCCGATCATGCACCAGTTTTCGTTGGCGTAGTGGCTCCACACCGGTAGCATGTGCTCGGCGCTCTGGTCGAAGTGGGCGAGCATGCTGCGGGCCATGTCGGCGTTGCGGCGGGGCTGCACAAGGTTGTAGAGGGGGTGCAGGGCGCGGTAGGTATCCCAGAGTGAGAAGGTGGTGTAGTTGGTGAAGCCCTCGGCCCGGTGGTTGTTCTGGTCGAGGCCCCGGTACTGGCCGTCGGCGTCTTGGTAGGTGGTTACGCCGGTAAAGGCGTGGTACATCGCCGTGTAAAAATTCTCCTTATCGACCCGGCGGGGCGATTGGATGGTGATTTTGCTCAGCTCCTGCTGCCACAGCGCCTGGCCCTGCTGCTTGTAGGCGGCAAAATCCCAGCCCGGCGCTTCGGCCCGGAGATTGGCCAGCGCGCCGGCGGTGCTCACGGGCGAGAGGGCCAGCTTGAGCTTTACCTGCTCACCGGCCCGGGTGGCCCCGAAGTCGAAATGCAGGCGCAGCTGGTGGGCCGCGAGGTCGGGCCAATTGTGGTTTTGGTCGAAGCGTCCCCAGAAGCCCCGGTAGGGCTGCTTGGCGTCGTAATTTTTGCTGCCGTAGGTTTTGAAGGGGCGCGAAAAGCTGAGGGCGAAGTACACCGTGCGGGTGCGGCCCCAGCCGTTGGTTTGGCGGTAGCCGGTCACGAGCGAGTCGTTTTCGACCCGCACGAAGGTCCAGACGTTCTTGCCGGGGTAGTTGTAGATGCCGGCCATCAAGTCGAGGATGACGTGGCTCTGCTCGGCCTGCGGGAAGGTGTACTGGTGCACGCCCACCCGGGTAGTGGCCGTGAGCTCGGCCAGAATATCGTGGTCGGCCAGCCGGACTTTATAATAAGCCGGCTCGGCCACTTCCGTGCCGTGCGAGTAGGCCGAGCGGTAGCCGCTCAGCGGCCGATCGGCCGTGCCGGGGTTGAGCTGGAGCGGCCCGGTGGTGGGCATGATCAAAAAATCGCCCAGGTCGGAGTGCCCCGTGCCGCTGAAGTGCGTGTGGCTGAAGCCTACGATGGTAGGGTCTTTGTACTGATAGCCCGCGCAGTAGCTGTACATCTCGGGGTTGTACTTGCCGTTCAGCTCGTAGCTGATGGTGTCGGTATCGGGCGAGAGCTGCACCGCGCCGAAGGGCACGGTAGCGCCGGGGTAGGTGTGGCCCATCTTGGCGGTGCCCACCAGCGGGTGGGCGTACTGCACGAGGTTTTCCTGGGCGTGGAGGGCGAGGGGGAAAAGGAGGGTGGCAAGGGGCAACAACTGCTTCATGCGGGCAAGGTAAGGGAACGATACCCCATAGACGCGGCGCGGGGCACCAAGTCGCATCCAAGCCGCGTACGGTGGCTTGCAGCAAAAAAGCCCCTGGAAAAAATCCAGAGGCTTTTGGGTAAAGGGGAAAGCGGTAGTGCCAGCAGTGTTTTAGTGCGGAGCGGCCCGGCGCAGGCGCAGCCCCAGTACGAAGGCCGCCACCCCCAGCACCAGCAGCGCCACGGCCAGCCAGGTAGTAACCCCGAGCACGCCGATGAGGGGATTAGCCAATACCATGAACGCTAATATGATGCCCAGCAGCCCCAGCGCCAGGTTCCAGCCCCAGCTGCGGTAGCCCAGGCGGCGCAGCGTAAAGGCATTGGCCACCGTGGAGCCGCCGCGCAGCAGCAGCCAGAAGCCGATGACGAAGGCCAGCGTGCCCGCTGCCACTGCCGGCTGGCTCAACAGGTAGAAGCCGAACAACACTTCGGCCAGCCCCAGGGCCAGCAGCCAGCCCCAGCCGCGCAGCCGCGCCCGATTGCTGAGCGAAAAAAGGGCGTTGGCCACGCCGTTGAATAGGATGAGGGCGGCGAAATAAATAGTTAGCCCCAAAAAGGCCGCGCCGGGGCTGTTCAGTACCCAGATGCCCAGCCCGAATAGCCCGAGCCCGGCCAGCAGGTACACCCACCAGGTGGCGGCGGCCGAGCGGAGAGTGGCAGCAGAAGATTCCATAGAAAGCAGGGTGAAATAAGTTTGCTGCCGGCTTACGGTCGAGCTTATTGAGGGGTTATGCCAGGGTGGTAGTAGGCGCGCTGGCCGGGCCTACCCGGTAGAGCCGGGCACCGAACAGAAATACTACTACGTAGCAAATGATGGGCAGGTAATAGGCCTGGGCCACGCTGTGGTCGGCCACGAGGCCCATGAGGCGCGGGAAGAGCGCCGCCCCCACCACGCCCATCACGATAAACGACGAGGCCAGCTGCTTGTGCCGGCCCAGGTCTTTGAGCCCCAGGCTGTAAATGGTGGGAAACATGATGCTGAAAAAGAAATTCAGCGCGATGAGCGCCCCGAACGATACGACGCCCCAGTGCTGGGCTACCAGCAGGCACATACCGATGTTGGCCAGCGCCACGGCCGCCAGCAGGCGGTTGGGGGCGATGAACTGCATGAGGTAGGTGCCCAGGAAGCGGCCCAGCATCATGCCCACCAGGCTCAGCGAGAAGAAATAAGCGGCCTTATCGTTGCGGAGGCCAAAGTACTCGGTGCCGTAGTTGATGAAAAAGGCCCAGGTGCCGCCCTGCGCCGCCGTATTGAAAAGCTGCGCCACGCAGGCCCAGACGAAGTGCCGGTGCTGAAACAGGCGTTTATCGGCGGCCGGGTCGGTGGGCGAGTCGCTGGCCTCGCCAGCGGTGTGCTCGGCGTTGAGGGCCGGGACTTTCACGAAGAAAAAGGCCAGCCCGATGCTGCCCACCACCGCCCCAATGGCCGAGTACAGTACCTTCACCGACGACAGGTCGCCGGCCGCGTGAGTGCCGCGTAGCACGAAGTAGCCCCCGATGAGTGGCCCCGACACCGCCCCGATACCGTTGATGGCGTGGGCAAAATTGATGCGCCGGTCGGAGCTGTCGGGGTCGCCCAGTCCGTCGAGGAAGGGGTGGGCCACCGCCTCCAGCGTGGCCAGTCCGCAGGCCAGCACGAACAGCGCAATGCGCAGGTAGCCAAAGGAAAGCGCATTAGCCGCCGGCACCATCAGAAACGCTCCGGCCGCGTACAGGCCCAGCCCCAGCAGCACGCCTTTCTGATAACCGAAGCGCTTCATAAACCAGCCGGCGGGCAGGCCCATCACGAAGTACGCCCCGAAGATGGAAAGCTGCACCAGCGCCGAATCGGCCTTGCTGACGTGCAGCACCTCCTGGAAGTGCTTGTTGAGGATGTCGCCCATCGTCACGCCCACGCCCCAGAGCATGAACAGCGAGACTACAAAGCAGAGGGTGAGCACGTAGCGCCGCTCGGTGAAGGGCGGCGGGGGAGCGGGCGTAGACAGTACGGGCATAGATCAGGGAAAAGGAACGGGCCAGCACGACCGCGTAAATGGTCCTGCTTCTACTCCAACGGGGGAGACTTAGTTAGGCGGCTGGCCCAGCTTGCCGGCTAACTTGCGCTCACCCTCCGCCTAAGGGTCGAACCGTACCACCTTATGCAAGCAATGCTAAATCTGGCTGATTGGGGCCTGACTGAAACGGCGCTCGACGCGATGACGAACTACGCGGTCGTGCGCTTTACCCTGGCTTACCCCGGCTACCAGGCCGTGCTGGCGCATCCCCCGGGCGAGCGCACAAGGCGCATCGCGGCCCTGCTGCGGGCAAAATACCAGGCGCTCAAAGCGGCGCTGCCGCCCGGGGAGTACGAAAAACTAGGCTCGCACTACCGGCCCGCCGGTATTCGGCGGCGGCTACCGGTGCGGCAGCTGCCGGCGCTCCTGAAGCTGGCGGCCGTCGAGGAAGTGTGGTTGGAAGAAATCGAGGGGCTGGCCCCGCGGCCCCCGGTAGCCGCGCCAAGCTGCTGGAGCATCAAGGCTCGCTTTGCCGTGCAGATAGAGCAGCAAACAACTGGTTTACAAACGGTAGAGGAGCGAATTTTACTGGTAACGGCCCCCGACGAGGAAACCGCCCGGCAACTGCTGCTGCCCACGTTTGCCGACTACGCAGAGCCCTATCTCAACTCAGCCGGCTGTTTGGTGCGGTGGCAGTTCGAGCAATTTTTAGACGCGTACGAAGTAGAGGCCGGGGCGCTGGCGAGCCAGCTACCTCCCGAAGGACTGGAAGTATTTTCCGAGACCAAAAGTCGTCGCCTGACGCCCGCGCGGGCGTGGTTGCCCGCGCTGCCGGCTAGCCAAGATTTGCGTGACAAGTAGGGGGGGCTTAGGTAAGCTCGCTCAACCGGGGCAGCAGCTGGCCCGGCCGGAAAACGAGGCTGCACATGCTCAATATCAGCCCCAGGGCCACGTACAGTACGCTGGCACTGGCCTGGTTGTCGAGGATGAAGAGGTGGTGGGTGCGGGCTGCGAACACCTCGCTGGCCAGGTTATTTACGGCCAGCGTCAGCACGTACAGCAGCAGGCTGGCGAGCCCGGTAAGGCCCAGGACCCGGCTGGCGACGGGCGTCCAGGCCCGTTCCCCGCGCGAGCGGCCCAGCGTGCGGTGCAGGTACAACCCCACGCCGGCCAGAAATAGGGTGTCGAGGGCACCCAGGCTGCCGATGCGGTAGAAAAGGAGGTAGTCGCTGAGCGCGGTGGGCTGATACAGCAGCCGGCCCAGCGTACCGGTATGGTAGGCGCCAGCCGGCGAGGCCAGCGTCGTGGCCAAGTGCGGGTGGGCGGCTCCGAAGGGTAACCCGGCCTGCACGGTCAGCAGCAAGTGCCGCGAGCCCCCGTAGAAATCGTACAGGGCGGTACCCAGCCAAGCCGCTAGCTGCAGCAGGCCTAACCCGAGCAGACTAGCCGTAATACGAGGAAGGCCGGGCCGAATCGGCGTGGGCGGCGTGGGCGGCGGGCTGGCGGGCATGGGCGCAATGCAGGAGATTACGATAAAAGTAAGCGGCCTTGCTGAGCGCTGCATGAACCCGCGCTTACTTGCCTAAATACTTCCCCAAATCCGAGATGCTGGCAATGCCCAGCTGCCGGGCCTGCTGCTGGCGCATGAGCAGACAGTAGGCGTTGTTGAAGCCCAGCGGCGCACGCCAGGCCAGGTTGTAGCGGCGGGCAAACTCGGCCTGCACGTAGTCGAATACCGCCGCCGGGCGGCCGCCCAGCGAGTCGAGCACCGCCGCCGGGGGCTGAAGCAGTACCTGCAAGCCCGTGCCCGTGTACTCGGGGTACATATCAATCTGCCCGCCGCGCAGGGCCTCGAAGCAGATGGTCGTGCCGCCGAGGCCAGTTTTGGTGGCGACCGCCAGGTCGGTATTGCCCCGGATGAGGGCGGCGTACAGCTCCAGTAAGATGTACTGCTCGGCAAAAATCTTGGAACCCAGCCGCACCACGGCCGCGCCGGGCGGCAGCGGGCGCGGGGTACGCCACAGGCCGGCCCGGCGCAGCCACGCCTGGGCCACGGCCCGGGGCTCGCGGTGCAGGTAGTCAACCTGGTAATTTAGATTGGTCATGGCCGAGTCGGAAAGCCGGCCGCTGAGCTGGTCGAGCACCGGGCCGAGCTCGGGGTGGGCGCGGAGCAGGGCCGGCCGCAGTACGGGGGCGCAGTAGTAAGGCGGCAGGGCGCGGCGGTCGTCGCGCAGCACCCGCAGGCCGTAGGCCCGGATGCGGCCGTCGGTGGAGTAGCCGTCAATCACGTCGACCCGGGCGGCGCGGGCCGCCTCGTATACCAGGGCGGGGGCCAGCACCACGCTGGGCAGGTGGGTGAGGCCGTAGGCGCGGGTAAGGCCAGGCAGGCAGTCGGCCCGGCCGATAAACTCGGGGCTGAAGCCCGCCCGCAGCCGGCCCGCCGCCTGCGGCAGCCAGTAGCCGGCAGCCAGCAGGGGCAGGGCCAGCAGCAGCCCGCTGCCCACGGCCCGCAGGCGGCGGGCCGAGAGCCGTTCCACCGCGCCCAGCCCGGCGTCGAAGGCCAGGGCCAGCCCGGCCGCCGGAATGGCCCCCGCCAGGATCATCACCGGGTTGTTGAGGGCGATGCCGCCGAAGATGAATTCGCCCAGCCCGCCGGCCGCCACGTAGGCCGCCAGCGTCGCCACGCCTACGTTGATGACCGTGGCCGTGCGAATGCCCGCCATGAGCACCGGCAGGGCCAGCGGCAGCTCCACGCGCCACAGTAGCTGCTCGTCGGTAAAGCCCAGCCCCCGGGCCGCTTCCACCACGGCCGGCGGCACGCCCTGAATGCCCGCCACCGTATTGCGGATGATGGGCAGCAGCGAATACAGCAGCAGTGCCAGAATGGCGGGCGTCGCCCCAATGCCCAGCAGTGGAATCAGAAACCCCAGCAGCGCGATGCTGGGCACGGTTTGCAGCATCCCCGCCACTCCCAATACGGCCGGGGCGTAGCGCGGCCGGCGCGTGAGCCACAGCCCCAGCGGCACGCCCACGGCCACGCCCAGCAGCAGGGCCGCCGCCGTGAGGGCCACGTGCTGGAGCGTTTGCTGGCCCAGCTTGCCGGCCTGCGCGTGCCAGAAGGTGAGAAGGTCGGTAAGCGTGTGCATGAGGGAGGCGTCGTGGGCCGGCTAAACTTAAGTCTGGGGCGGTCGGCTGGGCCGCCGGGCGGAAAGGTAGCGCCGGACTGGCGGGCAGGGGCGGAGTAGCGCGGACTTTGTAATCCGCGTGCAATAGATTGGCCTAAATGCGGACCACAAAGTCCGCGCTACTACGGAATTTGCGCTGGCGCAGTAAATCGGCGCTGAGTACCCGATTTGCTGCCGTCAGTTGGAGGCAATTCCGCCCGCATAGCGCTCACCTCACATCTGCTTTACAGCCTCAGTCGCCCTATTATATGATGCTATTTCGCCTATTTGCTGCGCTCCAGGCTACTGGCGGGGTGCTGAGCTTATTCGGACTGCTGGCCTGCCAGCAGTCGCCCGTAGCGCGGCCCCCGCTGGCCGCGCAGCGCCAGGCCGACAGCCGCTACCTGGCCGAGCAGCTAGCCCGGCGCCACCCGGCGCTCTACGCGCATAGCACGCCCGCTCAGTGGCAGCGGGCGGTGCAGCAATTGGTGGCGCAGGCCCCGACCTACGGCGAGGCGCAGTGGCGGCTGGGGGCGCAGCAGCTCGTGGCCCAGCTCCGCGACGGGCACACGCGGGTAGCCCGTCCGGCTAACTTGCGCACGTACCCCGTGCGCTTTCGCTGGTTTCCCGACGGGATTTACGCCACCCTGACCTACGGCGCGGCGGCGCGGCCGGCGGGCGGCCTACGCCTGGTGCGCCTGGGGGAGCAGCCGGTCGATACGGTGCTGCGCCGACTGGGCCACCTCGTGTCGGCCGACAATGAAGTGGCCCGGCGCACCGGCGCCGTGCGCCTGCTCTCGCAGGCGGCGGCGCTGGCGTTTGTGCAGGCCGCTGGCCCGGATTCGGCCATCTATGAGTTTGCGACGGCCCCTGGCCAGGCGGTGCGCCTGGTCCTGGCTAGCCGGGCCGATTCTGCCTGGCTGGCCCAGCCGGCCGCGCGGCCCCTGGCCGCCGGCGTGGCCGAGCCGCTGTACCGGCGGCACTTGGAGGAGCCCTTCTGGTACGCGGCGCTACCCGCCCGCCGGGCCGTGTACGTGCAGTACAATAGCTGCCGGGAGATGGGGCGCTTTCTGCGCTTCAGCTGGCAGCTGCGGCGGGCCTTGCTGCGCGACTCGGCCGCGCGGCTGGTGCTCGACCTACGCTTCAACGAGGGGGGCAACTCCCGGCAGTTTGCGCCCCTGCGCTGGTGGCTGGCTCACAGCGCGCTCAATCGGCGCGGCCGCTTGTTTGTGCTCATCGGCCGCGACACCTTTTCCTCGGGCCTGCGGGCCGCCTGCGAGCTAAAGCAGCAGACCCAGGCGCTGCTGGTGGGCGAGGCCACCGGGGGCTGCCCCACCCAGCACTGCACCGAAGTCAAGGAGTTTCAATTGCCTTATTCGGGGTTGCGCATTCAGGTGGCCAGCCGCCAGGCGAATTATCTGCCGCAGCTGGGCCGGGCCCCGACGCTGCTGCCCGACCTCCCCGTGCCCCTGACTATGGCCGCCTACCGCCAGGGGCAGGACCCGGTATTGGAAGCGGCGCTGAGTTACCCCGTCGCTAAGCCCTAGTGCTTTGGGTAGCGGGTAACCTGTATGTTAGGCTGCGCTGCCTACCCAGTCGCCCGCTAAGTGAGCCAGCCACTGTAACACCAAGCTCCAGCTTGGTGCCGCGTCCGGGTGCGTACTACCGGGCGATGGGCCAAGCCGGCGCTTGGCGCTACCTACTCCCCGCCAGCCGCCGCTGAAATTGCGCCAGAAACTGGCCCACGTGGTAGCCGTCGGCCAGGGCGTGGTGCACGTTGACGGCCACGGGCATGAGCTGGGTCGCGCCCGCGGTGTACACCTGGCCGAAGGAGAGTTTAGGGGCGCTGTCGG
>CAJYVK010000330.1 GCA_913778455.1 uncultured Hymenobacter sp. | reverse complement strand
GGGTAAACTTGAATTCCTGCGGGCCTTGCGGGCTGCCGGGCAGCGTGAGCTGGTACGTGCCATCGGGCTGGCGAGCCAAGGCATAGCCGGCCGCGGCCGGCTGCCAGCCATTAAAGGAGCCGGCCACGTACAGCCGCTGGCCGGCGGGCGTAGTCGTGGGCACTTGCACGCGCAGGGTAGTCTGGGCCTGAGCCAGCGAGCTGAGCAGCAGCGCGGCCAGGCTGGCACAGGCCGAGCTAACGGTGAGGCCCCGTAACATGCCGACTAGCTAGCGAATAACGTCGCCACCAGCCCGCTCCGAGGCATCCATCTTGCGCAGCGTGTACACGGCCCGCACCGAGTCAACGCCCGGCAAGCCATTGATGGCAAAATCGATACGCGAGCCTTTTTTCTGGGGGCCGCTCACAAAGTGGCGGTAGTCTTCGGCCGATTCGCGCACCACGTACAAGTCGCCGGGGCTGGGCACCTTGAGGCGGGCGTAGGTGCTGCGACCATCGGGGGCGGCCTTGCGCTTCTCGCTGTTGGCCAGCAGGCTTACGCCGGTGAGGCGGTACTTCTGGGCGTCGGGCGTGCCCTTGGGCGGGTCGTAGTTGCCGAGGCCATCCACGAAGATTTCGCGGCGGGCCACCAACTCTTCCAAGGGCGTAGTTTTCAGCAGCTCCATCGTTTTCTCGTCCATCAACAGCTGCTGCACGGCATTGGGCGGCCCGGCTTGCTGATAAAACACCAGCACGGGGTCTTTCAGCTTGATTTTATTGATAACGAGCGGCGGCTTTTCATCCTCAACCTCTACCCGCTTGGCCGTTTCGATGGGGGCCGGCGGGGGGGGTGGCGCCTTGGTACCCGTGCCCGACCGGCCGCCGGGGGCCGTTTTGCCCGGCGCGGGCTTGCCGGGGGCCGGCCGCCGCGTTTGCGCGTGAGCTCCTAATGCACTGGCCAGCAGCAGTAAGCCCAAGGCGAAAGAATACGGAAATTGTTTCATGAGGGAAGCGTAATCAACCAAAAGTACGGTGTGCGCCCCGTAGCGGGCAAACCAAGGCTGGTTGGGTGGGGACATACGGCAAGCAGGCCCCATTCGCTGCCGTTTCAAAACGCAAAAGCTGGCGGCCTTACCTTTGCGCCCCCCCACTTGGCCACCAGGTGGAGGGTTGGCCCCAGTGGGAGGACTTCGAACCGCATTATTTTAATGAGGCGGCGGGAATGACCGAGGATAGGGAGGGGGCCGGTCGCTGGCGTTGCCAGCGGGTAATAAGCTACTACTCGGTAGCTGGCCAGCCACTGGCTACAACCTAACCGGAGCATATATACCCAGCCCTTCAGGGAGCTATAACCTTCATTTTCAGCAGTAAATAAAACATAAAAATTTATTATTTATATTCACAACCGCTTTTCATTCAGTATAATACCCATTTTTTTACTTACCTCGTGGCCTGCTTTATGCCTGCCGGCCGCGGCTAAGCCGGGCCCAGAAGCAGGGGCCGCAGCCCACTCAAAACCGACCACCGGCGGTTGGTTTCTGCCAGGGCGCGGGCTTATATTGGTAAGAAATCTACCGAAATTTTAACATTTTGCCCATCTGCCGCTGCAATCGATTGTGGCATGTAGATGGGGCACTCAAGTTCTTTTTTTGATAGATTTTGTCGGCGGCGTCCCACTGCCGCCACTCAATTTCTATTTCACTTTTCCCCACCCTAGTTTCAAACGTATGAAACACCCTTACCTGGTGAAACTCCGGTTTCTCCTTTTAATACTACTCAGCCTGAGCACCGCGCTAGGTGCCTGGGCCCAAGCTAATACTGGCTCCATCAGCGGCCGCGTGACGGATGCCAAGAACGACGGCCTGCCGGGCGTAACGGTACTGATTGAGGGCACTTCGGTAGGCGGCTCCACCAATGCTGACGGTACCTACATGATTACGGGTGTGCCCACGGGCCCCCAAACGCTGGTTATCTCTTTCGTGGGCTACGCCACCGCCCGCCAGCCCGTAACGGTGCAGGCTGGCCGCGCTACCACCGTACCCGCCACGAAACTCAGTGAAAACGCTACTGCCCTCGGCGAAGCCGTGGTAGTGGGCTACGGCACCCAGCGTCGCCAAGACGTAACGGGCGCCGTAACGACAGTGTCGGACAAGGACTTCGTAAGAGGCCAGATTACCACGCCCACGCAACTGGTGCAGGGCAAAGTGGCAGGCGTCCAGATTACCGACGGCGGGGGCGCGCCCGGTGCCGCTACGACCATCCGCATCCGGGGCGGCTCGTCGCTGAATGCGAACAACGACCCGCTGATCGTGATTGACGGGGTGCCCGTCGATAACCCTCCGACCACCGGCATCGGCGCCCTGGCTGGGGCCTCCAACCCGCTTTCGCTCATCAACCCGAATGACATTGAGAGCTTTACGGTACTGAAAGACGCCTCGGCTACCGCCATCTACGGCTCGCGGGCCTCGAACGGCGTTATTCTCATCACTACCAAGAAGGGCTTGTCGGGCGAAGCGCTGACGGTAAACGTGAGCTCGCAAACCTCCATTGCGCGGCGCTACAACTCCCTGCCCGTACTGTCGGCCGACGAATTCCGGACGCAGGTGCAGCGCCTAGCCCCGACCAAAACCAACCTGCTGGGCTCGGCCAATACCAACTGGCAGGATGAGATTTTCCGCACGGCCGCTACCTACGACAACAACATCAGCATCACGGGCTCGATTGGCAAGAAGTTTCCCTACCGTATCTCGTACGGCAACCTCAACCAGCAGGGCATCCTGATTACGAACAAGCTGATTCGTAACTCCGGCGCTATCAGCCTGACGCCCATCATCCTCGACGATCACCTGCGCATCAACCTGAACGTCAAGGGCTCGGTGAGCGACAACACCTTTGCCGACAACGGGGCCATCGGGGCGGCAGCCGCCTTCAACCCCACCCTGCCGGTATACTCGGGCAACTCGGCCTACGGTGGCTACTACGAATACCTGCAAGACCCCACCAATCCGAACAGCGCTC
>CAJYVK010000329.1 GCA_913778455.1 uncultured Hymenobacter sp. | reverse complement strand
GACTGCCTCTCCTTCGTGGGGGGCCGCTACAACGGCCGCAACATCGCCGATGCCCTTAGCCAAGAGCACAAGCGCTACATGCTCGAAATGGAGGGCGTGAACACCTACGGCCTCTGGAACTATTCGCAGTGGGACAAACTCGCCGAGCAGCTCGTGAAAGGCTACGACTACGGCAAGCAGCGCTGCACGGCCTACGTGCGCTGGGTGGTGCAGCGCGAGCTGTTTCCCCAGTTCCTCGAAACTTACGTCAAGGCCATCGGCAGCCTCAGAGTGGGCAACCCGACCTTGGTCGATAACCCCGGCGACAAGCTGCCCGACCTGGCTTTCGGCCCCGTCATCAACGCCCGGCAGGCCGAGAGCCTCGACGAGCTGTTTACCGATGCCAGCAAGCACGGGGCCATTCCCTTCTACCAGGGCAAGCTCGATGACAACCTGTTCCTGCCCGGCCAGGACCGCTCGGCCTACCGCGCGCCGCGCGCCCTCGTGGGCCTGCCCCGCCAGGCCGAGCTGTACTTCAAGGAGCCCTTCGGCCCCATCGACACGGTGGTGCTCGTAGACCGCGTGGAGGAGCTGGTGGGCGAGATGAACATCTCGAACGGGGCCCTCGTGAGCGCGCTCGGCTCCGACGACGAGAAGTGGGCCGCCCGCACCGCCAAGGAGCTGCGGGCCTTTAAGGTGGGTATTAACCAGTTGCGCAGCCGGGGTGACCGCGAGGAAGTATTCGGCGGCCTGGGTGAAAGCTGGAAGGGGGCCTTCGTGGGCGGCAAGCTGCTCGTGGAAGCCGTAACCCAGGGCGCCCCCAGCCAGCCCGTACTCGGCAACTACCCCGACGCCGTGCTGCTGCCCGAGAAGGCGTAGCGATGCTTTCCGACTACTAACAAGAAACGGTCGCTACCCGGTGGGTAGCGGCCGTTTTTTCGTTGCTGGCTAGCACTTTTCCAAAGTCAGCGGCACACAGTGCCCGCCGTTACGGGTATTGCATCGGGCCTAGCGGCCAATCACAATCCAGCCCGCACCGTCGCTTTGGATAGATAAGCGCTCGCCAGATCCGATGGCAGTAATGGTGGCATTAGCCACGTCGTCGTAGATGCCGCCGCCGCTCTGTACGCTCAGGCCCGCGGTGGAACCCGCACCGCTAGCGCTGATAATGACGTAGATGCGCCCCGGGCAAGTACTCGCGTCGGGAATATTGAGGTTGTTGCAGGCCCCCAGGCGGCGCACCGTATGGTGGGCGGTCGTGAGCGTAAAGGTGGTAGCCAAGCCAGTAGTGACGTAAGCCAGTGCCTGCGAGCCGCGCACATCGAGCGTGGCCACGGGGGCGGGCGTGCCGATGCCCACGCTTACGGCGTAGTAGCCGGTGCCGCCCAGAGCTAGGGTGTTGCTGGAAGTGGCGCTGGCAAACGCCCCGATGGCCCCGGCGTTAGTCAGATTCGGACCGGTATTCGCCCGGAAGCCCAGCAGCACGTTGTTTGAGCTGGTCGAGCTGCTAGACGGGGGGCTCCCTCACCCACATACGCGTTGCTTGAGCCCAGCTCGCTGGCCCTGGCGTTGTAGCCGAGAAAGGCGTTGCTGTTGCCGCTTACCAGGGTCTGAGCAGCGTTGGCTCCGAAGGCGGCATTGTAGGCCCCCGCGTCGTTGTACAAGCCGGCAGCACTTCCCACGAAAGTATTGGCCTTACCTGCCGTACCGCTCTTCGACGTGGCGCGACCCGCCCCCGCGCCTACCAGTGTATTGTTATCGCCGGTAGTAGCCTGCTGGCCGGCCGCCGTCCCGACGTAGGTGTTGCCGCTGCCCGTAGTACTGAGCTGGCCCGCCGTATTGCCCACGAAGGTGTTGTTGTACACCCCGGCTGCCACGTTGGCCCCCGTGTAGTAGCCGAGGTAGAGGTTGCGGCCGCTCCCGCTCGTTGGCCACAAGGCTCCAGTCTAGGTGAGGCGCATGGCCTCGACCCCGTTGGTTTTGAATACCAAGTCCTGCGCGTCGGTGGTACCCAGAAACTTGGCGCCGTTGGCCGTGTTGGCGTTGCCGCTCAAGCCCCAAAACAAGCCGCTGGCCGCACTGGCCGCATTGGCGACGGTGGCAAGCTGTTGCCAGCTGGGCGTACTAGGCGTACCGGTATTGTAGTAGTAGCCGGGCGTGCCGCCGGTCTGAAACACGACAAGGCCGGTGGCGGGGCTGGGCACGTCGGTAACGGTGGCCACGCGGGGCAGGAGCGCTCCCTTGGTGCTGCTCACCAGGTCGAGGACGGCCGAGGCATCTGGGGTGCCAGCCGAGCCAATGCGTACGCCCTGGGCCTGCGCCCGCGTAAGCAAGGTGGTCGCCAGCAGCGCCGCCAAGGCCAGGCCCGCAGGCGCAAACAAATTCTTCATTAAATTGCTTATTATTTCATTAGATGAGTTTGCTAAGCAAAGCTACTGTTAAAGGACGCCAGCACAGCCAACCAGTTCCGAAAGTCTTTGCTTATTGCTATCCAAGGCAGCTCACCACTCCCGAAGCCGCGCCAACCGCTTCGCAACGTGCGACTGCCCCGGCAAACGGCTCACCTTACCTTTGTGCCGCGGCGCCCCAAGGACCGGGAGTGGGCCGCCGGGCCGCCCACCGGCCATTTTTAAGGCGGCTGCGCCTATACCACCTTTACCTTGCTGCTGTTGAGACACCTTACCTTTCTCCTGGCGCTGCTGGCCCTCAGCCTACCCGCCGCGGCGCAGGCTAAGCTCTCCACTCAAGTCAGCACGCTATTCTATTTTCGGCAGCGGGTCGATGTACAGGCCTACGCTGGTAAGGCGTACCGCCTCGCGGCCCGCATGAAGCTGGCCGCGCCGGCTGGCGATAGCGCCGACGCCAACGTTTTCGCGGTGGTATTTGACAAGAATAAAAAGCGCCTGACCGTCAGCAAGCCCGGCCTGATGCGGGCCACGCGGCGCGATGGCCAGTGGCGTACCTTCTCGCTGACTAGCCAGCTACCCAAGACCGCCGCGCAGCTGGCTATCAGCGCCAACGCTTACCTTAACGGCACGTTCGGCTACGACGACTTTCGGCTGGAGGTAGCCACCGGCAAAGGCCAGTGGCAGTCCATACCGCTGGCTAACGGCGACTTCGAAACCGCCCGCGCCGACAGCACCAATGGCTTTCCCAACGGCTGGCGGCCGCTGTACCTCAACGACGCCTTTCGCTACCGCACGGTGGCCGAGGCCAGCGGTAATCACTACCTGGAGCTGATTGGCCAGGGCGTAGTGCCCTACGGTAATAATGCGGCCGCTGGCCACACGGTAGCCCTCAACGGCATCAAGCTGTACTACGAAACCTACGGGCAGGGCGAGCCCCTACTCCTGCTGCACGGCAACGGGCAGTCCATCTCGGCCTTTAGCGGGCAGATTCCCGAGTTGGCGAAGCACTACCAGGTTATTGCCGTGGACACCCGCGCCCAGGGCAAATCGACCAACGGCAAGCCGACGCTGACTTACGACCTGTTTGCCGAGGATATGAGCGCCTTGCTCACTGCCCTGCGCATCCCGGCCGCGCACGTAGTGGGCTGGAGCGACGGCGGCAATACCGGCCTGAGCCTGGCGCTGCACCACCCGCAGCAAGTGAAAAAGCTCGTGACGATGGGGGCCAACCTCTGGGCCGACACCCTGGCCGTGACGCCCGCCACCCTCCGAGAAGTGCGCCAGGGCAAGCTGCTCGCCACGCTGCTCTACCCATTTAGCCACCAGGCCCGCCAGGTTCGCCCGCTGATGGTCCTACTGCTTGATTACCCCCGCCTGAAGGCGCCGGACCTGGCAGGCATCGCGGCGCCCACGCTGGTGCTGGCCGGGGAGAAAGATCTCATCAAGCCCGCCCACTCGCGCCTTATTGCCAGCAGCCTGCCCCACGGGCAGGCGCACGTCTTCCCCGGCCTCACCCACTACGCCCCGCAAGAAGACCCGGCCGCCTTCAACGCGGCGGTACTGGCATTTTTGGGGCAACCTTAGCCACCGTTACCAGCCAACCTAAAAAGGGCGAGCCGGTTGGCGCGCCCTTTTTAGAGTTGGATAAGTAAGGAAGCGTTACTCCACCGCCAGGCGCGCGGCCCGCTGGCCGGCACGCACCACGTACACGCCCGCCGCCAGCCCGGTGGGCAAGGTTAGCGCCACCGAGCCGGCCGCGTCGGCAGTGGCCGAGGCTACGGGGCGGCCCAGCGCATCGAGCACCCTGACGGCCGTACCGGGCGTCACGCCCGTGAGGGTAGCCGCCCCGCCCCTGGCTGGGTTGGGATACAGGCTCAGGCCAGCGCTGGCACCCGCCAGCGCGACCGTGCGCACGGCCGAGTAAGCGGCCGTCCCGTTTTGGTCTACCTGGTGCAGCCGGTAGTAAAATAGGCTTTCCCCAGCCGGCAGGCTGGCATCAGTGAAGGCATAGGAGCGGGTCGTGGCGCTGTTACCCGCCGCCGCCACCGTGCCGATGGTGGCCCAGGTATCGCCGTCGAAGCTGCGCTGCACCTCGAAGCGGGCGCTGCCGACTTCGCTGGCCGTGGCCCAGGCCAGGGCCACGGCCGAGGCGCTCGTGAGCGTGGCCGTAAACGTCACCAGCTGCACGGGTAGCGGCTGCAAGCTGCGGAGGGGACTGATGCGGTCGAGGCGCGGGGCGTTCGTAGTAGTGCCGTCGCCGAGCTGGCCGCTATCGTTCTGGCCGGCGCTGGCAAACACCAGGCCCGAGGCCGTGCGCACGAGCGTGGAATTGGCGGCATTACTGGTGGCCAGGGTGGTCCAGCCCGTGCCACCAGTAGCCTCCTGCGTGGGCGTAGACGCGGTAGCCGTGGGCCGGGCCAGCTGGCTGCCACCGTTGGCTCCCCAGGTAAAGAGTGTACCGTCGGCCCGGCGCCCCAGACTGTGCTGATTACCCGCCGCGATGCTCACGTACTGCCCCGCTACAGCCGTGGGCGTGGCGTTGACCGCGCCGTTGGGGGAGCTGCCGAGTTGGCCGCTGGCATTGTTGCCCCAGGCGTAGGCCGTGCCATCGGCTTGCAGCCCCAGACTATGGCTACCGCCCACGGCCAGGGCCACGTAGGGCCCACCGGTGACGGCCGTGGGCGTGGCGTTGATGGCCCCCGAGCCAGCATTGGTCGTATTGCCAAACTGTCCCCGGTCGTTGGCTCCCCAGGCGTAGGCTGTCCCATCGGCCCGCAGCCCCAGGCTGAAGAAGGTGCCGCCGGCCGCTGCCACGTAGCCCGGGCCCACCAGCCGGGGCGTCGGATTGGGGGCAGTGCCCTGGCTGGCCGGAGTCGGGTTGGCTATTTGGCCGTAGAAGTTATAGCCCCAGGCCAACAGACTACCATCGGCCTGCACGCCCAGGCTGTGCATGAAGCCCGCCGCAATGTATTTGTAGCCAGTACCCACCAGCGTCGGGGTAAAAACAGGGGTGGTAGTGCCATTGTTGGTACTGCTGCCGAGCTGGCCATACCGGTTCTGCCCCCATGCGTAGAGGCGACCGTCACCCTTCAGGCCCAGCACGAAGCTGGTGCCCGCCGCAACCATTATCCAGTCGTTGTCGGTGCCGATTTTTACCGGGCTCGTGCTCTGGGATAATACGCTGGGATTCTGCCCCAGCTGGCCGCTGCCATTACTGCCCCAGGCCCAGAGGGTACCGTCGGCCCGCACGGCCACCCCGAAAGCCCCTCCCATCGTGATACTACGCGTGGGCAACGCGGTACCGGTCGCCGTGGGCGTAGCAGAGCTACTGCTGGCGGCGGTACGTAGCAGCCCGTAGCTATTCGAGCCCCAGCCGTAGAGGGTACCATCGGCTTGCAAGGCCAGGCTGCTAGTGCTGCCGCTCATTACCTGCACGTAGGTACCCGTTACCTGCGCGGGCGTGGGGTTGGCAGTGGTGGTACCACTATTGGTGGCAATGCCAAGCTGGCCGTACTGATTGCTACCCCAGGCCCAGAGGCTGCCATCGACGCGCAGGGCCAGGCTGTGGGAGTCGCCGGCCGCTACCCGGGTGTAGGTACCGGCCACCTGCGTGAGCGTGGGGTTGGCAGTGGTACCACCCGCGACGGGAATGCCAAGCTGGCCGTACTGGTTGCCACCCCAGGCCCAGAGGCTGCCATCGGCCTGCACGGCCAGGCTGTGGGCACCGCCGGCTGCTACCTCAATGTAGGTACCCGCCACCTGGGTTGGGGTCGGATTGGCAACGGCAGTACCGCTATTGGTGGCAGTGCCGAGCTGACCATACTGATTGCTACCCCAGGCCCAAAGGCTGCCATTGGCCCGCAGGGCCAGGCTGTGGGCACCGCCGGCCGCCAGCCGGGTGTAGCCCGTACCAGGTACCTGGGTAGGGGTAGCATTGGCGTTATCGGTGCCGTTATTGGTAGTAGTCCCCAACTGGCCGTATTTATTCCAGCCCCAGGCCCAGAGGGTGCCATCGGCCCGCAGGGCCAGGCTGTGGTCACTGCCGGCCGCAATCTGGGTGTAAGTACCGGGCACCTGGGCGGGCGTCGCATTGGCGACGGTAGTCCCACTGTTGGTAGCCACCCCCAGCTGACCATTGTCATTACTACCCCAGGCCCAGAGGGTGCCATCGGCCCGCAGCCCCAGGCTGTAGCTGGTACCCGCGGCTACCATCACCCAGTTGGTGGCCGGGCCTACCTGCACCCAGGCCGTACTACCGGTGGTAGTACCCGTGCCGAGCTGGCCGAAGTTGTTGTTCCCGATGGCCCATAAACTGCCGTCGGCGTGGATACTGAGCGAGTGATCGCGGCCGGTAGCGAAGGTACCGGATAGCACCTGGGCACGCACCAGGGCAGGAAGAAGCAGCAGCGCCACGGCCAACAGCCGGCGCAAAGCCAGGGGTAAAGGAGTCATCATAGCGGGAAAAAGAGACGAGAAAAGGCCTGCCGAGGTTAGCCGGCGGGCCTTTGCAAAGGTATTCAATCAGTTAGTTGGTAGCAAGCACCTGCTTGCGCCAAGTCTGCCAACTGGGCGCACCAACCCATCGGCTTTACGCCGGCTTGCCAACTATTCTTCCACGGCCAGGCGCAGACTAGCTTCACCGGCCCGCACCACGTACAGGCCCGGGGCCAGGCCCGCCAGCCGGGCCGTGCCCGTGGCATCGGCCGTGGCCGTGCCTACCGCCCGGACCAGCGCGTCGAGCACCGGCACTACGCCCCGGGCGTAGTGCCGGTGAGTACGGCCGCCCCCCGGGTAGCCGGATTAGGATACAGCGCCAGCCCGCCCGCTCCCAAGGTAACGGCCTGCACGGGTGAGTAGGTAGCCGCGCCGTCTTGGTCGACCTGGCGCAGGCGGTAGTAGCAACGGCCAGCCGAAGCCCCCGCGTCGAGATAGTCGTAGGTGCGGCGCACGGCGCTGCTGCCCGCCGCGGCCACCCGGCCCAGGGTACCCCAGGCACCACCCTCGGCGCGGCGCTGCACTTCGAAATGGGCACTGCCGGCCTCGCTGGCCGTGGCCCAGCTCAGGCGCACGGCAGCCGGGCCAGCGGCCTGGGCCTCGAAGGCCAGCAGCCGGACGGGCAGCGGGGCGCTCCCCTTGTTGCCCAGCAGGTAAAACTCGCTGAAGTGGTCGGCCACGCTCAGCTCGGCTACGAAGTAGCTGCTGCCGGCCGGCCTGCTGGCCGGGGCGGCCAGCAGGCGGCGCTCGCCGCTGGCATCGTTGTTGGCCAACTGGCAGTCCTCGTTGGGGCCGCTGTACTGGGTAGCTTTCAGGGTGGGCAGGGTGGCGGTGGCGTCGGCGGCTTGCAGGCGGGCCTGCTCGGCGCTCAGGCCGTAGAAGCGCAGGCCCACGGTGCGCCCGTCGAAGCGTCCGGCGCTGGCCGTCAGGTGCCAGTTGCGGTCGAGGTAGGGCCGCTGGCCGGCATCCTGGCGCACGGGCTGGGCGGGGTCGGCGCGCAGCACGTCGAGGGATAGGTCGCCCAAGCTGGGCCCGGTGTAGCTGTAGGCGGCCAGCACCTGGCCGGCGGCGCTCAGCAGGTAGTGCCACTGGCCGTCGCCGATGCTGGCGGTGGCCGGCACGGCGGCCGTGCAGTCGTCCACGGCACCGCCGTCGTACACGGCCAGCGCCGTGAAGGACTGGGCGGCCGTGGTCGTGCCGCCCTCGCTCACGCTGAGGGGCTGGCTACCCGCCGGCAGCCCGGCCGGCACGGTGGCCGTGAGCGTGGTGCCCGATACGTAGTCCACGCTGGCAGCCGTACCGCCAAAGCTGACGGTGCTGGCGCTGGTAAAGCCCGTGCCCGTGAGCGTGACGACCTGCCCCGGCAGCTCAGCCGCCGGGCTCACCGCCGTGAGCGCGACGGAGGCCAGCACCGTAAACGGCCCGGCGCTCGTGGCCGCGTACGCCCCCAGCGTAACGCCGACCGGCCCGCTCGTGGAGCCGGCCGCCACCTTGAAGACGAGGCTGGTGGGCGAGCTGCTCACGAGGGTGCCCACCGTGCCGTTTACCGCCACGGCCGGCGTGCCGGCCCCGCCCAGGTTGGTACCCGTCACGGTCACATTCGTGCCGACGGGGCCGCTCGCGGGCGAGAAGTCGGTGATGGTGGGCTGCCCAATCTGGCGCAGCACGGCCAGCTTGCCGGAGCCGGCCGTAGCCAGGTCGGGCTTGCCGTCGTCGTCGAGGTCGCCGATGGCCACCGCCAGGGGCGTCGTCGTTGCGAGGGCAAAATCGGTTTTGGGCTCGAAGGCCACGGCCCCGGCCAGCGTTACCACGAAGGGCTGGGCGGCGGCCACGGTGCAGGCCTGGGGTAGGTTCGTCACGGTGGGGTACTGGTAGGTAGCCCCCAGCGGCACGGTCACGGTGAGGCTGGGGGGCTGGCCGCCGTTACGGCCGCCTGCGTGGCCCCGAAAAACACGACGTTCTAGGCCGCCGTGGCCTTAAAGCCCGTGCCCGTGATAGTGACGCTCGCGCCAACCGGCCCGCTCGTGGGCGACAGCGAGCTGATGGTCTGCGCCCGGGCGACGCGGCCGGCCAGCAGTAGGCCCGGCAGCGCCAGGGCAGCCAGCTAAAACGTGTGGCGGCCCCCGGGGGCTAAGCGTAGCAAGTGCTTCATAGCATGCAGAAAAAGGGTGAGAGCATCGGGCACACGCCCGCAGTATCCCGCAAAGGTCGGGTTAAAACCCGGCGGCGGTATCGCATGAAGATGTTAAATCTATTCCGCAAACCCCTGAATATATGGTCCGTAATACCACCTGCGCGACGCTTCTACCTAGTGCTCAGCCCGACGAGTTGGCTACCCTGAATTTTTGGTCGGCTCCCCCGGAACATGCTTACCAGATGCGGCCAGGGGCTGAGGTGCCACGGCCGCACAGGTTGCTAAGCAACTATTTACTCTCCACCAACGCAGATGCCAAGTAGGTCGATACCCACCTTGCCACCCTGGAGCTCGCTGCCCTACGTGGGCACCCGCGAAGCGACGCAACCCACGTAGGGCAGCGGGCTGGCATAAAAAAACCGGCCCGCACTAGGCGGACCGGTTTTTGTGCCAGCCCGCAGGCCGCCCGCCGCAAGGGCTAGTTTACCAGCGGCTGCAATACCGCCTGCCACTTGTCGTAGCCCTTGGCGTTGAGGTGCAGGCAATCGGCTTTGAACAGCGCGGAGTCGGAGCGCGTGGACCGGGCTTGTAAATAGCCCACGCCTGGGGTCGTCCCCTAACTTGCGGGAATGTCATTCCGCCCGCTTGCTCTGCTCGGCGGCCTGTTGCTGGCCTTGCCCGCCGCCGCCCAGGCCCCCATCCCACCCGTCATCGACTGGAAAGCCCCGGCCACGCTGCCCACCTACCTGCTCCAGCAGGTGCACGCGCAGTACACCCCGCGCCGGGCAGCGCTGGACAACGCCCTGGCCTCGGCGGCGGGCACGGCAGCTTACCGTGACTCGGTGCGGGCGCGCTTCCGGCGGGTGCTGGGGCCGCTGCCGACGCGCTCGCCGCTGCGAGCGCGGGTAGTGGGCACGGTACCGCAGGCGGGCTTTCGCATCGAGAAGGTTATTTACGAAAGCCAGCCGCAGCACCACGTCACGGCCAACCTGTACGTGCCCGAGGGCCGGGGCCGGCGGCCGGCGGCGCTGCTGCTGTGCGGGCACGAGCAGGCCAGCAAGGCCACGCCCAGCTACCAGCTCACGGCCCGGCTGCTGGCCCGCAACGGCTTCGTGGTACTCGTGGTCGACCCCGTTTCGCAGGGCGAGCGGATGCAGCTGGTAGATGGCGGCGGCCAGCCTCTCACCCGCGGCGGCACCACCGAGCATACCCTGCTCAATGCCCAGGCCACGCTGCTGGGCCGTACCCTGCCCGGCGAAGAGCTGTGGGACAACGTGCGCGGCCTCGACTACCTGTTCAGCCGCCCCGAGGTGGATGCCGCCCGCCCGAGTTGCCGAGGCAGCCCACGCGGGCGGCATCCACCTCGGGGCGGCTGAACAGGTAGTCGAGGCCGCGCACGTTGTCCCACAGCTCTTCGCCGGGCAGGGTACGGCCCAGCAGCGTGGCCTGGGCATTGAG
>CAJYVK010000328.1 GCA_913778455.1 uncultured Hymenobacter sp. | reverse complement strand
AATTTCCGCCACACTTCGGAAAACAACGCGGAGTCGATTTTCGAGGTGCAGTTTTCGGATGAGAAGAAGGGCGGCAACGACTCGGGCGGCGGCCCCGACGCAACCTCGTCGCAGGGCGGGCAGCGCTCGCAGTTCTGGGGCGTGCCGGGCTTCGGCTTCAACGACGGCGAGGTGCGGCCCTGGATCGTGAACGAGTTTTTGCAGGAGCCCACCGCCACCGGGCAGCGCGACCCGCGCCTGGCCGCCACGGTGTTTTATAACCGCCTTGACCAGCGGCAGTTTGCTACTTCCTTACCAGCCGACGCCGATACACTGGCCTACGGAGCGGGCTTTTTGGGCCGTTACCACTCCAACAATGGTGACCCCCGCGGTATTGAAGCCCTGCGCTTACGCTCCCGCGTGTACTGGCGCAAGTACCAAACTGATTACTACCGGCAGTTCGAGGATTTTGACTCGCCCATCAATCAGCGCGTGATTCGCTACGCCGACGTGCTGCTGCTGCAAGCCGAGGCGCTCAACGAGCAGGGCCGCACCGCCGACGCCGTGCCGCTCATCAACCAAGTGCGCCAGCGGGCCAGCGTCAACTTGCAGCCGCTAAACCCTGGCAGCTTCACGCAGGCCAGCCTGCGCACCCAGCTCATGCACGAGCGGGCCACCGAGCTAGCCGGCGAGGGCGTGCGGTGGTTTGACTTGCAGCGCTGGGGTCTGCTCGACACCCAGGCGGGCGTCGACCAGCTCAAGGCCCGCGACGCGCAGTTCAACAGCTTTGTGGTGGGCAAATCGCGGTTGCTCCCGCTGCCCCAAACTGACGTGGACCTGCTGACCCTGACGCAGAACCCAGGGTACTAGCATGTTGCCACTGAAGCTACTTCAGCACTCCTAGTCCCCCTTCACGCTTGTCATGCTGAGCTTGTCGAAGCATCTCGCTCGCTTCGTCTAACGGGGCGAGCGAGATGCTTCGCAGGCTCAGCATGACAACGTCATTTTGAGTAGTCGCCTAGCCATTACCCCCACCAACTTCCATTTCCACACCCGTCTCTACCCCACCCCTTGCTTATGCTATTTTCCCAACCTTCCCGCTGGGCCACGCTACTGCTGGCCGGCTGCATGGCCTGTGCCTGTTCGAAAGGCTCCTCCGGCGGCGGTGGGGGCGGCGTGACACCCCCGCCACCAACGCCCACCGCAACCACCTTCACCAACCCGCTGCTCACCAGCGGCCCCGACCCGTGGGTGTACCAGAAGGATGGCACGTACTACTACATGCAAACCACTGGCAACAACCTCATCCTGCGCAAGACCAGCAAGATGAGCGAGCTGGCCTCGGGCGTAAGTACTACTATCTGGACGCCTAAGGCCACGGGGCCGGCTTCGCACGACATCTGGGCGCCGGAAATTCATTTTCTCGATGGCAAATGGTACGTGTATTTCACGGCGGGGCCGGGCAACTGCTGCGGTGGCCAGCGACTGTGGGTGCTCGAAAATGCCAATCCCGACCCCACTACCGGCACCTGGGTGGAGAAGGGGCAGATTGCCGTACCCGGCCAGGATCTGTGGGCCATCGACGGTACCATCCTGGAGCAGAATGGCCAGCGCTACCTCGTGTGGAGCGGCCAGGAGGCCGGCTCCGACCAGCAGAATCTGTACATTGCCCGCATGAGTAATCCCTGGACGCTTACCGGCCCGCGCACCCAGCTCAGCCACCCGGAGTACGCCTGGGAGCTCAATGGCGCGCCCAAAGTGAATGAGGGACCGGAAGTAATTCAGCACGCGGGCAAAACCTACCTAGTATACTCGGCCAGTCATTGCAGCACCGACGATTATGCCCTGGGGATGCTCACGGCTAGCACTACTGCCGACCCGCTCGACGCTGCTGCCTGGACCAAGTCCACGACGCCGGTTTTCACCAAGAACCCCACCAACAACGCCTACGGGCCGGGCCATAACGGCTTCTTCACCTCGAAAGACGGTAGCCAAAACTGGATTATCTATCACGCCAACCTGCGCCCCGGCCAGGGCTGCGGCGACGTGCGCACCCCGCGCATGCAGCAGTTTACCTGGAAGGCCGACGGCTCGCCTGATTTTGGCACGCCGGTAGCCACGGGCGTGGCTTTACCCCGGCCGGCGGGCGAGTAGGCTGGCTAACTGGCCTTCGTTATTTCTTGCCTTACATGCTAACTACTAACCTATCCCGCTCTCTACTAGCCAGCGCCTTGCTGCTGGCTGGCCCGGTCCTGGCCCAGCGCACCCTGCCGCGTACCAAGCCCACTCCTTCGGCTGTAGCCAAGGCGAAAGCTCCCGCTTCAACCAGCGCCCCCACGCCCATCGCCAACCCCGTGCTGGCCGGCGACTTTCCCGACCCTTCGGTGACCAAGGTGGGTAATACCTACTGGGCCACGGCCACGTCGTCGAACTGGGGACCGACGTTTCCGCTGCTCAAGTCTACCGACTTGCAACACTGGGACTTGGTGGGGCACGTATTTCCGGGCGAGCGGCCGGCCTGGGCCGACTACTATTTCTGGGCCCCCGAAATCAGCCACGAGGCCAATGGCAAGACCTACGTGTTTTACACCGCCCACCAGCGCGGCGGTAATCTGGCCGTGGGCGTGGCCAGCGCCGACCGTCCCGAAGGCCCCTACCAGGACCACGGCCCGCTCGTGGGCCAGCCCGACGGCTCCATCGACGGCTTCCCGGTGAATGACGAAAACGGCCAGCCCTACCTTATCTGGAAGGAGGACGGCAACAGCGTGCAGAAGCCCACGCCCCTGTGGGCGCAGCGCCTGAGCGCCGACCGCACCAAGCTGGTGGGCGAGAAAAAAGAGCTGTTTCGCAACACCGCGCCCTGGGAGGGCAACCTCGTGGAAGGCCCCAGCGTGGTGCACCACGGCGGTTATTTCTATATGTTTTACGCCGCCAATGGCTGCTGCGGGGCCAACTGCACCTACGCTATCGGCGTGGCCCGCGCTAAAAGCCTGCTCGGTCCCTGGGAGAAGTATACCCGCAATCCCATCCTCACCAAGCAAGCCAACTGGACCTGCCCCGGCCACGGCACGGCCATCGAACGCAACGGCCACTGGTACCTGCTGCACCACGCCTACCAAGTGGGCAGCATGCAGTACGTAGGTCGCCAGGGCATCCTCAGCGAATTTGCCTGGACGAAGACCGGCTGGCCCGAGTTTGTAGCCAACCCCGGCGCGGCCCCCGCTCCCGCCCCGGCCGTGGTGGCCGACGAGTTTACCGCCACCCGCCTCGCCCCGGCCTGGGAGTGGCCGGTGGAAGACCGGCCGCAGTTTGCCCTGCGCGACGGCCAGTTGCACCTCACCGCCCAGCCCGATAAGGGCGGCGCGGCGCTGGGCTTCGCTACCCTGGCGGCCGACTACACCGCTACTACTACCCTGCTCAACCCCAGCAGCCTGCCCGCTGGCACCACCGCTGGCATCGCCGCCCTCGGCGACCCTAAAAACACCATTAGCCTGCTAGCCGGCGCGGGCAAGCTGCACGTGCAGGAAGTGCGCGACGGCAAGCCCCGCACTCTGGCCGAGATGCCCCTGCCTACCGCCAGCCCAACCCTGCACCTGCGCCTACAAGCCCAGGGCGGCAGCCGTTTCCGCTTTGCCTACAGCCCCGACGGTCGCACCTGGACCGAGTTGCTCCCCGGCACCGACAGCGCCGACGGGCAGTTTCTACCGCCCTGGGACCGGGGCGTGCGCGTGGGTGTGGTAGCCCAGGGGCCAGCTTCGGCCACGGTTGCTTTCGAGCGTTTTGAGTTGGTGAATAAGAAGTAGCTCGCACTACCCCGCCAGCACTTGTAACACCAAGCGCCAGCTTGGTGAGGCGGCCGGGACGTAAACCCAGACGCCTCACCAAGCTGGCGCTTAGTGTTACAAAAGCCCGTCGTGCTAAGCAGCCCCAACAGGCTCAGCACGACGGGCTTTCTTATGTATAATTCAGGCTACTTCTTGCCCAGCTTATCGGCCAGCATCTTCATAAAGTAGCCGCCCACTACCGAGCGGGCCTGGAAGCCCACTTGCTTGGCGTCGGTGGTTTCGTGCCAGTCGTTGAGGGGCACGCGACTGGGGGTGTCGTTGGCGAATTGCCACACGGGGTTGACGAGCGCCGCGAAGTCGGCTTGGTTGCTCGCCAGCGTGGCGGTCCACAGTATCCAGTCCGACTTAGTATAGGTCTTGCGGCTGTCGAGCGGCAGACCGTACTTCTGCTGGTGCTGGAGGTAGAAGGCTAATTCCTGCTGCGCCACTTCGGGTGGAAAAACGTTTAAGCTAAGTACTTTGTCCCAGACGAGGTTGTATTTCTGGCTCCACGAGCCGGGGGTTTTGTCGAAGGTCAGGGCGTAATGGTCGCCGTCGCGGGCCATCGTCATCCACTTGCGCGCGAGGTCGCGGGCCAGGGCCAAGTTGTCGTCGGCCACTTTGGTATCGCCGAGCTGCCGGGCCAGGTCGGCGTAGCAGGCAATGCCCATGATGGCCTTCACCGAGAGGTTGGTATTGCGGGCCAGGTGGCCAGCGAAGTCGTCGGTGCAGAGCTGATTGGCCGGGTCGAAGCCATCGCGCTTCAGGAATTCTACCCATTTGGTGAGCATGGGCCAGTGCTGGCGGGCAAAGTCGGGCTTACCATCCAGGCGTACGGTGGCGGTGGTGGCAATCAGCATGTTGCCGGCTTCTTCCACGGGCATATCCTCACCATAGGTTTGGCCGTTGGCCAGCGGGTAGGTTCCCACGTCGTGGGCGGGGAAGTCCTTTTTCCAGCGCCCCGACTCGCTATAGTCGAAGATGAAGCGCAGCATTCCCTTGGCCAGCTCGTTGTTATAAAGTAGAAACAGCGGCTCCGACGGGTAGGTAATGTCCACCGTGCCGATGGAGCCGTTCGAAAAGTTTTCCTTCGAGAAAAACAGCAGCTCGCCCTTCGGCCCGGCCACGATGCTGTGCGCCGCAATGGCCTGGCGGTAAGCCAGCTGACACAGGTCGGCGTATTGCGAGCCGCCCGCCTTCCGGGCATCGGCCGCTAGCTGCTGGTCAAATTCGCTGGCCTTGCGACGCAGGCGCGGGTAGTCGGCCTCGGCGGCGGCCAGGGCCTTGTCCATCGTCGTGGCCGGGTCGCGGCGCCACCACGGGCGCAGGTTCTGGCCGAAGTACTGCACGGCGTACTGCGCGTCGTAGCCCAGCAGAAAATGCTGCTCGGCAGGGACAGCGGCTACCGCGCCGAGGTCGAACACGGCGGCCTGAGCCACGCGCTGGGCCTGGCCCTTGATTGGCGCGGCAGCGGGCAGCGTGCCGGTTTTGGCGAAGGACATTTTCAGCGTCTGCGGGTTACCCGTGCTTACCAGCGCCGGGCCGGGAGTGGCCAGGTAGGCGTAGCCCCAGTCGATGCGCACGTTGTCGCCGGCCGTAGCCAGCACCGGCTGGGCGGTGGTGCCCAGCGCCTGCCAGCGCAGGCTGCCGGCCGCGCCGGGGCGGGTAGCGACTTCCTGATACGGCGTATTGGCGGCCAGCGTACCGGCCTCGCTGAGCAGCACCTGAGTAGCGTGCGGCTGGCCGTCGGTAGTGGTAGCCGTGCAGGTGACGTAGCTCACGGGCCGGGCCACGGTTTCGAGCTCATCGAGCAGCAGCGGCGATAAGAAATTGACTTTCAATTGCACCGGGCCAGCCACGAAGGTGTAGGTGGTTTGGGTGGCGGTGAGGGAGACGGCCGTTTGGCGGGCCTTGGGCAGCGGGGCGGGCGCGGGCAGCGTTTCGTAGAGGCCGGCGTCGAGGTACTCACCGCCCCGGGGGCTGGTGGCGTGCAGGGCCAGCAGGTTGTCGCCAGCACGCAGCGCCTGCCGGGCCGCGGCCGGGATAGTGAAGAAGTCGTAGCCACTGTTGTAGCCCGGCTGCTTGCCGAGCAGCACGCCGTTGAGGTACACCTCGGCATCGTCGTCGTGCTGCATCAGCAGGCGTACTTCGCCAGCAGTTTTGGGGTCGGCCACGCGCACGGTGCGCCGCACCCAGATGTCGCCGCCCGTCCACTCGGTGCCGTGCTCGGCCTTGTTGTCGGTGAAGGGAGCCGGGCCTTCCTTCCAACCCGTAGCCGCCGCGAAGCCCGGCTTTTCCCAGCCCGCCGCCGGTCGCTTGAACGAGTAGCGGGCCCGGTAGGGCTGCTCGCGCACGGTGGGTACCACGGCCCGGTACTGCGGCCCGGCCTGCCCCAAAAACTGGTACGCCTGCCCATCGACCCGCACCACGCCTTCGAGGCTCTGCGGGGTACCGGTCCAGTGCCGGGTGGGTGCGCCAGTCAGCTCCTCCTGCATGGCCCACACGCTGAAATACGGATCGTGCGTGACGAGCGGATAAGCGGGCGGACGCAGCGCCTGCGCCTGGGCGGTGGGCAGACTCAGGGCGCTGGCCAATAGCGCCAGCCAGCGCTTACGCGGCCGCCCTTTTACCGTAAAGCAATGCGCTTGAGCAGGTTGACAATAAGCGCCGAAACTGGCTAGGCCGTAGCCAGGCCCGCCGCCCGCACGCGAACGGCTAACCGGGGCACCGCATCGCGGCGACCCCGAAACTGGGTGGGACATGGGAAAAGGAAAAAAGAAAATGGAAGAAACCGCAACAAGCCAACACCTGGCCCCGCGGGCCAGCCAGCCACCGGCCGGGAGCGCAAAGTACGCCCGTCGGCGGGGTTGTGCAAACGTTTGCACGACGGGAAAGCCGAGGAATTTTGTGCAACCTTTGCACGGCCCATTGCATTGTTCGTTGCAAAAAGCCGGGGGCATTCTTCCGGTGGCGGGCCTCCTTTCCCTTCGCACTCGGTGGCAAAAAAACGCGCTTCCATTACCGACCTGGCCCGGCAGCTCCAGCTATCTACTTCCACGGTGTCGCGGGCGCTGAGCGGCCACCCCGCCATCAGTGAGGCTACGGCCAGGCGCGTTACGGCCCTGGCTAAAGAGCTGGGCTACCGGCCCAATAGCCTGGCCGCCGGCCTGCGCAAGGGCCGCAGCAACCTGCTCGGCGTGGTGGTGCCGCACATCGACGGCAATTTCTTCTCGCAGGTGGTGAAGGGCATCGAGGCGGCGGCCAGCCAGGCGGGCTACCACGTGCTCATCTGCCAATCGAACGAAGACCTGGCTCACGAGCGCGAAAACCTGGAAACGCTCATGAGCGCGCAGGTGGCCGGCATCCTGGTATCACTCTCGCGCACGAGCAACGAGTTTCGGCACTTCGAGAAGGTGCGCAAGCGCGACATTCCGCTGGTGTTTTTCGACCGCGTGCTGGTGGGGCACGACGTGAACGCGGTGGTGCTCGACGACCGCGCCGGGGGCTACCGCGCCACCCGGCACCTGCTGGAGCAGGGCTACCGGCGCATTGCGCACTTCAGCGGGCCGCAGTACCTCAACATCTACAAGCACCGCCGCCAGGGTTACGAAGATGCCCTGCGCGAGTACGGCCTGCCGGTGGAGGAAGACCTCATCGTATTCGGGCACATGGACATGCCCGACGGCCACGCTGGCATGCGGCAGCTGCTGGCCCTGCCCCACCCGCCCGACGCCGTGTTTTCGGGCAGCGACTTTTCGGCGGCCGGGGCGCTGGAAGTACTTGCCGAGCGCGGCCTGCGCGTACCCGAAGACATGGGCCTGGTGGGTTTTAGCAATGAAGTATTTGGGCGGCTCACGCTGCCGCGCCTCACTTCCGTCGATCAGCACTGTGAGCTGATGGGCCGCACCGCCACCCGCTTGCTGCTGGAATTGCTGGAAGAACGCGAGCCCGCCAGCGCGCCCCGCCACGTGGTACTTCAGCCCGAGCTGCTGATACGCGCCTCTTCGCTGCGCACCGGTCGGGCGGGGGCGGGCTAAATTAAAAAAAATGCAATAATTTGCTTAGCTGCTTACCCCGAGCGCAGCAATACCATCCTTTTGCCCTAAAACATGTTATAAAATTTCTACCCTTTACGCGCCGCAGGCGGAAAATTGGGACCCCGCAACCTTCCCCCGCGCCCGGCGTCTTTTTTTAGAGATGGAAAAGCTTCCCCGCATTCTGCTGGTCGACGACGATGACACGACCAACTTTCTCAACGAGCACTTGCTCAACAAGCTGAAGGTAACCGACCACGTGCAGGTGGCTTCCGGGGCCGAGCAGGCACTGGCCCTGCTTACCGAGCCGCCACCCTACGTGCCCACGCTGCTGCTGCTCGACCTGGCCATGCCCGGCATGGGCGGCATGGAGTTTCTGGATGCCTACCTGCACCTGCCCCAGGCCCGGCGCGATGCCACCGTCATCGTCGTGCTAGCCACTTCGATGGACGCCCGCGACCTCAACCGCATCAACGACCTGCCCATTGCCGGCCTCGTCAGCAAGCCCCTCACGGCGGAGAAGATAGATACGCTGCTCCAGCTGCACTTCAACCGCCAGCTACCGGCGGGGTAGCCCACCGACGCTCCACTCTCCCCTCGCGGGGCCACTGGCCCTCGCCTGCTCCTTTTCCCACCGCCAATGGCTTCTCGTCGCTCTTTTCTGAAAGGCTCGGCCACCGGGCTGGCCCTGCTGGCTATGCGCCCCTCCGCCGCTACTGCGGCCCGCACTTATACCAACCCGGTGGTGGCCCGCAATTTTCCCGATCCGTTCGTGCTGCGCCACGCGGGGCGCTACTATGCCTTCGGCACCACCGGGCGGGGCCGCACGGCCGACGGCCGGGTATTTAGCGTGCTGGTGTCCAGCAACCTCGTGGACTGGCAGCCGCTGGGCGGCGCCCTGATGCCCCCGGCCGGCTCCGAGGAATATGACTTCTGGGCGCCCGAAGTGGTGCTGCACGAGGGCACGTTTTATATGTACTACTCGCGGGGTGGCGGGGCCATCGGGGCTACGGTGGGGCACCAGCTGCACGTGGCGACCAGCTCCCATCCCGAGGGGCCGTACACCGAGGTGGCAACCCTGCCGGTAGCCGACAGCCAGTTTACCATCGATGCCCACGCCTTTCGGGATACCGATGGGCAGTGGTACCTGTTCTACGCCCGCGACTTCACCGACACGGCCGATGGCTACTACCCCGGCACCGGCCTCGTAGTCGATCGCCTGGCCTCCATGACCAAGCTGGCCGGCGAGCCGCGCACCGTGCTACGCGCCCGCCACAAGTGGACGCTCTTCGAGGCCAACCGCCTTATGCCGCTCTACGGCAACCGCACCTTTGCCCAGTGGCACACGCTGGAGGGGCCGTTTGTGCGCCGCCACGCCGGTAAGTACTACTGCTTTTTCAGCGGGGCCAATTTCCTGACCGACCGCTACGGCGTCGATTATTGCACCGCCGACCATATCCTGGGACCTTACCAGGATTCCGGCTCCGACGCCGGGGCGCGGGTGCTGCACTCGGTGCCCGGCCACGTGCGTGGTCCCGGCCACCACTCGCACGTGCTAGCCCCCGATGGCCGCACCGAATACCTGGTGTACCACGCCTGGAACGCCGCCATGACCGAGCGCCAGCTTTGCATCGACAAGCTCGCCTGGACGGCCCAGGGGCCACGCTGCCTCGGCCCCAGCTACACGCCCCAACCGCTCCCGAGCTGAAGGCACTAGCGCGAGTTTAGCGGAGCGTAACTCGTGCTAGTCATGACGTGGAGGCTGCGCCTCCACTGCCGCACTATCGGCAAGTGCGTCAGAACGGGCATGCACCAACGAGCCGCTAATTCAAGACGCTACATAACAAGCTGCGCAAGCGCGGCTTGCCGCGTTGCGGCAGTGGAGGCGCAGCCTCCTCGTCATCGCCAACACGAGTTACGCTCCGCTAAACTCGCGCTAGTACTGGCTAGCCAATGAGCCAGGTAGATACTAGTCTACCAGCAACCCATCGGCCATGGCCTGCTTGATGAGCGCCGCTGTGTTTTTGACCTGCATTTTCTCCATCATATTCTGGCGATGGGTTTCAATGGTGCGCTTGCTCAGAAATAGCTTATCGGCAATTTCGCCCGTGGTCAGGCCCTGCGAAATGAGCTGAAGC
>CAJYVK010000327.1 GCA_913778455.1 uncultured Hymenobacter sp. | reverse complement strand
CAAGCAGAGCTGCAACCCGTATTTCTACCAGGTGATGCGGGCCGCCGTGATGCGCGGACGCACCCCCAACCGCTTCGAGGATGCCCGCCTGGGCCTGGCCGAGTGGCAGAAGATGGTAAAAACCTTCGGCCTGGGCGAAAAACTGGGCGTGGACATGGGCCACGAGAAGCGGGGCCTTATCCCATCGGCCGAGTACTACGACAAGCGCCTGGGCTACCACCGCTGGAACTTCAAAACGGTGTACTCGCTCAGCATCGGGCAGGGGGAAATCGGCATTACCGGCCTGCAAATGGCCAACGTAATGGCGACCATCGCCAACCGCGGCTTCTACTACGCGCCGCATTTTGTGCGTAGCATTGGGGCCAGCGGGCAGCCGCTACCCGAGTTTCGGCAGCGCCACTACACGGCCGTCGATACGACGCTCTTCAAGTACGTTATCCCCGGCATGCAGGAAGTGGTGGATGGGCGCGGCGGCACCGGCTCGTTTGCCAGCCTGGCGCAGTACGGTATTTCGGTGGCGGGTAAAACTGGCACCGTGCAAAACTCGCACGGCGGCGACCACTCCACCTTCGCCGCCTTCGCTCCCGCCAACGACCCCAAAATCGCTATCGCCGTCTTCATCGAAAACGCGGGCTTCGGCGGCACCTTCGCCGCCCCCGCCGCTGGCCTCATGATGGAAAAATACCTGCGCGGCAAAGTAGCCCCCGGCCGCAAGCGCTGGGAAGACTGGGTGATGTACGGCCATGCACCCTCGCATCACTAAGTTGCTGGTTTACTGGTACTGAGTGGTGAGGTATTGTGGGGATTAATTAGAGGTTAGAAAGTTTGGTAATGATGCTCTGTCTGTATATTCGCCCAGCGCTTCATGCCTGTGTTTTAGCTAATGGATTGGTCATTAAGTTATAACCAAGTGCATGAAGTGCTAGCTAGCTTCCTTCTTTACCAGTAGTCTGGCCAGATACTGGTAGATGCGACCGCCGAAAAGCAGACAGAGTAGGCAAACTTTATTTTCCCTAATATTTTTCTCAATGAAAAAGCGCTTTTCCAAAATTGCCCTGCTGGCCGGGCTGGCTACAGGGCTGGCATTCAGCAACGCTACTACCAATAAGGCGGATGCGCGCATTGCCCCCGGCCATTTGACCGGCGCTTGCATCAATGGCACACAGTGGACCTACACTTGGGGGTGGTTTGGTAGCAACCTCACAGAAACCATTGAGCCTTGCTAGGTAAATGATGCGCACGTCATGAAGCGCTATTGATAGCCGCTCCCCGCAAGTGGAGCGGCTATCTTACTAGTAGCCGCTGGGCGGCGCAGCTAATAGTTCTTCCCTCTTTTTGCTGCCACATATGTTTTTCCTGTTTTCTCTTCTCCTCGCTACGCCTACACCACCGGTGTACACGGCCGTAGTAATTGATGCTATTACTCGGCAGCCCTTAGTAGGCGTGACCGTGCGTGAAGAAGGCGACCCATTACCAGCGGCTGCGCTCACCACCGATGCGGCCGGACGGTTTCAGCTTGATAAGCCGCCTGTGATGCTGCGTCTCAATAGATTGGGGTATGCGCCGCTTGTAGTACGGCGGCCAGTCGGCGCCGCGAATCAGCCTGATACCTTGCGCCTGTTACCACAAGTATTTGCGTTAGGCGAGGTAGCCGTGCGGTCACCTCAGGCGGTGGTGTTATCTTCCGTTGATCCGAAGGGCAAAAGCATGTCCCGTAATTTGATACCGGGGCAAGCTGTCGCTTCTTATTTGGTAGCACCTGCCACTACACCGGCTGGCCAAACTTGCATACTCGACCAACTGCGGTTCTTTCTGGCTTCCCGGGTAGAGGAGGGCCAATTGCGAGTGCGATTGGTGACTGCTCAGCCCGCGCCGCTGCACCCCGGTAGCCAGATGCAGCCCGGCTCCGCCGATTTGTTGCCCGAACCGATTACTCTCACGGCTGGTCAACTATCCGCATTCTCGCGCGGTCGGGTGTCGTTTGACCTCAGCAAGTACAAGCTGCCGCTGCCGACCGAAGGAGTCTTTGTTATTATTGAATGCCTAGCCACCAATCCGGAAGACAAATTTATTGCAGTAACCCATACCACTACCGGCCGTGACAAGCGTCAAATCGTAGTCGGCCCTGACCCAGCTAACTCGGCTACGTCGCACGTATTATCCGGCGAGAGCCTGCCTTCGCTGGAAGGCCAGTTTGCGCCGGGCAACTTTACCATGTGGTCGCGACATAGCCCGGAAAAGCAGTGGGAACATATTGGCAGCGCCAACGTGCGGGTCGAACTGAGCGTGCTCACTTACTAAGAAAAAGTCAGCTAGTTCATGCGTCCTTCCCGCCAGCAATTGCTGTTGTACGTGCTGCTCACCGCCGGGCTGCTGCTGGGTTTGTTTATGTGGCGCAGCATCACGCCGGCTTTTTACCTCAACTACTTAGGCTACGCCGAGGCTATCCTGGGGCTGGTGGGCGGTATGGTCGTGTGCTATTTCTGGGCGTTGCAGCCCGATGTGCGCCGGGGAGAAGGTACGCTCAACTGGTACCTGGCGCGGGGGCTGGCCATGAGCCTCGCCAGTACCCTGCTGGCCACGCTGCTCATCGGCCTCTACGCCTACCAGGCCGACGACGGGTACTTCGCCCGCCGGCTGGCCTGGGAGCAGCAGAGCTTGGAGCAACAGCACGTGCCGCCCGAGATGCAGGAGCTGTTTCTGGCCGACGAGGCGCAGGCCGAAAAGCTACACTTCGAGGAGGTGGGATTTTGCGCGCAGGCCGGCGTGGCCAGCCTGCTGACTACGCTCACCGCCGCGTGCATCTTCTTTCCGTTGGCCAAGCGGCGGCGGGTGCCGCTAGCTTAGGCAAGTGGGGTAGGGGGAACCCAGGGGCCCCGGCCGGCTGTATGCTTCGCTAGCGCCGACCTTTGCGCAAAGTTTTCTGCATGTCTCCCGTTACTACCCGTTCTTCGCGCAGCATCGACTGGCCCCTGCTCTTGCTCTACCTCACGCTGGTGGGCCTGGGCTGGGTGGCCGTGTACGCGGCCAGCTACTCGCCCGATGCCCCCGCGCACCCACTTTCGGCCCTCAGCTTTTCGGAGCTGATGGAGTTCAACTGGTTTAAGCAATTGCTCTGGATGGGCACGGCCGTGGTGCTCATCGTCATTTTGCTGGTGGTCGATTACAAGGCCTACGACACCCTGGCCTACGCCCTCTACGGCGGCATGATTGTGCTGCTGCTCGTCACGCTCGTGATTGCGCGGCCCATCGCGGGCTCGCGCTCGTGGCTGGAGTTTGGCCCAGTGCGTTTGCAACCGGCCGAGTTTGCCAAGTTTACGACCGCGCTGGCCGCCTCGCGCTTCATGGCCGGCATCAACCTGCGCAACCAAAACTGGCGCGACCAGGCCGTGCTGGCCGGCCTCACGCTGCTACCGGTAGCCCTCATTCTGGCCTCGAACGAAACGGGGCAGTCGCTCGTGTTCGCGGCGCTGCTGCTGGCGTATTTCCGCGAGGGGATGTCGCCGCTCATTCTATTGCTGCTGGCGGCGGGGGGCTTCATCCTGCTGCTGGCGCTGCTCGTGCCCAAGATGTGGCTGGTGGGCGGCTTCACGGTATTGCTGGCCGTCGCCTTTCTGCTGAATTCGCGGCTGTGGCGTCACCACTTGCCGCTGAGCCTCAGTATCTGGGCCGTGGTTATCGGCATGGTGTTCGGGGTCGATTTTTTCTTTAACAACGTCTTGCAGCCCCACCAGCGGCAGCGCATCGAAATGCTCATCGACCCCGGCAAAGACCCGTTGGGCAAGGGCTGGAACGTGACGCAAAGCAAAATCGCCCTCGGCTCGGGCGGCTGGCAGGGCAAGGGCTTCCTCAACGGCACCCAAACCAAGTTCGACTTCGTACCCGCCCAGAGCACTGACTTCATTTTCTGCACCGTGGCTGAGGAGTGGGGCTGGCTGGGCAGTATGCTGGTAATCGTGCTGTTCATGGCCATGCTCTGGCGCATCTTATTGGTGGCCGAGCGGCAGAAATCCGTTTTCGGGCGCACCTACGGCTACTGCGTGGCCAGCGTGTTGTTCGTGCACTTCACCGTCAATTTGGGCATGACGATGGGCCTGATGCCGGTGGTGGGCATTCCGCTGCCCTTTTTCAGCTACGGGGGGTCCTCGCTTTGGTCGTTTACCATTCTGCTCTTCGCCCTGCTGGCCATCGATGCCCACCGCAAGCAGGACTTGGTGCGGTAGAAGCTTGCGGGCTGGCTACCTTAGCCAGCATGAAAAAACTACTGCTTGTAGGTGCCTGCCTGTGGGCGCTAGCTACGCTGCCGAGCGTCGCCGCCGCCCCACCCGAGATTATCGTGGTGCGGATTTATGAAGGAAGTCACACGACCATTATCATCACGCGTGGGGAAGGCAAAAGCGAGAAGATAGAGATCGAAAATGGCATTGCCGATAAACGGCTAACGCAGGCCAGTGAAGGCTACTACAAAGTGTTTGAGCGGTTGTATCAGGAGGGATTCACAGTGCAAAGCACTTTCACGACAGTCTACGACGCTAACCGAGGCTTTACGACGCTGCTATTTGTAAAAGCGCCCTAATCCTCCATGTCTCCCAGGATAAGTAGCCATAGCGTATGGGCTTGACCTCGTGCCGCGCCCGCTTCTTGCGCCGCCTTGCCCGCCGCTCGTGGCCCAGCGTGGCGGTGGCCGGCTTTCTCACGGTTCTGTGCCTGCTGCTACCCACCCGCAACGCCACCGGCGATGCCTGGTACTACGCTGCCTGCGCCCGCTGGGGCCAGGAGCTGTGGCAGCCGCACCACCTGCTGTACAACGGTATTGGCCACGTGTGGCTGCGGCTGGTGGGGGCTACCGGTGCTGCCCCGGCCGGGCTGGCCGCCCTGCGCTGGCTGCAACAACTCAATGCGCTGGCCGCCGGGGCCGGCCTGCTAGCGCTGGGCCGGCTGCTGAGGCGGGCGGGTACGCCCGCGGCGGCCGTGCCGGCGTGGCTGCTGCTGGTGGGTAGCTGCTTCGGCGTGCTGCGCTTCGCCACCGAAAATGAAGCCTACATCCTGCCGCTGCTGTTGGCGCTGCTGGCTAGCCTAGCGTGGGCGCGGGCCATCGCCGCGCCCACGCCGCGCTACCGCGAACTGCTGCTGGCCGGGCTGCTGGCCGCCGGGGCCTGCCTCGTGCATCAGCTCATGGTGTGGTGGTGGCTGGGGCTACTGCTGGGCCTGCGCCCCTGGCGCGGCAGCGCGGCGCGGTGGGCGGCGCTGCGCTACGGCCTGCCCGCGCTGGTGGTGCCGCTGGCCTACGCGCTGGCCGCGCCCGGGGGGATGAGCGGTGCGGTGCGGTTTGCCCTGCATGATTATCTGGTGGGGGGCGCCCAGATTGAAGTGGGATGGCGCAGCCTGGTGCTTACGGCCATCAGCCTGGTGCGCACGGTGGGGCAGGTGCACGGCAGCCTGCTGCCACTGCTGGGGCGGTGGCCGGGGCTGCTGAGCGGCGTGGCGGCGGGCAGTCTGGCCCTGGGCATTTACGGCCTGCTGGGTTGGCAGTGGAAGCCAGTCGGGGCCGAGGTAGATACGAAGGCCCGCACCGTGCGGCGCACGCACGCGCTCATTGGGAGCCTGCACCTGGGCTTCGCGGCGCAGGCGGCCGGCAACGCCGAGTTTATGGTGATGCTGCCGGCCCTAACGGCCGTGGCGTTGGCCGGCGGCCCCTTGGTGGCGTGGTCCCGGCACCGAATAGCGGCCCTGGGCGTGGCCCTGCTGACTTGGAACCTGGCCTTTGGCCTGCTGCCCGCTCACCTGCTCGATTACACGGGTACCGGCCCGGCCCTGCGGGCGCGGGTACTTCGGCAGCCCGGCGCGTGGTTCCTGCTGCGCGACCCTAATCTGCTCCGCAACCACCTGCACTACTACACCGGTCGGCCGGTGGCCGCGCCGCGCATCGTGGGGCTGGCCGGGCAGGATTCGGCCGCGTTGCGGGCCTGGCTGACCGCCCGGTTGGCGGCGGGCGATAGTGTGTATACCGATGCGCTAGCCAGCCCCCTGCCTTTCGACCGCGCCCGGCTTACGCTGGGCGAGGCGGCGAGGCGGCTGGTGGCCGGGCTCCCGGCCCAGCGCATCGATTCTTTGCCCACCTTTTTCGGCCCGCGCTACCTCTGGCGACTTGGCCGCCCCGTGCGCTACCCAGCGGCGGCGGACTCATCAGCCACGGCGAGGTAAGCAAACAATCCGTTTTTAGTTGTTTGCTTACCTCATGCTTTGAGATCCTTAAATAGGGTGCCTAGCCTGGCTTGCCCGTAATAACTGTTGTCGTGACACCAAGCCATTGCTAGTGCTTCGCGCTCGGAACAAGGGGGGAGGCCATCTGCCCCCATACCCAGCGCATACCCAGCGCCAACGCCGCCGTAAAGGCGGGGACCAGCAGGTAGCCCATGCGGGCCAGGTCGCCGGAAAGCAGCGCGTGTACGGTCACGAGAGCTAGCAGCCCGGCTTCGGCCCAACTCAATACCGGAGCCAGCGCCCGCCGTCCGCTGGCCCGCAGCAGCGCCGCCAGCACCGGCAGCCAAAACAAGCCGAAGACGCTGAACAGCTCGGCCGCTCCTTTAAAAGAAAGTGCCCTGCGCAGGGAGTAAGTAAGATTTTCAACGTGCGCCAGCGCGTTGGTGACGCTCGTGGCGGGGGCGGCGCCGGCGGCCTTGTCTACCCAATAGTGCGCCGCCAGCAGCATTGCCAGGCCCAGCGCCAGGGCCGCGGCCTGCCCGCGCCAGCCCAGCGCTCGCCGCCCGTACCACGCCAGCCAGGGCAGTAAAAACACGAATGACTCCTTGGCCAGCGGCCCCAGCGCCAGGGCCAGGGCCACGGCCCAGCCCGCCCCGGGTCCGCGCCGGTAGGCGTAGTAGCTCAGCCCGAAGACCAGAAGGTACAGGCTGTCGGTAAGGGGGAGGCCGGCCGCGTAGCCCGCCCAGCGGCTGCTGAGTACGGCCACCAGCGCCAGCGCACTCGTGCCCGCCGTGGCCCCGGCCAGCCGCGCCCCTCGGTAAAAGCACGCCCCGGCCGCCGCCAGCAGCAGGCAGTTAAGCAAGTAAAAGGCCAGGCGCAAGGGCCACTCGCCGGCGGGCCGGGCGGGACCGGCGGGAGTACCCAGCGCGGCCAGCGGGCGGGCGAGCGCACCCGCCGCCAGGGGCACCAGCAGGCGGTAGCGCCGCGTCACGTTGACGCTGTCGAAGCGGCCGCTGGCCAGGCGCAAGTAGCTACGGGTGTCGAGCGAGTGCGAAAAATCGTAGTGTCGGTACGTAGGGTAAGCCGCGTTGAGCAGTACACCCAGGGCCAGCGCCCAGGGCAGCAGCCAGCGCCGCACCCACCCGGCAGTGCGCAGCGTCGGCACCTAGGCCCCGGCAAACTTGCGCTCAATCAGCTTGAGCAGCTTGCCTACGTGCTCCTGCTTCAGGCTCCAGTCGTGGCGGGCGGCCAGCTCCTGCTGCACGTAAGCGCAGGCGGTGCCGGCATCGGGCAGGGTATCGAGGTGCTGAATGGCGGCGTGGTACTCCATATTCTCGCCATTAAACAGCTCATTGATAAAGCTGAAGCGCTGGTTGATGGAAATGGCCTCGCGCAGGCTCACCACTTTGGGAGCCGCTCGCTCGGCCAGCGAGTGGGCCCCGCCCGCCGCCCCACGCAGGGTATCGGCCAGGTGCGGGGTGTGGGGCTGGGTAGCCTTGAGCTTGGCGTAGAGCGGGGCTTCGGTGGGCGCGGGCGGGGCGGGGCGCTCGTCGCGCGGCGCGGCGGGCGAAGCAGCCGGTTGCTCGGTAGCGGGAGCCGCCGGTGCGGGTTGCGACGGCCCCGCCTGGGGCTGCGGCGCGGGCGGCGGGCTGGCCACCGGCTGGGGGGCGGCGGGTGGCACCGGAACCGCCTTAACCGGACTGGGCTCGCGCAGGTCGGCCACGGTGAGGGGCAGCAGGGCGTTGAATTCGGTAACGAGCGGGGCCAGGGCCGGTAGCTCCGCACCGTGGGCGGCCAGGTAAGCCTCGAAGCGCTGGCGCAGGGCCTCGCGGCCCAGAGGCTCGCCAGCGGTCGGCAGGCTGCCGATAAAGCCCTCAAAAAACGGCTTGGCCTGGTCGAAATAGCGCAGGTAATCGCGCAGCGTAGCCAGCGGCACGGGCTCGTCGGCAGCGTCGAGGGTAGTATCGGGGCCAATGGGGGGAAGCAGCAGGCGCTCGAAAGCGGCGCGGGCGTCGGTGGCCAGCGCCAGCGTATCGGCAACGGCCTGGGCCAGCAGGGGTTCCAGGGCGGCGCGGTCGAGGCGGATGTGGCGCGACAGCACGTTCATAAATTGCCCCAGCGCGGTGCGCACCGGCGCGGCCTCAAAGTCGAAGTAGGGGCTGCGTAAGGCGTTGGCCTCCTGTTGCCAGCGGCTCAGAAGCTGGCGTAGCACCAGCAGGTTGACTTGCCGGATGGGCGTGAACTTGAGAAGCGCCGGGCCGTCGAGCGTTGCCGCGGGCTGCGGGCCGAAAAACTGCTGGCTGAGCCGGGTAGCCAGCCGGCGGCCGTAGTGCTCGCATTGAGCGAGGCTATATTTGTCCTGCATAGCGTGGGCCGGCCGCTGGGCCGGTTTCAGCCGCCAAGTTAGCCATAAAATGCCCCTTTTAAGCATTGTGGGCCTGCCCGGCCCTCCGCTCGACGTACCCGCCGGCCGCACCGTGCTGGCCGCCATCCATGCCGCCGGCCACGACTGGTGGCACGCCTGCGGGGGCAAGGGCCGCTGCACGAGCTGCCGCGTGCGCATCGCGGCCGGTGCCGACTGCCTGAGCCCGCCCACCGCGCCTGAGCTACGCTACCGCGAGGCCGGTCGCCTGGGGGCCGACGAGCGCCTGGCTTGTCAGGCACGAGTGAGTGAGTAGCTGGTCTCTGCTTAGTATGTAAATGGGGTAGGCGAGGGGGAGGGAGTACGGGGAAGGCTGACATCGGCGGGGAATGCCGTACTTTGTAAGAGCCATTGTTTTTCGCCGGGTTGTTAAGCGGCGCAGGCCAATTCACAACTCATAATTCGCCACTCACCCTTGTTTACCGAGCCCCGCCGCCAGTCCGATTTTCCGCGCCACCGGGGCTGGCTTGAAGTTATTTGCGGCTCCATGTTTTCGGGTAAAACCGAGGAGCTGATTCGCCGCCTCACCCGCGCCCGCATCGCGCGTCAGCGGGTGGAAATTTTTAAGCCGGCCCTCGATACCCGCTACCACGCCCAGGACGTGGTCAGCCACAACCAGACTAGCATCCGCTCCACGCCGGTGCAGTCGCCCTCCGAAATATTGCTGCTGGCCGGCGGCAGCACCGACGTAGTGGGCATCGACGAGGCCCAGTTCTTCGACGAAAGCCTGGTGGAGGTGTGTCGGCAGCTGGCCGACCGGGGCACCCGCGTCATCGTGGCGGGCCTCGACATGGATTACCTGGGCCGGCCCTTCGGCCCCATGCCCGCCCTGCTGGCCACCGCCGAGTTTGTAACCAAGGTGCACGCCGTATGCGTGTGCTGCGGCGAGCTGGCCGCTTACTCATACCGCATCGCGGCCAGCGAAAAGCAAATTTTGTTGGGTGAAACCGACAGCTACGAAGCCCGCTGCCGACCCTGCTTTCTGGCTGGGGAGACTATCAAGTCGCGGGGTGCCGAGCCAATGACGCTTCAGCGCGAGGCGTAAACTTTACCTGGCTGCTTCATTACCAATCGTTTCCGCGTATGCCCCGTTTTTTCGCCTGGTTTCTTTTAGTGGGAATGCTGCTGACGGCGCGGGCCTGGGGCCAGGCCGCCTACGGCGATTGGCAGCTGCATCTGCCCGCCCGGCACCCGCTGGGCCTGGCCTCGGCTGGCAACCGCCTGTACGTGGCCGACGAGTCGTCTTTTTATTTCTACGATAAAACGCTGCACACTACGCAGTTTTTGTCGCGGCGCGATGGCCTCAGCGATGTGGGCGTGGCCGCGCTGGCCTACGACTCGGCCTCGACTCAGCTGGTAGTGGCCTATCGCAACGGCAACCTCGACCTCGTGGAAGCCGGCGGCCGGGTGCGCAACGTGAGCGACCTGCTGCGCAAAGCCAGCCAGAGCGTCAAAACGGTGTACCGGGTGCAGACCTACGGCGGCCTGGCCTACGTGAGCACCAACCTGGGCGTGGTAGTGCTCGACCTGGCCCGCCGCGAAGTGCGCGACACGTACAGCGCCATCGGGCCGGGCGGCCAAGTCATTACGGCCTACGCCACGGCCGTGCTCCACGATACTATCTACGCCGCCACGTCGGCGGGCGTGCTGCGCGGGCGCCTCAGCGCGGCCGTGAACTTGCTCGACTACCGCAACTGGACCGTCGAAACGCCCAACCCCGCCAATGCGGTGCAGCTCTATACCCAGCTCGCGGCCTACCGCGGCCACGTGGTGGCGGGGAGTAGCAATCGGGGCCTCGACTACTTGGCCGGCGTGGGTCCGGCCCGCGCCTGGCGCTTCGCGGCGGGCAGCCAGGGGGCTGAGATTCGGCGGCTGCGGCCCAGCGCCGGCGTGCTGCTGGTAGCCTTCACGGGCAGCCCGCTGCGCCGTTTCGACGCCAAGACCGGGGCGGTGGTGGACGTGCTGTCCACGTCGGCGGTGGGTAATCAGGTGACCGATGCCCTGGCCGATGCCGATGGCGCGTACTACGTGGCCAGCTACGACCGCGGCCTGCTGCGCTTTGCCTCGCTCACGGCTGGCCCCGAGGTCGTAATGCCCAACGCGCCCGAGCGCATCAACAACTACGGCCTGCTGGCCGACGCGGCAACCAATACAGTGGATGTCTTCAGCGGTGGCTACTCGGGCGATAACGGCTTGCAGTTTGGCAATCGCAACGGGTTTTATGAGTACAAGGACCGGCAGTGGACCAACTATACCAATTCGTACTACTCTACTAACGACTACCCCAACTTGCTCGACGTGTCGCACGGGGCCCGCACGCCCGACGGCACGCTGTACGTGGCCAGCTACGGCAACGGCCTGCTCGCCTGGAAAGGGCCGGGGCAGTTTCAGCGCTTCACCCAGGGTACGCCGGGTACGCCCCTGCGCAGTGCCCTGCCCACCAGCGACCCCAACTATCCCGACTTCGTGCGCATCACCGACGTGGCCGCCGAGCCCGGCACCGGCCGGCTGTGGGTAGTTAACCGCCACCAGACGAGCGGGGTGCCGGGTTTATTCCGCTTCCGACCGGCCAACAATACGTGGTTTTCGGTGCCCGCCTACGCGGGTTTTGAAAACCTTGACCGCGTGACGGTTGACAACTTTGGCAATCCCTGGGCCACGCAGTCGCGCAAGGGCGGCCAGGGCGTGGTGGCCTACGACACGGCCAGCCGGCGGGCCTTTTACTTCAACGCTACCGGCCCCAACGACCGTACCGGGCTGCCCAACAACCTGCTCTACGCCGTAGTGCGCGACCGCCGCGGGGCCATCTGGGTGGGCACGGCGACGGGCGTGGCCGTGTACAACGACCCCGGCCAACTAGTGAGTGCCGCCGCTAACAACACGCAGTACGTGGACTTCGACCGCCCCCTGGTAACCCGCGGGGTGGGTACCGGCTTCCAGGCGCTCTACAACGAAACGGTGCGCTGCATCGCCGTCGACGGAGCCAACCGGAAATGGTTTGGTACCCCCAACGGCCTCTGGCTCTTCAACGAAGACGCGACCGAAGCCCTGCTCAATTTCACCACCGCCAACTCCCCCCTACCCAGCAACAGCATTGTGGACGTAGCCGTGAACGATAAGACCGGTGAAGTCTTCGTGGCTACCGATGCTGGTCTTGTCAGCTACCAGGGGGCCGCCAGCGTTACCGAGGGCTCGCCCAGCTGCGCTCAGGTATCGCCCAACCCCGTACGGCCCGACTTCACCGGTACCGTGGGCATCCGGGGCGTGGTCGATAATGCCCAGGTGCGCATCACCGACGTGGCTGGCCACCTCGTGTACAGCACCCGCGCCGCCGGCGGCACCGTCACCTGGAACCTCACCGACGCCGACGGCCGCCGCGTCCGCTCGGGCGTGTACCTGGTGCTTACCTCCGACGCCCAGGGCAAGAATACCTGCGTAAGCAAAGTAGCCGTGCTGGGGAGATAATTATGAATTATGAGTTATAAATTATGAATTGACCCTTGAACCAGCCGGTTGATGATTTACAACTCATGCTTTAGAAAAACAGTAGCCGTATCTGGGAGATAAGTGTGAGTTATAATTTCATCATCAGGCTAGTAATTCATAATTCATAATTTACAATTTATAATTAAAAAGTAATGCTCATCAAAACCCGCGGCATCGTTCTGAGCTACCTCAAATACCGCGAAACCAGTATCATCGCCCGCATCTACACCGAGCGGCGCGGGGTGCAGAGCTACCTCGTCAATGGCGTGCGCCGGGCCAAGCCGCCGGGGCGCATTGCGCTGTTTCAGCCGCTTACCTTGCTGGAGCTCGTGGCCTACGTGCCGCGGCAGGGCGGCGGCACCCTCACCCGGCTGGCCGAGTTTCGCTGCGCTGAGCCGTTTCGCTCGCTGCCCTACGACGTGCGCAAGAGCAGCGTGGCGCTGTTTCTGAGTGAGGTGCTGAGCAAGTCGGTGCGCGAGGAGGAGGAGAACGTCTCGCTGTTTCGCTTCCTGCACGACTCCATCCTCACTTTCGACCAGCAGGAGGTGGGCACCGAAAATTTTGCCTTACTCTTCCTATTGCATCTGGCTGGCTACCTGGGCTTCGGCATCGAAACCGGGGCCGAGCTGATCGACCAGGTAGCCATGGCCGGGCCGGCACCCACCGGCAGCTACTTCGGCAGCGGCCCCGCCACGCTACGTCTGCGCGAGTTCGAGCACTATTTCGACGAGCTACTGCGTACGCCAGCCGCCGCCAGCATCCCCAACGGCCAGGTGCGCCGCGAATTGCTGGCCGTCGTCATTCGCTACTACCAGCTTCACGTCGAGGGCCTGGGCGAAATTAAATCGTTGGAGGTGCTGAGCGAGGTGCTGAGTAGTTAGGGAGGGTCGTCGGCTAGTAAAGCAGTCAGCACGCGGGACAAACTACCAAACGTGGTTTAGTAAATGCCTCGGCCTCTTTCCGCACTGCTAGCACCAGGCTATTAACCCAAGCAAAAGGGCCGGGACCAGGGTAAAACCCCGGCCCCGGCCCACCAAGCCGCAATCCGCGTCTACTAGCTATTTTTTCACCACTTTACGCGGCGCGGCTTTCACGCCGGGCTTGGCCTTGCCTTTAGCCGCCGGTTTGGCCGCTGGCTTGGCGGCGGTTGCAGCTGCTGCGGTCGCCTTGCCCTTCACATCCACCAGCTCCACGTCGAAGCGCAGGCTGGCGTCGGCGGGAATGTCAGCCCCAGCTCCCCGGGAGCCATAAGCCAGCGTCGAAGGAATAATGAGCATGGCCGAGCTACCCTTGGGCAGCATCGCAATACCCTGGTCCCAGCCCTGAATTACCTGCCCCGCGCCCAGCGTAAACTCGAAGGGCGTGCCGCCGTGCTTGTCCGACGAGTCAAACTCCTTGCCGGTGGCCAGCACCGTGCCGCGGTAGCGTACGCTCACGGTTTGCCCAGCCTGGGGCAGCGGCCCGGTGCCGCGCTTGGTGATGACGTACCACGTCCCGCCGGGCGTTTTCTGGGCCTTGCCCGTCAAGCCGTTTGCCTTGATGTAGTCGGCGATGGCCGTATTGTCCTTGAGGGTCTGCTCGGCTTGGTGGGCACGGGCGCGGCGCTGCTGCTCGGCCTGCACATCCTGCTGAATGCGCTGGGCGGCGGCCATGGCCGTAGCCTGGTCAACCTGCCGTACGGCGGTGGCTTGCAGAACGAGTACGTTGCCGCCGCGCCGCAGCTCGGCCGGCACCGGCCGGCCCCGAAACAGCGAGTCGGCCGGCAGGCGGAATATCGCGCTGTCGCCGGGCTGCAAAATGGCCAGTGCCTCTTCGGGCGAGCCCTTGCGGAAGCGGGTGGGCACCGGCACGGGCACCGGCTGGCCGTGGGCCAGCTGCCGCGAGTTTTGCAGTACCGAGTCGCGGCCCGTGAGGTAGCTTAGGTGCACGAGCATAAACTGGCCGGCTCGCGAGGTATCGGTGGGGCTGGGCACGGCCGCCAGCGGCCGGGGCGCGTAGCGCCCCGCCGCGTCGCGCCGAAACAGCCGGTACTCGGTGCCGCTGGGCAGCCGCTCGAAGCCGGCAGTTGGCGTGGTATTCTGGGCCTGGGCCAGCGCCGGCAGCGCGGCCAGCGTCAACAAAAAGCGAAAATGCATTGGGGTAGGGGCTAAACAAAACCGCCGCGCCAGGGGGCGCGGCGGCAGTATACGTACACGTCGGGGGCGACAGCTTATTTCACGTCCGTCACTTCGATGTCGAAGCGCAGGGGCGAGTTGGCGGGGATGGCGGGCGGCGAGCCCTGCTTGCCGTAAGCCAGCGACGACGGGATGAGGATGGTCGCCTTGCTGCCCTTGTTGAGCTGCGCCAGGGCTGCATCCCAGCCCGGAATCACCTGGCCGCGGCCCAACGGGAACGAGAAGGGCTGGCCGCCGTGCTTGGCGCTGGAATCAAACTCTTTGCCGTCGAGCAGGGCACCGCGGTACTGTACGGTCACCGTCTGGCCGGCTTTGGCGTTGGCGCCGGTGCCGGGCTGCGTGGTGATGATGTACACGCCGCTGGGGTCTTTCTTGGCGTTGGTCAGGTTGTTTTTCTTGATGTACTCCTGTAGGGTAGCGTCATCAGCCTTGTCCTGGGTGGCGGCGTAGGCGCGCATCTGGCGCTGCTGCTCGGCCATCATCTTCTGCTGGTCGGCCATGGCCTCGGCCATCGCGGCTTCGCGGGTTTGCAGGTTCACGGCCTTCACCGTGAGGATGATGTAGTTGCCTTTTTTCTTCAGGTTGGCCGGGGCCAACTGGTGAGCGTTGCGCTTGTAGAGCGTGTCGGCGTTGAAGCGGAACACGCCGCTATCACCGGGCTGGAGCAGGGCAAACGCCTCGGGCTCAGCACCCAACTGCTTGGCGGTGAGAGCTTCGAGCGGAATGCGCACCGGAATGCCGAACTGGCGCTCGCGCGACTTCATCATTACCGAGTCGCCGGCCGTGCGGTACTCGATGTGGGCCGACATTACCTTGCCCACGCGATCCTTGTAGGTGGCATCTTCGCCGCCGGCTACCTCGCGGGGCGAGTAGCTGGAGCCGTCTTTTTTGAAGATCTTGTACTCGATGCCCGACTTAGTCTTGGCATAGTCGCCGCCGCCTTTATTGCACGAAGACAGGAAGGAAGCTGCGCTGAGCACGCCCGCCGCCAGGGCCAGGTGCCGGGCCGCGCCGGGCCGGAAAGAAAATTGCATGAAAAACTAAAATTGGAATAAAGACAGAACCCGCCCCAAAGTTAGGCGACGGGCGGCGCAACTGCTACGGGTACGGCCGGCGTACCCAGCAGCTGGGCCTGGTACTGGGGCAGCAGGCCCACGAAGCGCTCCACGGTAGCGTCGAGCGACTCGTGGCTCACCCCGCCCGAGGCGTTGTGGTGCCCGCCGCCGTCGAAGTGGTTGCGCGAAAAATCGCTTACCGAAAAATCACCCACCGAGCGGAACGAGATTTTAACTGCCGAGCTGCGGTCGATGAACACGGCCGCCAGCACAATGCCCTCGATGCTAAGCGCGTAGTTGACGAGCCCTTCGGTGTCGCCGGTCTTGCTTTCGTACTCGCGCAGCTCCTCCTTGGTCACGGCGATGTAGGCCGTATTGTACTCGCGCAGCACCGTCAGCTTATCCTTCAGGATGTAGCCCAGGAAGCGCAGTCGGATTTCGGAGTGCGAGTCGTAGATGCGGCGGTGTACCGAGGCCAGGTCGATGTTGGCGTTTAGCAGCTCGGCGATGATGAGGTGCACGTTGCGCGAGGTGCTGGGGTGCCGAAACGAGCCCGTGTCGGTCATGATGCCGGCGTAGAGCGCCTCGCCCATGCCCTGGTCGATGAGGTCCTGGTCACCGAGGGCGCGGATGATCTCAAAAATCAACTCGGCCGTGGCCGCCGCCGTGGGGTCGGAGAAGCTGACGTCGGCGAAGTCCTCGGGGCGCTGGTGGTGGTCGATGAGCACCTTAGTGCCTGGCGCCCGGCGCACGTACTCACCCAACTCGTTGATGCGACCCAGGCAGTTGAAGTCGAGGCAGAAAATGAGCTCGGCGCGGTTGACGAGGTCGCGTACCTGCCGGTCGTTCTGACGCGGCTCGTACACCACTACCTCGTCGTTGCCCTGCATCCAGTTGAGGAACGCCGGGTAGTCGGAGGGCGTGACGACCGTCACGGAGTGGCCTTTTTTCTTGAGGTACGCCGCCCAGGCCAGCGACGAGCCCAAGGCATCAGCGTCGGGCTTGTGGTGGGTGGTGATAAAAATCTGCCGGGGCTGGGCCAGCAGCGCTTGCAACTCGGATACGGAAGGGAACATCGACGACGTGAATGGCCTACGAATGCACTTGAAAAAGCGCCAACCAGCTAAGCTGACGCAAACGGGCCGACAAAGGTCGGTATGAATTAGGTTTCAACAATCAAACCATTGATGAAGGTTCGAGCGCTTGCCCCGCGGCGGCCTACCTTTGCGGCTCCAAGTAACCCTTTTCATTTCCCCTAAAGAATGGCAACCAATCGCACCTTCACCATGATTAAGCCCGACGCCGTGGCCGAAAACCACATTGGCGGTATCCTGAGCATGATTGAGCAGGGCGGCTTCCGCATCGTGGAGCTTCAAAAAGTAAACCTGACGCCCGAGCGCGCCGGCGAATTTTACGCCGTGCACAAAGAGCGTCCTTTCTATAACGACCTGGTAAAATACATGTCGAGCGGCCCCATCGTGGCCGCCATCCTGGAGAAAGACAACGCCGTCGCTGACTTCCGCACCCTCATCGGCGCCACCAACCCGGCCAACGCTGAAGAAGGTACCATCCGCAAGAAGTACGCGAAGAGCATCGAGGCCAACGCCGTGCACGGCTCGGACTCGGACGAGAATGCCCAGATTGAAGGTGAGTTCTTCTTCGGATCGCAGATTTAACTGATTTGACGGATTTCGGGGATGCATCCGCCTGCTTCCGGCGGCGGGCTGGCTATCTGGCTGGGTTCGTTTTGTAAGTGAAAAGCCGCTCTGCATTGTGCAGAGCGGCTTTTTCTTTATACTCAAACCGGACTTTTTTTGTGCTAATCTTGTATTGACGAGCTTAGTTGGCGCGGCCGAAGCCGATGCGGCTGCCGCTTTTGGGCTCGCTCACGAAGGTGGCGTCTTCGCGGTTGTAGAGGTCGGCCAGGGTCATGGCCTCGGTGACGGGGGAAGCTTGGCCAAGGGCGGTGGCCAGCGCCTGAGCCTTGGGCTGGGCCAGCGCCTCGAAGGCGTAAGACGCGATGAGGCGGCCTTTGCGCAGCAGGGCCTTGTCGATGCGGGCCAGGTCGGCGTTGAAGGTGCAGATAATCTGAATGTGGAAGCCGTCGCTCAGCAGGCCGTCGCTGAGGTTGAGCAGGTTGCTCACGGCGTTGCTGCCGGTGGCGTCGCGCTTGGTGAGCAATTCCTCGGCATCCTCAATGAGCAGGATGGAGTTGGTGTTATCGTGCAGCAGGTTGATAAATTCCGGGTCGGCAATGCGCAGCGCCAGGTTGGGCGGGATGAATAGCTTGGGCTTATCGGTGAGGCCGCAGAGGTGGCGGATGTAGCTGGTTTTGCCGGTGCCGGGCGGGCCGTGCAGGATGACGAGGCCCTTGTCGTCGGGCTTTTGCAGGCGCTTCACGATGGCCTCGTGCACGGGCAAGAGGTCGTCGTTGTAGTGAGTGGCGAGGTCGAGGGTCGGAATTTTAAGGGGGAGGGGCGAGAAGTCGAGGTCGCTGCCCATTAGCCGCAATACTTGAATGCGCTGGCGCTCAGCTTGGCCGTTTTCCAGTTGCGCCGCTAGAGCCGCTCGCAACTGCTTCAACACTGTCGCATCGGTACGCGGCGAATAATACAGCACGGCGCCCTGGTCGCCGTAGTTGCCTCCAATGCTAAAGGAGAGCAACGCATGCGGGGCCGGCGACAAAGCATAAAACTGCCACTCCGGCTCCTTGTCTACGGCCTCAATGAAGACGGACTGATAGACCGTTATCTCGTCGATTGAATAGCTTTCGGCCAAGGTTTGGATAACAGCCTTGCGGGCGTCGGCCGTAGCCAACTGATAAATTTCCCGCCGTGGCAACTCGCCAAACGTGGCGTAAAACCAGCTAGTGGGTTGGAAGCTACCTTGTGGACTAAAGCTTTCCGATAGATTAGGGCTAGCCGCTGGGGGCTGGGTAGGCGTCATATAAGAGGGGTAAAACGGCCGGCTACGCCGCCACTGCCGGCTCGGAGTATTTATTCTCCAGTGCCTGGGGCTCGTGCTTGTGCTTGAAGATGAGCACGAACAGTACCGCAATTACCAGCGCGTAGGCCGCGAAGGCCAGCCAGATGCCGTGCCAGTCCTTGTTACCGCTGGCATCGGTGAAGTAGTGTTGAATCACCAGCCCGCTGATGGAGCTGCCCAGTACGGCCCCGAAGCCGTTGGTCATCATCATAAACAAGCCCTGAGCGCTGGCCCGGATGCTGGGCTGGGTTTGGGTTTCGACGAAGAGTGAGCCCGAGATATTGAAGAAGTCGAAAGCCATGCCGTACACGATGCACGAGAGGATGATCATCCACAGGCCCTCGGCCGGGTTGCCAAAGGCCAGCAGGCCAAAGCGCAGCACCCAGGCGACCATGCTGAACAGCATTACCTGCTTGATGCCGAAGCGCCGCAAAAAGAACGGAATGGCTAGGATGAAGAGCGTTTCCGAAATCTGCGAAATCGACATAATGAAGGCCGGGTGCTTCACCGAGAGCGTATCGCGGTAGGCAGGCACCTTATCGAAGTCGTGCAGGAAGGTGTCGCCATAAGCATTGGTAAGCTGTAAGGCGGCGCCCAGCAGCAGGGCAAAGGCGAAGAAGGTCGCCAGCTTGCGGTCGCGCAGCAGGGCGAAAGACTTGAGCCCCAGCGCATCGACCAGCGAGCGGCCCGACGCGCCCTTGGACGGCGGCGGGCAGGCCGGCAGCGTAAAGGCGTACACGCCCAGCAGCAGCGCCGCCCCGGCCGCTACGTAAAACTGATTGGCCGACTTCTCGAAGCCCAGGAACGTGACGGCCCACATGGCCGCGATAAAGCCCACCGTGCCCCACACCCGGATGGGCGGGTAGTCCTTCACCACGTCGAGCCCCTGGCCCTTGAGCGCCGAGTACGACACGGCGATGGAGAGCGAGAGCGTGGGCATGTAGAAAATCATGTTCAGCAGGATAACCCAGAAGAACATGCCGGGGTCGGTCACCAGGGGAATGGTACACAGGGTAATACCGCCGCAGATGTGCAGCACGCCGTAGAGCTTTTCGGCATTGACCCACTTATCGGCCACGATGCCCATGAGCGAAGGCATGAAGATGGACGCGATGCCCATCGTGGAGAAGATGGCGCCGAACTGCGCGCCCGACCAGTTTTTAGTTTGAAACCAGTACGCGCCAATCGTAATAAGCCACGCGCCCCAGATAAAAAACTGGAGAAAGCTCAGAATGGTAAGACGCAGCTTGATGCTCATGGCAGGCGAAGCGTTAAATTTTCGGAAAAGGGACTTTTGCGCCTAAAGTTACACTGTTTTCAGTTGGCGAGCCGGGCGCTGAATAACAATTGGATAATGCTGGCCCACCACGTGCAAAGCCGCATCCCCACCCTGTAGGGTAAGCTTCAGTTTGCCCCCGTCAGGGTGGCATCCCGGTGAGCAGCACGAGCAATGAAGCGAACTAGTATCGGTGATATATTAAAAAGTAAACCTTGTGAGTTCACGCATTGACAAGCTTAGCTTTACGGCATTTACTAAGCTGGTATTTAATGATGTTGCCAACGATACTGCTCGCTTTGAGTCCGCAAAATTGGATAATTAGTGGAAGAGGTCTGACGCCCGCAGGCATCTTCCCGTCACTCGCCAGAACCTCGCTTGCATCAGTTGCCACGAGCGCGAGAAGCTACGCTGGCAAGGTTTGTTCGGTGCTAGTAAAATGTTCTGAAAATCAGCGTTTTGCTAGTATTTTTTGGGAGGACCAGCAAGCAGTTTAGCAGGTGGAGCAAGAAGCTGCCGCTACGGCTACTGGTGCTCCTAAGCTTGCGCGTTAGCCCCCTAGTCAGGCTACCCCAGCACCTCATCAGCCAAGCCGAATAATATAACTGGCCTCGCTCTGAAGCTACGAGCGACGAACTGCCACGCGGCCCACTTGCCAGCGAGCCGGGGCTAAAACTGAACCGCATCGTGGCGCTATGGCCTGGCTCAGAGCATTATTTTTTAATTAACCTTTTCTTTTTTCTGCATGCATCTATTGTTACCTCCGAAGCTTTTTGTTCGTCGCTGTTGGCTGTTACTCTGGCTGCTCGTACTCGGCAGCTCGGCCCACGCGGCGAATTACTATTGGGTAGGCGGCACCGGCAACTGGAACGACCTAGGCCACTGGGCCAGTGCCAGCGGCGGCGCGGGCGGGGCCTACGGCCAGGTGCCCCAGAGCGTTGACAACGTGTATTTCGACGCCAATTCCTTCACGGCCAATAGCCAGACGGTAAACCTGCCGGCCACCGTTACCTGCCGGAGTATGGACTGGCGGGGCAGCACCCGCACCGGCCTGCGCCTGCTAGGGGGCGGCACGGTAGAAATCAACGCCGAACTGCACTTGGTGCCGAGCATGGGCACGCAGGTGTGCGCGTTTAGTTTTTTGTCGGGGGCGTCGAGTAGCCAGCCGGTTGATTTACAGAACGTGCCAATTAACGGCTACCTGCAATTCGACAATGCCGCCGGTTCCTGGACGTTTACCAGCAACGTCAACGTCAACCAGTACAGTTCGACGCCCACGCTCATTATCAACAGTGGGGCGGTCAACTTTGGCAGCGTCACGGTGAATACGTACAGCCTGCGCAGCAACACCAATGCTACGCGGTCTATCAATCTGGGTAGCAGCACGATCAACCTGCGCTCGCCTGCCAATACCTGGGCCTTGTCGGGCACGGGCCTGACCTTCAACGCGGGTACCAGCACCATCAACGTAGGCGTGCCCGCCCAGGCAAATACCATCGGCTACTCCTTCAGCAGCAGCCAGGTAGCCTACCACAACGTGGTGCTGGCCCGCGGGGCCAGCACGGCGCTGAGCGTGGCTAACTCGTCGTTCGACAACCTGACTGTCAACGGCAATGCCTACCTGACCAGCGCGGCCACCATCAACCAGGCCCTGACCCTGGGAGCCGACGCGCTGCTGCGGGCCAGCGCTGGGCAAACTGTTACGTTTGCCGGCTCGGCCACGCTGGCGAGCAGCGGTAGCTGCGCTGGCCTGGCCAACTTACAGTCGCACCGCTCGGGCGTGGCGGCTGTGTTCGCGCGGCCGGGCGGCTGGGGCGGGCAATCCGTGAGCTATCTGGCCGTGCAGGACGTGCAGTTTACGGGCGGCGGCTCGCTGACCGTAGTCAACGGTATCGACCGGGGTGGTAATACCAACTTGATTGTGAGTGCGCTGCCGGTGAATACGCTCTATTGGGTAGGGGGTACCGGCAATTGGCACGACCCCGCCCACTGGGCCAGCACCAGCGGGGGCAACGCCCTGGGCAGTACCTGCCTACCCACGTTGCATACCAACGTCGTATTCGACGCCAATTCCTTCACGGCCAGCAACCAGACCGTGACGCTGGACGGGGGTAACGCCTCGTGCGCGGATATGGACTGGAGCGCCGTGAGCTATCCCGTGGCCCTGCGCACGGCGGCCGGTGATGTCACTCAGCGCCAGCTCGGTATTGGCGGCTCGCTCACGCTCTCGAACCAGCTAGACGTGAGCAATCTCACGGCCGTCAGCCTGTTTTTGTACGGGGCGGAGGGGAATAACGCCTACACCATTACCACGGCGGGCCGGGCCTTGCTGCCCAACGTGTACGTGCAGGCCCCGGGCGACACCTACACCCTGCAAGACGCCCTGACGCTGACCCCGGCCACGCCGACGCTGCTCGCGCTCAACGGCCGCCTCTACGTGGAGGCGGGCACGCTGGCGACCAACGACCAGCCCGTAGCGGCGCAGGCCCTCACGGTGGGTTACGCTTCTACGGCCTCGATTGGGACGACGGGGGCGGCTATGAATGGACCGTGGAGTGTCACCCCGGCTACCCTGAGCCTGGGCAACAGCACCGTGACGCTGACGCCCACCGCTCGCTATTCGGAGGCCATTCAGTACTTTAATCTGTACACGCTCGACTTTACCAACACGGCTGGGCTCAACGCCGGGACCAGTACCATCAACGTGGTAACGTCTATCGGGCCTAATAACGCAACGAATAGCCTGGCCCAGCCCACGTACGTGCGAGCGGGCTTGAAAACGTTTAACATCGTCAATTTTACCGACCCCAGCGCCACCGTTACCCGGCCCGTGCTCACGGGCTCGGCCGGGACTTTCGGCCGGCTCAGCTTTGCCGGGCGGGCGGATATTCAAGTCAGTAATACCTATACCCGCGAACTGGTGCTGGCGGCGGGCCGCGATTACAACTTGGGTAGCAACTCGACGGGTACCACCCAGACCTTCAGCAGTACCGGCATCCTGCGGGCCGAGGCGGCCTGCGCCAACAGCGCCGGCCTGGTGGGCGGTGCCCGCATCATTGGGGCGGCCAGCCAGCCAGTCACGTTTACCAAGCCGGCTGGGGGGACGCTCAACCCTGACCTGCAAGCCGTGACGCTGCGCAATACGACCTTTGCCGGGGGCACTACCTGGCGGGCCGTCAATAGCTTCGACGGCGGCAGCAATACCGGCATCGCGCTGACCGCGCCCGTGGCCCGCACGCTGTACTGGGTGGGCGGCACCGGCAACTGGACCGACCCCGCCCACTGGGACCTGACGAGTGGCGGTCCCGGCGGGGCCTGCGCCCCCACCCAGGCCGATGACGTACGGTTTGATGCCAACTCCTTCACGGCCAGCAATCAGACCGTGACCCAGAACGCATCGGAAGCCCAGTGCGCCAGCCTGAGCTGGGCCGGGGTGACGAATAATCCCACCTTTGCCGGCGACGTACTGAGCAACCTCACGGTGTACGGCTCGCTAACCTGGGTGCCCACCGGCAGCATGACCCTCAACCTGCTGGGTACCGTGACCCTAGCCGGCAATGGCCAGCTGACGAGCGCCGGGCAACTGTATCAGAATAGCGTGATTGTGAATGCGCCCGGGGCCACCGTTACCCTGGCCGACGACTTGCAGCAGAGCCTGGTAAACGATACGAACGGCTTGAACCTGCTCCAGGGTACGCTCGCGACCAACGATAAGTACGTGCGCGTCCGGGACTTTTTGTCGAACGGAACGGGTACGCGTGCCCTCAATCTGGGGGCGTCTACCCTCGAAATTACGTACTTCGCCTGGCGGGCTTCGAGTAGCCTCGCTCTGAACGCGGGTACCTCCACTATTTTTATCAATACCACGACCCGGTACAACAGCAGCAGCCTCATCATCCAGGGGCGGTTTTACGGGGCCGGGCTGCAATACGCAACCCTGCGCACTAACCCCGAAGGCGACCACGGCATCCACGATAACAGTACGTTTGCGGCCCTGCAATTGTATGGTACGGTTTACGTGCTGGGTAATAATACCGTGACGCAGCAGCTGTACTTACAGCCGGGGGGGACGTTCATTTTTCAGGCTGGGAGCACCACCGCGCTGGCCGCGGCGGCCACGGTCAGCATGGCGGGCACGGGCTCGCAGAACATCACCCTGCGCAGCTCGACCAGCGGCAGCCAGTTCACCTGGACCAAGCCCAGCGGGACCGTGTGCGCCAGCTACATCTACATTCGTGATAGCAAGGTGACCGGCGGTGCCTACTACGAAGGCGGGCAGCTAGCGAATAACCAGAGTAATAACACGGGTTGGAGCTTCGCTTTCGTGCCCCAGACCACCTACGCCGGCCGCACCACCTGCCCCGGCGAGGGACCGCACACGCTGCGCTTTACCTTCTCGCTGCTCGACCCCAATACCAACGCGCTGGTGCCCGTTACGGCCGCCCAGTACCCGCTGCAACTGGCGGTGCGCAACCTCACCACGGGCAGCCAGGAAACGGTTACCGTCTCGGCTAGTCCCTACGACTACCTCGTTCCGACGAGTACTGCCACGGCCCAGTACCAGGTAGTGAGCTTGGCTACCAACGCCGCCAGCTGCGGCCCCATTACCAATACCGGCCCCTTTCCGGTAGTAACCGACGCCGTGCTCAACGGCCCGGCGGGGCAGTGGACCGGGGCTGGCCTGGCGGCCGATGGCAGTTGGTTCGACTGCCGCAACTGGGCCAGTGGCACTATCCCCACCACGGCCACCGACGTGACCATCGCCGCCTCGGTTCCCGTGCTGCCCGCACTGGCCAGCAGCGGAGCCGAGGCGCACAATCTGAGCATTGCCAGCGGGGCCACTTTCACGGCCACGGCTGCCGCCCACCTCACGCTGGCTGGCAACTGGGACAATTCGGGTACGACCAATCTGTCCAGCGGCAGCGTAATCACTTTCGCTGGCACTAATCCCCAAACGGTGCGCAACGGTGCCTTCGGGAGCGTAGAGGTAAGCAACGCGGCTGGCCTGACGTTGCTCAGCAATGCGAGTACCAGCGGGACGCTCACGCTCACAAGTGGGCTCGTGCGTACCGGCAGCTACCAGTGGCAGCACCTCAACCCTACTGCCAGCAGCCTCGGCGGCTATTCCGCCACCAGCTACGTGGCTGGCAATCTACGCCGGGCCTTGCCGGTTGGCAGCACGGCTACCTATGGCTTCCCGGTGGGTACGGCCAGCCAATATGCCCTAGCTGAAGTACTAACCAACGGCCTGACCGGCCCCGCCACCCTCGACGCGAAATTTGGGGCCAAGCCCGGCACCGACGCTGGCTTAAACTACGCCGAGCCTGGCAGCAGCCGCCGCTACACCAAAATCCACAGTGCCGGCATCTGGACACTGACTCCCGATGCGCAGCCCACCGATGGCAACTACGCCATCCGGCTGGCCCTGGCCCCCTTCAGCGGCTTGAATGACAATGAGTTTATGCTGGTCAAGCGTCCTGAGTCCAGCAGCAACGGGGCCGATTGGTCGGGCGATGGTGGTACGGTAAGTGCCGACAATGGTGCCGGCCGCCGCGTGGCCGACGGCTACGCGCTGCGCTGGGGGCTGAGTCGTTTCAGTCAGTTTGGCCTGGCGCAGGTGGTAGCCCCGCTGCCCGTGGCGCTGGCTGGCTTCACGGCTACGGCCCAGCCAGCCGCTGTGCTGCTCGACTGGCGCACGGCGACGGAGTTGAATAGTGCTTATTTTGACGTGGAGCGTAGTCTCGATGGCATTACCTACGCGCCCATTGGGCGAGTAGCCGCCGCCGGCACCAGCACCCTGCCACACACGTACCAGCTCCGCGATAGCCACCTGCCCAGCCGCGCCACGCAACTCTACTACCGCCTGCGCCAAGTGGATGCCGACGGTACGGCTGCCTACTCACCAGTGCGGGTGGTGTCCCTCATTCCGAGTGCACTGACCCTGTACCCCAACCCCGCCACGGCCGACACCCGCCTGGTAGGAGCCGTCCCCCGCAGCTCGGTGCAGGTGCTCAACGCTTTGGGTCAAGTGGTGCGTACCATCACTACCGACGAGGTAGGCAGTGCCGCGCTACCCAACGAGGGGCTGGCCGCCGGCGTGTATGTAGTGCGCGCTGGGGCGTCGGTCTTGCGTTTGGTAGTGAAGTAAGTCCACTATTGGCGCGAGTTAAAGGATTTTACTTCATCAATTCGTCCGTCATGCTGAGCCTGCGAAGCATCTTATTAGGTTAGAGCGATTCACTCAGACGTGATAAGGTGCTTCGCAGGCTCAGCATGACGGACGAGTTGATGAAGAAGCCTGCCTAAACAGCTTCGATAATAGAACGCCCTCCACCATGCTCGGCTTGCTAACAACAAGCTTTGCATGATGGAGGGCGCTATGCGTAGCCACTTACTGAGTAGTGGCTGCTACGACAAGCTACTACTTAGCCGCTTCGTAGTTTTTATTAACTTGATCCCAGTTTATGAGGTTGAAGAAGGCCGCGATGTAATCGGGGCGCTTGTTCTGATACTTGAGGTAGTAGGCGTGCTCCCACACGTCGAGGCCCAGGATGGGGAAGCCTTTGCAGCCGGAGTCGGGCATCAGCGGGTTGTCCTGGTTGGGGGTCGAGCAGATGCTCAGCGAGCCGTCGGTTTGCTTGCACAGCCACGCCCAGCCAGAGCCAAAGCGCGTGGTGGCGGCCTTGGTGAACTCTTCCTTGAACTTATCGAACGAGCCGAAAGCCTCGTTGATTTTATCGGCTACCACGCCGGTGGGCTGGCCGCCGCCGTTGGGGCTCAGGATGGTCCACCACAGCGAGTGGTTCCAGTGGCCGCCGCCGTTGTTACGGATGGCCGGGCTGGCCTTGGCAATGTTGTGCAGAATCTCTTCGAGGCTCTGGTTCTCAAACTCGGTGCCGGCAACGGCGGCGTTGAGGTTGGTGACGTAAGCCTGGTGGTGCTTGGTGTGGTGAATTTCCTGGGTCTGCGCGTCGAAGGTCGGTTCGAGGGCATCGTACGAGTACGGCAGCTTGGGCAGTTCAAAAGCCATGATAAGGGCGTTTTTAAAGTGAAAAGATGGGTAGGTGTAGGTATAACCCCCAACCGGGGCCAGGGGTTGTGTAGGGTAAGCTTTCGCTTGCCCATTGGTGTTGCGAAGTACGGCAGACTACCGCTTTGCTTCTGGCGCGGACGACCGTGGGGCAAGCTAAAGCCTATCCTACATTTTCCGTTTATCTTTAAAGAAGGCTTGCATGAGCGCGGTGCACTCGTCGGCGCACACGCCGGGCCGCACACGGGTGCGCGGGTGGAGCAGGCCGAGCGCGTGGCGGCGGTAACCGGTTTTGGGCTCTTCCGCCCCAAACACTACTGTGCCCACCTGCGCCCAGGCGCTGGCTCCGGCGCACATGACGCAGGGCTCGACCGTCACGTAGAGCGTGCAATGGGTGAGGTACTTATTGCCTAAGTAGTTGGCGGCGGCCGTAATGGCCAGCATCTCGGCGTGGGCCGTCACGTCGCGCAGCCACTCGGTTTGGTTGTAGCCCCGGCCGATGATTACGCCATCGAGCACGACCACCGCCCCAATCGGAATTTCGCCCGCTGCCCGCGCCCGCTGCGCCTCAGCCAGAGCCTGGCGCATAAAAAACTCGTCGGTGAGGATAGAAGCGGCGGGCATTGCGGGCGGAGTGAGACGAGCGCTCCCAGGTAGCGGGTAGGGGCGGGCGGCTTATTTCAGATTGATGTCGCCGAGGGCCGCCTGGGCCACGGGGCGCCATTGTGCCTGCTCGTCGGCCGGGGCCGAAAAGGAGAATACGTACAGTTGCTCGCCCTGCACGGCGTACTCGATGTACTCGTATTTGCGAATGGGAGCCAGCGCGTTGGCCCCGCGGCGGCTATCGTTCATGGTCGAAATGAATTCCAGCGCCACCATGTCGCGGCCGTTCACTTTACGTACTTCCTGAGTCAGAAAATCGACCTTGGTGTAGAGGCGCTGCACGCTGGCTTTGTACATGGGCAGCAGTACGTTATAATCGGGTCCGAAGGTGGTGGGCCGCATCGAAACGCTGTAATCGACGCGCCCGCTGGGGTTGCTGTACACGGCCAGCGGTTTGCGCGGCGACGGATACTTCACGGCAATGGCCGCGTCGGGCAGCGGCGCAAACCCCACTGGCATGGCCACCGATAAACCGGGCGCCAGCTTCACGGTCGTCAGCTTGGGCTTGGGGGCGAAGCTGGTGAGCGTGAGGGTAGCGGCGAGGAGGGACAGCATTTTCATAGATGGGGCAAAAATAAGGACTGGCAGATGGGCAGAAGGCTACAAAATGTCAGGCTGACGAAAGGAGCACCTTCTCCCGTCAGAGCGATGACTCTTAACGCGAAAAGGTGCTCCTTTCGTCAGCCTGGGCGCTGTAGGCTAGCGGCGCGTCGCCGTAGGATACTTAATGCGGACCTTCTTCCAGTACACGTAATTACCGGTTTTGGCCTCTACCAGGTAGGTGCCGGCCTGAATGTGCCCCAGATCTACGGGCTCGCCGGTGTTGTTCTGTGGGTCGAGGGCCTGCTGGTACACGACCTTGTTTTTATAATCCGTCATCACCAGCGTGCCAGGTTTGGTAAACTGCTGCGTGAAGCTGAGCATCACGTTATTAGAATTGGGCTTGGGGAAGATGTCGATGCCCGACAGCGTTTCCACGCGCTTGATGGGACCGTCGAGCGTCACGGCCGATACTTCGCCTTTGGTTTTAATCTCGGTACCGCCGTCCGACTTGCTTTTGGTCTTGACTTTGGTTTGCGCCTGGGCCGCGCCGGCCGTGAACAAAGCGGCCGCTAGGGCCAGCGAAGAAATGAATTTCATATCAACAGGAGAGAAAAGGAGCCTCACACCAACGAAGCTCCTCCTCCCTTTTACATACTTCATACCAAACCCCACAGTTGCGGCCTCCCATCCCGAACTAACTTTGCCCCAATTTGGCCCGCCCCGTAAAAAAGGGGCCAGCCAGCCCGCCGCCAGCGGGCGTATCCCCGAAATCCGTTAAATCCGTTAAATCTGCGGTCCATGTTGAGAACCCACACCAACGGCGAGCTTCGCCAAGAACACGTCGGCCAAACCGTCACCCTCGTCGGCTGGGTGCAGCGCACCCGCGACAAAGGCGGCATCCTCTGGATCGACCTGCGCGACCGCTACGGCATCACCCAGCTGGCCCTCGAAGAAGGCGTGGAAAGTGAAGAAGTGCGCGCGCAGGCCCGCGACCTCGGCCGCGAGTTTGTAATCTCGGTAACCGGCAAAGTAGCCGAGCGCTACTCCAAAAATGCCCACATTCCGACCGGCGACATCGAGGTGCGCGTCGAGAAGCTGGACGTACTGAACCCCGCCAAGCTGCCGCCCTTCCTCATCGAAGACGACACCGACGGCGGCGAAGACCTGCGCATGAAGTACCGCTACCTCGACCTGCGCCGCACGCCCGTGCGCCAGAACCTGGTGCTGCGGCACAAGATGGCCCAGGCCGTGCGCCGCTACCTCGACGGCCAGAACTTCATCGAAGTCGAAACGCCCGTGCTCATCAAGAGCACGCCCGAAGGTGCCCGCGACTTCGTGGTGCCCTCGCGCATGAACCCCGGCGAATTCTACGCCCTGCCGCAGAGCCCCCAGACCTTCAAGCAACTGCTGATGGTGTCGGGCTTCGACCGTTACTTCCAGATTGTGAAGTGCTTCCGCGACGAAGACCTGCGCGCCGACCGCCAGCCCGAGTTCACGCAGATTGACTGCGAAATGGCTTTCGTGGAGCAGGAAGATATCCTCAATACCTTCGAGGGCCTGGTGCGCTACCTGTTCAAGGAAATCAAAAACCTGGACTTCCCCACCGTGCCCCGCATGGAGTACGCCGACGCCATGCGCTGGTACGGCAACGACAAGCCCGACGTGCGCTTCGCCATGAAGTTTGTGGAGCTCAACGACGTAGTGAAGGGCCAGGGCTTCCCGGTGTTCGACAGCGCCGAATTGGTAGTGGGCATCAATGCCGCCACCTGCGCCGCCTACACCCGCAAGCAGCTCGACGAACTCACCAACTTCGTGAAGCGCCCGCAGCTCGGGGCCACCGGCCTCGTGTACGCCCGCGTAGAAGCCGGTGGCGTGGTGAAGTCCTCAGTTGATAAATTCTACTCGCAGGAAGAATTGCAGAAGTGGAAGGCTGCCTTCAATGCCAACGAGGGCGACCTGCTGCTCATCCTGGCTGGCCCAGCCGACAAAACCCGCAAGGCTCTGAGCGAGCTGCGCCTCGAAATGGGCCAGCGCCTCGGCCTGCGCGACAAGGATACCTTCGCCCCGCTGTGGGTCGTCAACTTCCCGCTGCTGGAGTACATCGAAGAGGAGGGCCGCTACTTCGCCATGCACCACCCCTTCACCTCGCCCAAGCCCGAAGACCTGCACCTGCTCGACAATCCCGAAACTATCGGCCAGGCCCGGGCTAATGCCTACGACTTGGTTATCAATGGGGTAGAAGTGGGCGGCGGCTCCATCCGTATCCACGACCGCGCCGTGCAGGCCCGTATGTTCGAGCTGCTCGGCTTCTCGCCCGAGGAGGCGCAGGCCCAGTTCGGCTTCCTGCTCGACGCCTTCGAATACGGTGCCCCGCCCCACGGCGGCATCGCCTTCGGCTTCGACCGCCTGTGCTCGCTCTTCGGCGGGGCCGACAGCATCCGTGACTTCATCGCCTTCCCCAAAAATAACTCGGGCCGCGATGTGATGATAGACTCGCCTTCGCCGATTTCGGATAAGCAGCTGACGGAGCTGAGCATCAAGACGGCGGTAGTAGCGAAGTAGAGAGTGAGATTATAAGGAAGAAAAAGCGGCGACTGGGAAACCTATCGCCGCTTTTTCTTTATACAAATACTAATCAGCCGTACTTTTAGCTCATGTCCTTCCGTTTAGATCGTACCGCGCACCACGCAGGTACTCACGAACAAGCTGCCCGCTATCATGCTAGTCAGCAGCCTACTACCCCAATTGAGCGCCTGCGGGCGGCGGCCTATCTTAATAGCGTTGCGTACGACTACGACCTAGCTAATCCGCCTCGACTAGACCGTACGGCTTTCGCCACGCGCCAGCACACCCGCTGAAATGGGCAACTTATTCAACCAAGACTTTAAGGATTTCCTACTGGCCTTGTGGCAGCAGCAAGTGCGCTACGTGCTAGTGGGCGGGTACTCTGTCATATTACACGGTTACAGCCGTACCACTGGTGACTTAGATTTATGGGTTGAAAAATCAGCGGAAAACTACGAACGCCTTGTAAAAGCATTTCAGTACTTCGGAATGTCCGTTTTTGATATGACAGCTCATAATTTTTTACATAATCCGGCGATGGATGTCTTTACTTTTGGTCGTCCACCAGTCGCCATTGATATTATCACTACTTTAAAAGGGGTAGAGTTTAGCCAAGCATATGTGGCGGCAACCGAAGTGCAAGTCGATGGCCTGCCCGTGCGCTTGATTCACTATGAACATTTGATACAGGCAAAAAAGGCGGCGGGTCGGCCGCGTGACCAAAACGACTTAGATAATTTGGGGGGCGGTAAATAGAACAAGTTTACAACCACTCCACATTCTCCTTGAAATCCATCGGGTACATATTAAGGTACTGCACGATGCGCGGGTAGCTACCGCTGTTGGCGCTACTGCCGTGGGGCAGGAAGTGGTGCCAGATAACCATGTCGCCGGCCTCGGCGGCAATGGGTTGGGCTAGCCCGGTCAGGTCGATGCTGCGCGGGTCGGTGCCGGCGGGCAGGCCAGCCAGCCACGATTCCAACTGGCGGTGAAAGCCCGGGACGCAGCGGAAGGCACCCTGGTGGGCGGGTGTGTCGCAGAGGTAAATCAGGCCCTGGGTGCCGAAGTGAAACGGTGGGTGCAGGCTCATATCCCAGTGCAGCGGCGTGCCCTGGTGCTGGTAGATGGCCGTTTCGGGCGGGTTGAAACTGGTGCGGTCGGTGGTGGCCCAGAGGTCGGTAGTGCCCCAGAGCTGGGCAAACGCCTTCTGAATGCGGGGTGAGCGCCGGTTGGCCAGCAGGGTGGGATGGTGGTAAAAATCCATCATTATGCCTTGGCCGATGGGCTTCTCGTACCACGAAGCCGGCTCGTGCGGGCTCATGCCCAGTTCTTTCCACACGGCGGCCTCGGTAGCCTGCGCCTGCTCTTTAGAGATGGCCCCGCGCAGAATAACGTAGCCATGCTCGTGCCAGTGGCGCAGGTCATCGGCGCTTAGTACGCCAGGGCTGGCGTCGAGCGCTTGCAGCTGCGCCGCTACCGCCGCGTCGTAAGGCTGGCCGGTGAAGGCGCTCCGCAGCCGGCCCGATTGCAGCGCGGTAAGCTTACCGCCATTGCGAGCCAATATCCATTCCTCGAATTCGGCCAGCGACGGCCCAGCCTGCATGAGGTAGCGCAAAGCTTCTTGCAAGGGTAGGCCCAGGCCATTCAGCAGCAGATTATCGGCTTTCCAACTTTGCTTGAAAGGCGGGGAGGCGCCGTTGCGCTTGGCCAGCGTCTGCGCCCAAAACTGCTTTAAGTGTGGAATGCCTAGTTGCCCCAGGTCGGCAGTATCGGAGGTGGTAAGTTGTTCTTTCATAGCGGTAACGTTGTGAGGCGGAAAAGTACGGCCAGCACCATAAAAAAAGCGTCCTCTGCCGAGGCAGAAGACGCTTTTTTATGAAAGGAAAACTTCTAGAAATTCCGCTCGCCCGTTTCGCGCTTACCCAGCATCACCGAGCCCACCATCGCGGCCAGCAGCAGAATGGAAGCTAGCTCAAACGGCAGCGAATACTGCTTGAACAGGACGAGGCCCAATTGGTCGACCATGCCCACCTGCGAGTTGAACGTAGCCTCGTTATAGCCCACTGGCTGCACGCCGCGCAACGCCGCTACCATGATGAGCAGCAGCGAGCCACCCGCGATGGCCGCCGCGATCTTCGCCAGGGCAGGCTTGTGCGGCTCGGTGTCTTCGTTCAGGTTCAAGAACATAATCACGAACAGGAACAGTACCATGATGGCCCCCGCGTACACGATGATGTTAACGACCGCCAGAAACTGCGCGTTTAGCGTGAGGTAGTGGGCCGAGAGCGTGAAGAAGGTGAGGATGAGAAACAACACGCTGTGCACCGGATTTTTGGCCAGCACCACGCCCAGCGCACTCAGCAGGGCTACGAACGACAGGAAAAGAAAAAGAGACATACAGTAGCGCGGACGTTGTAGTCCGCGTTTGAACGATGATAGAAAGGTTTGCCGTGCAAATGCGGACTACAACGTCCGCGCTACATTATGCCGATTGCATCTGGCTGCGCAGCTTGTCGGCCTGCTCGGGCGTGAGCTGAATGCCGCGCTTCGAGCGGTTGTCGGGCGATACGGGCTCAACCAGGCGGTCTTTGCCGTAAATGAACTCGTCGCGCTCGTAGCGCGGCGGGGCCATCTTGTCGGCTTGCAGGTAGATGGCGGCCTTCGGGCAAGCCTCTTCGCAGAGGCCGCAGAAGATGCAGCGCAGCATGTTGATTTCGTAGCTGACCGCGTATTTCTCCTCGCGGTAGAGGTTTTGCTCGCCTTTTTTGCGCTCGCCCGCCACCATTGTGATGGCTTCGGCGGGGCAGGCTACGGCGCACAGGCCGCAGGCGGTGCAGCGCTCGCGGCCCTGCTCATCGCGCTTGAGCACGTGCAGGCCCCGGAAGACGGGCGAGAACGGCCGCGTTTCCTCGGGGTAGCGAACGGTAACTTGCTTCTTGGTCGCAGCCCGGAAAAAGTGCTGCATGGTAATGGACAAGCCCTGAAAAATCGCCGGCAGATAGGCTCGCTCGGCGAGCGTCATCGGCTTTTTTTCCAGTTTCTTGGCGCGGTTGCTTAGCGATTCCATATAAGTCGGGGAGAGTAGGAGCGGGGGCTAGCCGAGCGGCGAGCTTATCCACCACTGCTTGATTTCGGGAATGATGCCGGTGGTGATGAGGCCGCCCGTGAGCAGGATGTTGAAGATGGCCAGCGGGATGAGAATCGTCCAGCCCAGGCGCATCAGCTGGTCGTAGCGGAAGCGCGGCAGCGTCCAGCGCACCCACATAAAGAAGAAGATGAACGAGAAAATCTTGGCGAAAATCGTCACCACACCCAGGATGGCAATGATGTTCTGGGCGACCACATCCGATAAGCCCTGCGACGACATCAGCCACGCTTTCAGCTCGTATTGGAAGGGGAAGTTGAAGCCCCCGAAGTAAATCACGCTCATCACGGCCGAGGCCACGAATACGTTGACGTACTCAGCGAAGAGGTACAGACCCATTTTCATCGAGCTGTACTCGGTGTGGTAACCGCCTACCAGCTCCGTTTCGCACTCGGGCAAGTCGAAAGGCGTGCGGTTGGTTTCGGCGAAAGCGCAGACGATGAAGATGATGAAGCCCAGCGGCTGCTTCACGACATTCCAGAAGTGCCACTCGCCCGGTACCGACTGTTGCAGGGTGATGTCGCGCAACGACAGTGAGCCCGACATCATGAGCACGGCAATCAGGGCCAAGCCCATTGCCAGCTCGTAGCTGATGTTTTGCGAAGCCGCGCGGATAGCGCCGAGCAGCGAGAACTTGTTGTTGGAAGCCCAGCCGCCAATCATGATGCCGTACACGCCCAGCGACACGATGCCGAATACGTAGAGCATGCCCACGTTGATTTCGATGCCCTGCAAGCGGATGGCAGTACTGCCAAACTGGAGGATGTTGCCGAACGGAATAACGGCCGACGACATGAGTGCCGTAATCATGGCCAGGCAGGGGCCGAAGATGAACAGGGCCTTGTTGGCACCGCTGGGGAAGAATTCTTCCTTGGTAAAGAGCTTCACGGCGTCGGCCAGCGGTTGGGCTAGGCCCCAGGGGCCGGCGCGGTCGGGGCCCACGCGGTCTTGCAGGAAGGCCGCAATTACGCGCTCGGCGTAGGTGCAGTACGTGGCAATCAGCAGCGAAATGCCGAATACCACCAGCACCACGAGGCCTTGCCAGCCTAAAGTTTCGAGAGTCATGAGGTAGAGAGTATCAGCTTAAAAGGAAGTGCCGTTGGGGCCACCCAGCTTGAGGGGCGGGTTTTGCTCCAGCTCGCGCACGGTGCTTTCGGGCAGGTCGGCGATCACTTGGGCGTTGAGAACGGGCAGCTCGTAATGGTTGGCCGAGATAACCGACGAGCGGTCGATGTGCGCCGGGCCTTCGATAACCCAGTCGGACGTCTCCTTTTTCTCGAAGCGGCACTCGTTGCAGATCCACTCTTTCACTTCGCCGTACTCGTCCTTGCGGGCCGTCACGCGCAGTACATCCTTGCCTTTATACCAAAGGGTTACGTGGCCGTTGCACTTCTCGTGACTGCATTCACGGTGGGCATTTACCGGCTTGGTAAACCACACGCGCGACTTAAAGCGGAAAGTTTTGTCGGTGAGGGCGCCTACCGGGCACACGTCGATTACGTTGCCGCTGAAGTCGTTCTCGATGGAATTTTCGATGTAGGTGCCAATCTCCGCCGCGTCGCCGCGACCCAGTACGCCGTGCACGCGGCCGTCGGTAATCTGGTTAGCCGTGTACACGCAACGGTAGCACAGAATGCAGCGCGTCATGTGCAACTGCACGTAGGGGCCGATGTCGATTTTCTCGAACGTGCGGCGCTCCTCTTCGTAGCGCGTGGTGCTCACGCCGTGCTCGAAGGCAAAGTTTTGCAAGTCGCACTCGCCAGCCTGGTCACACACCGGGCAGTCGAGCGGGTGGTTGATGAGCAGCATTTCCACGATGCCCTTGCGCACGTCGAGCACCTGCTGGTTGGTCGTGTTTTCGACCACCATGCCATCCTGCACCGGCGTGATGCACGAAGCCACGAGCTTGGGCATGGGGCGCGGGTCTTTGGCCGACCCAGCGGCCACGCGCACGAGGCAGGCGCGGCACTTGCCGCCGCTGCCCTTCAGGGGCGTATAGTAGCACATGGCGGGCGGCACCACGCTGCCCCCGATTTTGCGGGCCGCGTTGAGGATGGTCGTGCCATCGGGCACTTCTACCTCAATTCCGTCGAAGGTTATTTTAGCCATTATGTTCGTGATGAAGTGATGAGGTAATGGAGTGATGAGGCTTCATCAGCCAATACCGGCACACGCACTTGCTTGATTCTATAAACTTAAACCTCTTTGCTTCCTTACCTTTTACCTCATCACCGCCACTAGGCCAGTACCAGGTTGCCGCGGTACACTGCGCCCGGCTGGGTAGCCTCTTTCGGGTGCGTCACGTGCCACTCAAACTCGTCGCGGAAGTGACGCACGGCGGCGGCCACCGGCCAGGCGGCGGCTTCGCCGAGCGGGCAGATGGTATTGCCCTCAATCTGCTTGGCCACGCTCACAATCAAGTCGATATCGTGCATCGAGCCGTGGCCGTGCTCCAGGCGGTGCAGTACCTTTTCGAGCCAGCCAGTGCCCTCGCGGCAGGGCGAGCACTGCCCGCAGCTTTCGTGGTGGTAGAAGCGTGAGAAGTTCCAGGTGTTCTTCACGATGCACGTCGTTTCGTCCATCGCGATGAAGCCGCCCGAGCCCAGCATGGTACCCGTTACGAAGCCCCCGTCGCTGAGCGATTCGTAGGTCATCAGGCGGTTTTCACCAGCAGCAGTTTTAAGAATCAACTCTTTGGGTAGAATCGGCACCGAAGAGCCTCCAGCCACTACGGCCTTCAGTTCGCGGCCCTTCCAGATGCCGCCGCAGTACTCGTCAGAATAAATGAATTCCTCCACCGGTACACCCAACTCCAACTCGTAAATGCCGGGCTTGTTGAGGTGGCCGCAGGCCGAGAACAGCTTGGTGCCCGTGCTGCGGCCCACGCCGATTTTAGCGTATTCGTCGCCGCCCAGGTTGAGGATGGGTACGACGGTGGCGATGCTTTCCACGTTGTTGACTACCGTGGGGCGGGCGTAGAGACCCTGCACGGCCGGGAACGGCGGCTTGTTACGCGGATTGCCGCGCTTGCCTTCCAGCGATTCCAGCAGGGCCGTTTCCTCACCGCAGATGTACGCGCCCCCGCCCGGATGCACGTGCAGGTCAAGCGAGTAGCCCGAGCCTTGAATGTTCTCACCCAGGAAGCCCGCTGCGTAAGCTTCGGCAATGGCTTTTTCCAGAATGCGCAGCACGTACAACAACTCGCCGCGAATGTAGATGTAGCTGGTACGCGCCCCGAGGGCGTAGCTGCTGGCAATCATGCCCTCAATGAGCAAGTGCGGCAGCTTCGACATCAGGTAGCGGTCCTTGAACGTGCCGGGCTCCGATTCGTCGGCGTTGCACACGAGGTAGCGCGGCACGCCCTCGGGCTTGGCCAGGAAGCTCCACTTCATGCCGGTAGGGAAGCCCGCGCCGCCGCGTCCGCGCAGGCCCGACTTCTTCACTTCCTCCACTACTTCGTCGGGCGTCATTTTCAGCGCCTTCTCTACGGCGCGGTAGCCGCCGTGCTTGCGGTACACGGCGAAGGTCTCGATGCCCTCGACGTTGACGTGTTCGGTTAATAGCTTGCGTCCCATACTACTTATTTTCTAGACGTTCCAGGCGGGTTTCAATGCTGTCGAGGCGAGCGCGGGTTGCCAGCGCTTCGCCCTTAAAAGCATCAATCAGCATTGTGGTATTAGCGCGGTCGGCTTCCATTAGCATCTCAAAACGCTTATTCATCTCCTGCTGCTGGAGCAGCATGGTTTCGGCCATCCGGTCAATGGCTTTTTCCACCCGATTCATGGAGTGCTCCATGTGTTCCATTCGGTTGTTCAGCCCGTGCATCTCAATAAGAATCTCCGATACGACCAATGGTAAGTCCTTATCCTGCTCAGCCATGACAAGGAAAATTAATTGTTTCGCAGCGAAGTTGGCAAGCCGTTTTCCTCCCAAGGCAGGATGGGCCGGTGCACGAGGCTCTTCAACTCGTTGAGCATGGCATTCACGTTTTCCTCGGTGTCGAGCGACTCGTAATACTTCTCGCGAACCTGCACCACAGGGGCGAAGCCGCAGGCGGCCAGGCACTCCACTTCTTTCAGGGTGAACAGGCCGTCGGGCGAAGTGCCGCCCACCTTGGCACCGGTGATGCGCTCCAGCTGCGCCGTTAGCTCGTCGGAGCCGCGTAGCATGCAGGGGCCCGTGCGGCAGATTTCCAGCACGTGCTTGCCTACCGGCTTGAGGTTGAACATGGTGTAGAACGTACTCACCTCGTACACCTCAATTGGGCGCAGGTCCAGGGTCTCGGCTACCAGGTCTTGTACCTCGGGGCTCACCCAGCCGCCGAACTCGGCCTGCGCGATGTGCAGCACCGGCAGCAGGGCCGACTTGCGGCGGTCGTCGGGGTAGTGCGTGAGCAGGCGCTTGATTTCGGCCTGGGCGGCGGGCGAGAACTGGGGTTTGGCGGTGGGGCTAGTCGGCTCCATATCAGGTACTTTCAACTTAAAAACTAGGCGTCCAACTCGCCGGCAATCACGTTCATCGACGACAGAATCACGATGGCATCCGAAAGGCTCGTGCCCACTACCATATCCGAATAGGCCTGGTAGTAGATGAAGCACGGGCGACGGAAATGGAGGCGGTAGGGCGTGCGGCCCCCGTCCGAAATCAGGTAGAACCCGAGCTCACCGTTACCGCCCTCTACCGAGTGGTAGACTTCTCCCACGGGCGCGTCGATTTCGCCCATGATAATTTTAAAGTGGTAGATGAGCGCCTCCATGTTCTTGTACACGGCCTGCTTGGGGGGCAGGTAGTAGTGCGGCGCGTCGGCGTGGTAGGGGCCGTCGGGTAGTTTGTCAAGCGCCTGATTGATAATGCGCAGGCTCTGCCAAATCTCCTCGTTACGCACCAGGAAACGGTCGTAGGTGTCACCGTTGGTGCCCACTGGGATATCAAACTCGAAGTCCTCGTAGCTCGAATACGGATTCATTACCCGCACGTCGTAATCGACGCCGGCGGCTCGCAGGTTGGGGCCGGTGAAGCCGTAGTTCAGTGCCTTCTCCGCCGAGATGGGGCCGACGTTCACCACGCGGTCCATGAAGATGCGGTTGCGGTTGAACATTGACTCGAACTCCTTCATCACGGCCGGGAATTCCTTCAGCCACTTGCGCAACTTTTCGATGGCCACCGGCGAAAAATCGCGCTCCATGCCGCCCACGCGGCCCATGTTGGTGGTCAGGCGCGAGCCGCAGACTTCCTCGTAAATCTCGTAGATCTTCTCGCGCTCCTGGAAGACGTACAGGAAGCCGGTAAACGCGCCGGTGTCCACGCCCAGGATGGAGTTGCAGATGAGGTGGTCGGCAATGCGGGCCAGCTCCATCATAATCACGCGCATGTACTGGGCGCGTTTGGGCACCTGCACGCCGAGCAGCTTCTCTACCGTCATGTGCCAGCCCATGTTGTTGATGGGCGACGAGCAGTAGTTCATGCGGTCGGTGAGCGGCGTAATCTGGTAGAACGGCCGCCGCTCGGCGATTTTCTCGAAGGCGCGGTGGATGTAGCCGATGGTCGGTACGCCCGAGATGATGCGCTCGCCATCCATTTGCAGGATGTTCTGGAAAATACCGTGCGTGGCCGGGTGCGTCGGGCCCAGGTTGAGGGTCGTCAGCTACTGCGAGAAGTCGTTGAGCGTGGGGACGAGCTGGCCGCCCTGCTGCTCCTTGGCTTCTTCGATAATCTTATGGGTGCCAGCTAAGGCGTCGTTTACTGCCATATCGATAAGCTATTAGCTGATAGCTACTAGCTGTTAGCACTACATGAATTATTTGAAACAGCTAATGGCTAGCAGCTATTAGCTAACAGCTAAGTAAGATTTAGCGACCAAAGAATAGGTCGGTTTTGTCCTCGCGGGTACCGTCTTCCACCGTGTACTGCTTGCGCATGGGGTGGTAGTCCATGTCCTCGACGTTCAAGATGCGGCGCAGATTGGGGTGGCCGGTGAAAATGATACCGTAGAAATCGTAGGCCTCACGCTCCATCCAGTTGGCGGTGGCGTAGAGGTCGGTGAGGGTCGGCACCACCGGGTCGGCGATGGGGAAGAAAATCTTGATGCGCAGCCGGATGTTGTGTACCAGGCTGTGCAAGTGATAAATCATCCCGAGCTCCTGATTCAGGTTTTCGGGATAATGAATACCACACATCGTAGTGAGGAAGTGGAACTTCAGCGTCTCGTCCTGCTGCAAGCCGGCCACAATCTTGTGGAGGTGCTCGCGCTTGGTCGTAACGGTGAGCAGGCCGTAGGGCTCCTCCACGTCGGTAAAAGTGGCTTCGCCGAACAGGCTGTGCAGCAAGGCTAGTACCCGCGCATTCTGCTGCGTGGTGGGGTCTTGGGCGGCGGCTTCCTGCGCAGCGGGAGATTCTTCTTTGGTCGGGTCAGCCATTTTTTTAGCTGTTAGCCTTTAGCCATTAGCTGTTAGCTTTCAGCTGTTTTCGACTCTGGATGAGAAGTTAACAGCTAATAGCTACCGGCTAATAGCTAAAAGAAATTATTTGATGTTGTAAGAAGCCAGCAGCGCCTGGTATTCGGGCGAGTTGCGGCGGCGGACACTCTCGTTCTTGGCAAGATCCTGCACGCGCATCAGGCCGTCGAGTACTTGCTCGGGGCGGGGTGGGCAGCCGGGGATGTACACGTCGACGGGAATGATGCGGTCGATGCCTTGCAGCACCGAGTAGCTGTCAAAGATGCCGCCCGAGCAGGCGCAGGCACCCATGGCCAGCACCCAGCGGGGCTCAGCCATTTGCTCGTACACCTGCTTCACGATGGGAGCCATTTTCTTCGCGATGGTGCCCATTACCATGAGCAGGTCGGCCTGGCGGGGCGAGAAGCTGGGGCGCTCGGAGCCGAAGCGCGAGATGTCGTAGTGCGCGCCCATGGTAGCCATGAACTCGATGCCACAGCATGAGGTAGCAAAGGGCAACGGCCACAGCGAGTTGGCGCGGGCCAGGCCCACTACTTTCTCCAGGGAAGTAGCGAAGAAGCCAGCGCCCTCGACGCCCTCGGGGGCCGGCACTGATTTGATTTCGGGAACGCGGGTATCAACCATTTTTTAGTTATCAATTAACAGTTACCAATTATCATGTTCAATTATCTGTCAGTGAGTTATGGGGTGCTCTGCTGCTAACTGATAATTGCCGACTGATAATTGCTAGGCGGCCTGCGCCGCGATGGCGGGCTGTTTTTCCAACACCGGCTTTGCGGCGAAAGTTTGGTTGGGCACAGCTTCGTTCCAGCGCAGAATTCCCTTCTTGATGACGTAGCCGAAACCCGCCATGAGCAGGGTCATGAAGATGATCATTTCCACGAAGCCGGCCGTGCCGAGCTGGCGGAAATTGACGGCCCAGGGGTACATGAAGATAACCTCCACGTCGAAGAGCACGAAGAGAATGGCCGTGAGAAAGTACTTCACCGAGATGGGCGTGCGGGCATTGCCCACGCTCTCGATACCGCACTCGAAGGCGGCGTCTTTCACGCGGCTGTGGCGCTTGGGACCCACGAGGTGCGACACGACCATGGCAAAGGCCACGAAGGCCACCGCTAACCCAAACTGAATGAGAATGGGCAGGTAGTCGCTGGGCTGGTACGAGTAATTAACGGCGAGTAGCATAAGAAACAGCTAATTAAGTAGCGGGCGCACTGGCGCGGACAGGCAAAGGTACACCTGCGCCGGGCTGGGCAAAAACGAAATGTGGCTGGCTGGCCCTTAGCGGGGGCTTTCGGTGGGGGTGGGGGCCACGCTGGGAGCGCCGGGCTCGCCAACGGGCGGGCCATTGAGGGCGCCGTCGAGGTTGCCACCGGTGAAGTAATTTTCAGTGAAAATGCGGTAGCGGTCGAAGATGGAGCGCACCGAGCGCACGAGCACGTATTCGCCCCGGATGCCCTCGGGCACGGTCACGCCCGAGGCGTAGCCGTTCCAGATGGCGTTGTCGGTGCGGGTATCGATGAGCGTGACCATGAGCGTGCCGTCGAGCATGAGCATGCGGGTGGGCTGGTAGGCGTGGCGCTGCTCCTCGGGAGTTTGCTCGTCTTCGGCATCGTTGTTTTTAACCCAGCGGGTGATGTCCTCCTGCACGAAGCCGGGGAAGCGCATGTCGCCCTCAAACAGCTTGTAGCTCACCATAAGGTCGGGGTTGCGGCGCGAGTACTTGTAGCCTTGCAGGCGCAGGCGCTGCTTGATGGCATCGCGCAGGGCTTCGCTGAGGCGGGTGCTGTCGGCGGTAAGGCCGTTGCCGGTGAGGAAGCCGTAAGTGCGGTAGTGGCGGAAGCGCCCGCGGTAGCTGTAGCTCGATTCGATACGGGCATCGCGGGAGGTGAGGCAGCCGGAAAGCAGGCTGAGGCCGAGCAGGCAGGTAAGCGGGAGGGTAGCGGTAAATCTCATGAGTACTGGGCGGAAGGAATTCAATGGGTTCCCCAAGCTACGCTTGAAAAATCGTTTTTTCACCTAACGCTCAGCTTATTGTCAGGGTTATCGCAGCCTGGCTGGGCCGGCGGGCTATCTTTGGTGTACTTAAGCACGCAAGAGGATGGGCTACGCCGAGCAAAAACCGAAATACACCGCCGTGGAATACTTCGAACTGGAAGCGCAGAGCGAGGTGCGCCACGAATTTTTTGAGGGAGAAATTTTCGCGATGGCGGGGGCTAGCCTTACGCACAACACGATCGTGCAGAACTTTATCCTAAAGCTCCGGCCGATGCTGCGTGGTAAAAGTTGCCGAGTTTATTTGGAGACTGTGCGGCTGGCCGTAGAAGAAGGCCGCCACTATACTTACCCCGACGTAATGGTGAGCTGCGACCCGGCCGACCAGCGCGAAAGCCAGCAGCTTCACCGGCCAGTGCTTATTGTGGAAGTGTTGTCGCCTTCCACGGAGGCGTACGACCGGGGCCTGAAATTCAACCAGTACAAGAAGCTGCCGAGCCTGCGACACTACCTGCTTGTATCGCAGACTACCTGGCTTGTGGAGTGGTACCAGCTCACTGAGTACGGGGCGTGGGCGCACACGGCCCTGGCAGAAACGGAGGATGTGCTGACTATCTCAGAACTGGGGCTAACGATGACGTTGGCCGAGGTGTATGAGGAAGCTGGGGTAGCGCCAATGCGCGTAGTACCGCCTACTGCCAACCCGAACGTGTGGTAGTTCAGTGGCTATTGAAAGGTCGTGGCAACTAAATAATCGTACTGTTTATTGACGTAAGCAATATGGCTTACGTCAAAACTTATAATCCGATGTAATCGGGGTGCCCGCTAATCACCCAGCTAGGTACTGGTACGCCATTGCCCGCCGTATCAACCGTAGAGCGGAAGTCTTCGTGTGAGGCTAAAACGATAGTATCAGCACTGGCCAGCTTGGGTTTGAGCCATGCGTAGGTTTGCGCACAGAGGGAAAGGTGAGTGAATAGACTGATAGCTAGCAGCGTGAAGAATGCTCTCGCTTTCATGAAAAGAGTCGTTTAGCGAATGGCAAAGTAGCCAATAGTTTATCGCTATCGGCCGACTGCTTACCGGTACCCCGCCGCCTGCAACTGAAACAGCTCGGCGTAGCGTCCGCCCCGGGCCAGCAGCTCCTCGTGCGAGCCAATTTCCTGCACGCGGCCGTTTTCAACGACCAAGATGCGGTCAGCCATGCGCACGGTGCTGAAGCGGTGGGAGATGAGTACGGCCGTTTTACCCTGGGTGAGTTCCTTGAAGCGTTCGAATACCTCGTACTCAGCGCGGGCGTCGAGGGCGGCGGTGGGCTCGTCGAGGATAAGCAACTGGGCCTCGCGCATGTAGGCGCGGCCGAGGGCGATTTTCTGCCACTCGCCGCCCGAGAGATCCACGCCGCCGTTGAAGCGCCGGCCGATCATCTGGTCGTAGCCCAGCGGCAGCTTGGCGATGACCGAGTCAGCCAGGCTCTGGTTGGCGGCTTGCTCGATACGGGGCTGATTCTGGCGCTCCTCAATGCGACCCACGGCCAGGTTCTGGCCGGCGGGCAATTGAAAGCGCACAAAATCCTGGAAGATGACGCCGATTTCCTGGCGCAACTCGGCGGGGTCGTACTCGCGCAAGTCGTGGCCGTCGAGCAGGATACGGCCCTCGGTGGGGTCGTAGAGGCGCGCCAGCAGCTTGACGAGCGTGGTTTTGCCCGCCCCGTTTTCGCCCACCAACGCCAACTTCTCGCCAGCCCGCAGTTCGAAGGAGAGGTGGCGTAGCGCCCACTTCTCGGCGTTTTTGTATTTGAAGCCGACATCTTCAAAAGTGAAGCCCTGTCGAATGGGGCGCGGAAACGGCCGCACGACCTGCCCCGCGCCGGGTCGCACGATGCGCGGCGTGATTAGGAAGAAATCGAAGAAATCCTGTAAGTACAGCGCCCCGTCGGCCACCTGGCTGAAGCGGCTCAGGATGCCCTCGAGCAGGGCGCGTAGCCGGGCAAAGGAGCCCGCCAGAAACGTGAGTTGCCCGATGGAAATGGCCCCGCCCACGGCCTGCCCGATGATGTAGAGGTAGGCCCCATAGTAGCCCGCCGCGCCCACGGCTGCGAACACCGTGCCCCAGCCGGCGCGGCGCAGGGCCAGGGCTTTATTCTGGGCGTAAAACTGGTCGGAGAGCGTGGAAAAGCGGGTGATCAGAAAGTCGGAGAGGCCGAAGATTTTGACTTCCTTGGCCGTTTCGTCGCTGGCCCCGGTTTGGCGCAGGTAGTCGAGCTCGCGGCGCTCGGGTGTCCAGGAGTGGGAAAGCGAGTAGCTGCGCTCGTTGAAATGGCTCTCGCCGAGGAAGGCGGGCACTACGGCCAGCAGCAGCAAGCCCAACAGCCAGGGCTGAAAGGCCACCAGGCCCCCGGCCAGCAGTACGAGCGTCACCACATCCTGCCCTTGGGCCAGGACTTGGCTCATGAGCACCGAGCGCGACAGCGTTTGGCGACGGGCGCGCTCCAGCTTGTCGTAGAAAGTGCTGTCTTCGAATTGGTCGAGGTCGAGCTCGGCGGCGTGGCGCATGAGGCGCACCGATGAGGCATTGGCGAAAAGGTCGCCGAGCAGCGAGTCGAGCAGAGCTACGGCCCGGCCCAGCGCGTCGGTGAGCAGCACTAAGCCGAATTCCAGCGCTACCAGGCCAAAAACGGGCGATACCACGCGGCTGGCCGGCGGCAGTTCGGTAAGGGCTACGATGTCGTCGAGGATGAGCCGCCCCACGTAGAGCAGGGCCAGCGGCAGGGCGGCCCGCAGCAGGCGCAGCACGATGTTACCCAGCGTGAGGGCGGGCGAGGTTTGCCAAATCAGCTTCAAAAAGGCCGGCAGGTGGCGCAGGGCCGATACCCGCTCGCGCACGCTCAGGGCGGGCGCATCGGGCCCGTGCTTGCGGCGGGGATTTTTGGCGGAGATGGAGGAGAGGAGGGAAGTAAGCCACTGCATAGGTCAACAGTACGGCAGAGCGGGGACGAGGTGGGGGAGCGGTCCGGGGAGGCCCCCTTAGGCCAGGGGTGAGGGCACGGCGTATAGAGCGGGTAAGAGGCTGTTCAAGCGACTTTTCGAGGCAGGTGAAAATGGTTGGTTTACGTACTGTCATGTTGAGCTTGCGAAGCATCTTGTCACTGCCCGCGAATTACAGCGACTATGACAAGATGTTTCGCAAGCTCAGCATGACGGATGTTTGACAGTAGTACTCGAGCTTACGGATAGGCCAGCCAGGGGCCAGGGCAACCATGTGGCCGTCCGGCCCGACCTTTGCGCCACTTATGCTTGGTTCGTATTCGCGGGGCTTCTGGCTGATGTGCCTGTCGTCGTTTCTGTTTTTCTTATCCTTCAACCTCCTGCTGCCGGAACTGCCCGACCACCTCAGCCAGTTGGGCGGGGGCGAGTACAAGGGCTTCATCATTGCCCTATTCACCCTGACGGCGGCCATTTCGCGGCCCTTCTCGGGCAAGCTCACCGATACGGTGGGGCGCATTCCGGTGATGGTATTTGGCTCGCTGGTGTGCTTCGTGTGCGGCTTCGTGTACCCCTGGGCGCTTACGGTGAGCAGCTTTTTATTTCTGCGGCTGCTGCACGGCTTCAGCACCGGCTTCAAGCCCACCGGGACGGCGGCGTTCGTGGCCGACATCGTGCCCGTAGATAAGCGTGGCGAGGCCATGGGCCTGCTCGGCGTGACGGGCAGCCTGGGCATGGCCGCCGGCCCGGCTTTCGGCTCGTGGGTAGCCGAGACGTTCTCGCTCAACACCATGTTTTATTGCTCCAGCGCGGCGGCGCTGCTCTCGGTGCTGGTGCAGGGCACCCTGACCGAAACGCTGCCCCAGGCGCTGCGGCGGCGCTTCAGCTTCTCGCTGCTCAGGCTGGAGCTGGACGAGATCCTGGAGCCGCGCGTGCTGGCCCCGGCCCTTACCACGTTGCTGTGTTTGTTTCCCTTCGGCGCGGTACTCACCGTGATACCCGATCAAAGCCGGCTGCTGGGGCTGACGGGCACCACCAAGGGCTTGTTTTACGTGTGCTACACGGTGGCCTCGCTGGTGGTGCGCCTGGTGGCCGGTAAGGCCAGCGATACCCACGGCCGGGTGCCGGTCCTGCGCTGGTCGTCGGGCCTGCTGGCGCTGGGGCTGGCCGTGCTGGTATGGTCGCCGTCGGTGCCGGTGTTTCTGCTGGGGGCCATCATCTTCGGCATCGGCACGGGGCAGAACTCGCCCACGCTCTACGCCTGGACCGTGGACCTGAGCCACCCCGAGCGGCGCGGGCGAGGCATTGCTACCATGTACATCGCCCTCGAAGTAGGCATCGGGTTGGGGGCACTGCTGGCCGGGTGGATATTTGATAACCAGCCCGGTCGCCTGCCCTGGGTGCACGCCCTGAGCCTGGCCAGCGTGCTGGCCGCCCTGGCCTACTTGCTGCTGGGCGTGCGCACTGCTCCGGCCCGGCCCGTTGCCCCCGCAGCCGAAGCCGCCCTGGCCGTGGGTGCCCCCGAAGAGGCAGTATAAAGCTCCTGAAGAAGAGTTGGTAAATGAGTACTGACCAGCTACATTTGCCAAGCCTGGGCCCACTATATTATTTTTTGGCCGGCTAGCTACATCTTCTTCTTGGTATGATTACAAAACTACGCCTCGCCGGGTCGCTCGCGGCCCTTACTTTCTTGCTCCCGGGCCGCCTGCTGGCCCAGGAAGCGCCCGCCCCGGTCAAGGTGGTCAAAATCAAGTTTGGCCAGCCCGAGCCGGCCGACTTCGATGCCAAAAGCTTCGTGGCCGACAGTGCCGCGTCGGGCGTAGTGCTCTACGACTACGGCTCCACGCGCTTCCGCCTGAAGGGAACCAACTTTCAGCTGGAGTCGGACCGGGTGACGCGCATCAAGATTCTGAAGAAAGCGGGCTACGACTTGGCTACCATTGAAATACCGCTCTATCACCGGGGTTCGGACGAGGAAAAGCTCGTGGGGCTGCGCGGCTTCACCTACAACGAGGTAGGGGGCAAAGTTGAAAAAGTGAAGCTCGAAACCGACAAGGGCTTTACGGAGGAGCGCACCAGCAACATCCGGGTGCGCAAGTTTACGCTGCCCAACGTGCGAGAGGGAGCTGTAATCGAGTACGCCTACACCGTTACCTCGGACTTCTACTTCAATTTTCAGGACTGGACCTTTCAGCGCGAGGTGCCCACCCGCTGGAGCGAATTCCAGGCTACCATTCCGGAGTATTTCGACTACAAGATGCTGATGCAGGGCTACGAGCCCCTGGCCCTGCAAACCAGCGAAAGCCAGCAGGCCCAGTACAACCTGCACACGGAGGGTGGTTTTACGGGGGGTAGCGGTCTCTTTGGGGGCGGGGGCTCAGGCCGCGTGGCGGCCAGCAACGAGGTAATCACGGCCCAGGCTACTAACTACCACTGGGCCATGCAAAACGTGCCCGCCCTGCGCGACGAGCCCTACATGACGACCACGCGCGACTACGTGGCCCGCATCAACTTTGAGCTGGCCGGCACCCGGATGCCGGGCAGCGGCTACCGCAACGTGGCGGGCAACTGGGATAAAATCAACTCGGAGTTGCAGAACAGCGACGAGTTTGGGGGGCAATTGGGCCGGGTCGCCTTTCTCGACGCGGCCCTCAAGCCGCTGGTGACGCAGTACCCCGACCCGGCCGCCCGGGCCGCCGCCGTGCGCGAGCTGGTGATCAAGAGCGTGAAGTACGACGGCACCAATCGCTACTCGGCCAGCGGTCCGCTCAAGAAAAGCTACGAGCTGCACCGGGGCACTTCGGCCGACGTGAACCTGCTGCTCATTGCGGCCCTGCGCCAGGCGGGGCTGCCCGCCCAGCCCGTTATTCTGAGCACCCGCGCCCACGGTCGGGTCAACGAGACGTTCCCGCTGCTGGAGCAGTTCAACTACGTTATCGGGCTGCTGCCGCTCGAAGGCGGCAAAGACCTGCTGCTCGACGCCACCGAGCCGCTGCTGCCCTGCGGCCTGCTGCCGCAGCGCTGCCTCAACCAGACGGGCCGCCTCGTGGGCAGCAAGGAGCAGGCTGGCCGCTGGGTAAGCCTGACCCCCGCCCAGCGCCACAACCACTACCAGGAGATCAAGCTGAAGCTGGATGAGCAGGGCAACCTAGTGGGTAAGGTACACGAGGAGCACGGCGGCTATTCGGCGGCTAGCGTGCGCGAAAAGCTGCAGCAGCTAGGCGAGAAGAAATACGTGACCGAGCTGGCTAACCGGCACCCCAGCTGGGAGTTTCCGGCCTATACGTTCAGCGACGTGGCCGAATTGAGCAAGCCGCTGGCTTTTAACTACGACGTGCGCCAGCCCGCCGGCACCAGCGGCGCAACTAGTGAACTGTACGTGAGCCCCCTGGCGGGCTTTGGCCAGCGGCAGAATCCATTTCAGCACGCCGAGCGCACCTTCCCGGTCGATTTTGGGGCCGCCAATAAGGATATCATCGTGTTGACGCTGACGCTGCCCCAGGGGTACACCGCCGAGCTGCCCAAGGCGGCCAGCATCTCCCTGCCCGACCAGGGCGGCCGCTACATCTACGCCGCCAGCAGCCCCGCCCCGGGCACCGTGCAGCTCGTGAGCCGCCTCACCCTCGATAAGCCGGTGTACGGGGCCGAGGAATACGCCTCGCTCCGCGAATTCTACCGCCTGGCCCTGGCCAAACAGGCCGAAGCGTTGGTAATCAAGAAGCCATAAGTTGTACCAGCGGGCCGGCTCAGTCGGCCCCGAAGCGCCTACACTACCGATGAATATGGTCTGGATAAACAGGCGGCTGGCCTGGCTGGCTGGCAGTTGGCTGTGCCTGGGGCTGGGCACCGGGCCGCTGGTGGCCGGGGCACAAACCGCCGCCCCCAAGCAGGCACCGCCCCTGCCGCTGCGCTTCGGCCAGCCCGACCCCGCCGACCTAGAGGCGCAGGGGTTCGTGGCCGATAGCGGGGCGGTAGCCGTAGTGCTCTACGACGTGGGGCAGTCGCGCTTTGCCAGCGCGGCCGGCCACATGGCCATCGTGACGGAGCGCATTACGCGGATTAAGATTCTCAAAAAAGCGGGCTACGGCTACGCGACGGTGGAGGTACCGCTCTACCACCAGGGCGAAAGCTCGGAGAAGCTGAGCAACCTGCGCGGCTTCACCTACGTGCGCGGGGGCGATGGGCAGGTAACGAAAACCAAGCTGGATGCCAGCGGGGAGTTTGAGGAAAAGCGTACCGACAAGCTCAAGGTGCACAAGTTTACCCTGCCCAACGTGCAGGAGGGGGCCGTAATAGAATACGCCTACACGGTGACTTCCACGTTTTTCAGCAATTTCCAGAGCTGGACCTTTCAGTCGGAGATACCCGTGCGCTGGAGTGAGTACCGCACTAGTATTCCGCAGGTGTACCATTACAAGGCGCTGTACCAGGGCTACCTACCCTTTGCGGTGAACGAGCTGGGAGTAGGGTCGGTGAACATGGTGCTGGAAAATACCTCCGGCAGCGGGATGACGGCTACCAGCCAGAGCCAAAGCCTGAGCATGAGTACCGAGCAGCACCGCTGGGTGATTCGTAATGCGCCGGCCTTCCGGGAAGAGCCTTACCTGACTACGGCCAACGACTACCTGGCCCGGATAACGTTCGAGCTGGCGGGCGTGCAGATGCCCAACGAGCAGTACCGCGACCTGACCGATAGTTGGACCAAGAAGAACAAAACGCTGCTCAGCGACGAGTTTTTTGGGCAGGCGCTGGGGCACGCGGGCTTTCTGGCCGACGCCGTGCGGCCGCTGGTGGCGCAGTACCCCGACCCGGCCGCCCGGGCGGCGGCCGTGCGCGAGCTGGTCCTCAAAAGCGTGAAGTACGACGGCACCAACCGCTACCACGCTACCGGGCCGTTGAAAAAAGCCTACGAGCTGCACCGGGGTACTGCCGCCGACGTGAACCTGCTGCTCATCGCGGCCCTGCGCCAGGCCGAATTACCCGCGCAGCCGGTCATTCTAAGTACTCGGGCCCACGGCCGGGTCAGCCAGGACTATCCTCTGCTGGAGCAGTTCAACTACGTGGTGGCGCTGCTGGAAACACCCGGCCAGCCCGACCTGCTGCTCGACGCCACCGAGCCGCTGCTGCCGGCCGGAGTGCTGCCCCGGCGCTGCCTCAGCCGCATCGGCCACACGGTGGTGGAGGGGGGCGAGGGCCGCTGGGTCAGCCTGACGCCCACCCGCCGCTACACGCATTTGCAAAACATACACCTGACGCTGCACGCCCCGGGCAACCTTACGGGCGAGGTGCAGGAAGAATACGGGGGCTACGCAGCCCAGGAGGCCCGCGAGCAGGTGCAGCAGTTGGGCGAAAAGAAGTACGTAACGCAACTGGCCGCCGTCCATTCCGGCTGGGAAGTGCCGGCCTACACGTTCAGCGGGCTGGCCACCGTAGACCAGCCGCTGGCCTTGCGCTACGAGTTGCAGCAGCCGGCGGCCGCGGCGAATAATCCGCAGGAGCTGTACCTCAAGCTCCTGGAGCCATTTGGGGAGCGGCGCAATCCCTTCCGGCACGCGCAGCGCAGCTACCCGGTCGATATCGGCCTGGCGCAGCAGGAGATTATCATGCTCACCCTGACGCTGCCCCCGGGCTACGTGGCCGACCTGCCCAAGGCCGCCAATTTGCTGCTGCCCGAGCAGGGGGGGCGCTATCTGTACCAGGCCAGCGCCCCGACCCCCACCACCGTGCAGCTGACCAGCCGCCTGACCCTCGACAAGCCCGTGTACAGCGCCGACGAGTACCACACCCTCCGCGAGCTGTACCGGCAGCTGTTAGCCAAGCAGGCCGAGGCGCTCGTCGTTCGGAAAACGCAGTAAGCTTTATAGGAGTGAATCAACAAGTAAAGTATTCCTGAGTATGCTACTCCCCATCTTCTCCTCCCTGGTGCTGCTGGCCCCGCCGGCACCCAAGTACCCGGCCGACGCCATCGCCCCGGCCCTGCGCGAGAACGCCCACGCCGTGGTACGCGCCTACGATAAAACGGTGGTAGTGAAGTCGGCCAGCCAGCTCGTCGAAACCGTGCACCGGGTCGTGACCGTGCTCGACGAGGCCGGCAGCGACGACTACGGCCAGCTGATGGTGGATTATAGCAGCCTGCGGCACATCAGCTACATGCGTGGGGCCGTCTACGATGCCCAAGGCCAGCTGCTGCATCAGCTGCGCCCGGCCGAAATTCACGACCAGGGCCTGGGTGATGCCGGGGGGAGCTTCATGCGTGATTTGCGGATGCGCTACGCCGACCTGCGCCAGCCCACCACGCCCTACACCGTGGAGTTTGACTACGAGATAGTATCGGAAAACACGCTCTTCTACCCCGACTGGCGGCCCCAGGCTGATGAGAATCTGGCCATCGAAGGAGCTACCCTGCAAGTAACCACACCCACCGCGCTGCCCCTGCGCTTCGAGGAGCAGCACCTGCCGGCCGGGGCAGCCAGCGCGCCAGTCGCCACGGCTACCCAAACCACCTACCGCTGGCAGCTGCCCGCCGCCCCGGCCGTGGAAGAAGAGCCGCTGGCCCCGTCGCTGGCCGAGCAGCAGCCCGACGTGCACCTGGCCCCGGCTACCTTTGAGGTGCAGGGCCACGCTGGCTCGCTGGCCTCGTGGCAGAGCCTGGGGCAGTGGGTGTACCAGTTGGGGCAGGGCCGCGATGCCCTGCCGCCGGCCCTCACCGCCCGCATGGCCCAGCTACTTACTACGACCCCCGACCCCCGCGAGCGGGCTCGTAAGGTGTACGAGTTTTTGCAAGGCTCTACGCGCTACATCTCGGTGCAGCTGGGCCTGGGCGGCTGGCAAACGGCCCCCGCCACCAGCGTGGCTACCGGGGGCTACGGCGACTGTAAAGCTCTGAGTAACTACACCTGCGCCCTGCTCAAAGCGGCGGGCCTGCCAGCCTACGTGGCCTTGGTCGGGGCCGGGGCCGAGCATCCCGACGTGCGCGTAAATTTCCCGAGCAGCCAGTTCAACCACGCCATTCTGTGTTTGCCGCTGGCCGCGCACGGGACCGTTGCCGCCGATACCGTGTGGCTGGAATGCACGAGCCAGACCGAGGCCTTCGGCTACATGGGCAGCTTTACCGGCAACCGCCACGCCCTGCTGCTCACCCCCGAGGGCGGCCGCCTCGTGGCCACGCCCCGCTACGGGGCGCAGGCCAACAGCCAGCTGCGGCGCACCGACCTCTGGCTCGACGCCAGCGGCGGGGCCAAGGCCACCGTGCGCACCCGCCGCCTGGGCCTGGCCCAGGACGACTACGCCCAGCTACTCCAGGAGGCCGACCCCGTTGCCCAGAAAAAATACGTGGGCAACCATTTGCGGCTTGGTCATTTTACCATCACCAGCCTGCGCCTGGCCGCTGCCCCCACCAGCACGCTGCCCGGCGTAGTCGAAACTATGGGCCTGGAGCTAGCCAGCGTCGGCACGGTGGCCGGCCGCCGCCTGCTGCTGACCCCCAACCTGCTGGGCCGCCTCGGCACGCTGCCCGCCCAGGTGGGGCCGCGCCTAACGCCGCTGGCCCTGCCCACGCCCGGCCTTTACCAAGACACCGTGCGCCTGCACGTACCGACCGGCTTCCGGGTCGAAAACCTGCCGCTGCCCACCCAGCTCACTACGGCCTACGGCGTGTATTCGAGCGCCTGCACCACCCTGCCCGACGGCACCTTGCAGTACGTGCGCCAGCTCGAAACCCGCCGGCCGGCCGGTGGGGCTCCGCTGCCCGCCGCTCGCTACGCCGAGTACCAGGAGTTTCGCCGCAAAGTCAGCCATGCCGATAACGCGCAGGTGGTGCTGGTGAAAACGGACGCCTAACCAGGTCGCTTGCCTTAAAACGTCCCCGTCCTTCGTAGCCGCTTGGCTGTGGAGGACGGGGACGTTTTACTTGCTGCGTATCTGTCAAAGGGTGAATGTGACACTAAGGGGTGATGAGCAGGCGCAACGCATCAGCCAAGCCCGAAGGCGGCCATGGTTGGGGCAGGGAGGAGGAAGTGGGATACCGGGCGGACATAAAGTTGCTTAAAAAATTAAAAATATGTCTGCGCAAGGGGCCTTTGATCGGACATATTTTTTCATAAATAAAAATACTTATGTCCGGCTCGGCGTAGCGCGTGCTGCTAGGCTTCTCGGTGGCCCCGCGCAGGCGGCGCTGCCTTGAGAGGGGGCAGGTTAATGTACACCAGCCCAGCCCCCCTCTAACTGGTAGTTAGCAGATTATTGAAGCCCGAATTTGCGTTGCTTCTACAAGCGGTAGCGCACTTGTGCCGTCAGCTCCGAGCGGGCGGCACCTTGAATTTCTTCCAGCCCCGAGCCCACGGTGGCTTGGTGCCGGTAGCGCGTATCGGCGTAGCGGAGCCATAGCGTGAAATGCGGGCTGAAAGCTGCCTGGGCGATGACGTAAGTCCGCGTGCCTTGTCCATAGAGTGCGGGCACCGACACGGCGTACAGTACGTCTTGCTCAAACACGTACTGTCGGGTATCGTAGTCGTCGGTGTCGAACACCGCGTAACGAGCGGCTAGGCCCACGTGCCGGGCCAGCTGCACGGTGGCGTCTTGGCTGAGCACGTAGCCCTGCCGCCAGGGCAAGCCGGCATCGGCCCGCAGGTAGCTGGCTTGCAGGCGGGTGCGCAGGCCCAGCCGGATGGTAGGCTGCACGTCGCAGTAGAGTAGCACCGAATGACGTAGCTGCTGGCCGGGCAGTGGCAGGGGCCGCCCGGTAAGGGCAGTGGGCAAATCGAGCGGTTTGAGGCGGGCGCGGTACTGGGCGTAGAGCAGGCTGGTTTTGGTGGGGGTGAAGGCGATGCGCAGCAGCGCGTCCTGGCCGTGGCTGGGGGCGCTCACGCGGTAGCGCAGCCACGGAAACCGGAACTGATCGAAATAAGCCGAGACCTCCCAGTGGGGGAGGGGCCGTACTTTCAACCCCAGGTAGAAGCCGCTTTCGTTGGTGGTGCGCGTGTTTTCGGCCAGGGCGTTGCCGTAGAAGGAGTGAAAATCAGCATCGTAGTGACGCATGAGCACGGCTGCATCCACGGTCGGGCCGAGGCTGGCCAGCAGGCCATTCACGGTGCCCAGGCCGCCACCGAGGCTGCGCCCGCTCTCGCCGAAGAGCAGCAGGTTGCGCCAGCCGTAGCTGTAGTGCAGTCCGACGGCCAAATTGCGTTGACCACTGAATTCAAACTGATTGTACGGTTCCGCACGCTTCTGCATAGCCGTGCCGTAGTGCGTAGCCACGGCCGTAAAGCCCAGGGCCAGGTTGCCGTCGGTGCTGAGGTAGCCAAGGTGGCCGCCGCCCACGGTTTCGGCCAGGCGCTGGCGGCCGGCGATTTCGGTGGCGGTGCGGTGCAGGCCGGTTACGAGCAAGCTGCTGCTATACTCGTCGAACTGAGCCAGCGAGTCAGTGGCCTGGCGGAAGGTCGCGTCGAGGTTATTGCGCGAAGCAAAGGCCGATGCCTCCCAGCGCGGGGCCAGTTGGTAGGTCGCCGCGGCCCCCCGAAAAAACGTGTTTTCGAGCAGTGCCGCGTAGGGGCGTATGCCCAGCGAGGGTCGGCGGAGCGAGGTAATGGTTTCGGCACCCTTACCCTGCGCCAGCCCCGACGAGAGCAATAGCCCCTGGCCGAATTGCAGCTGGTAATCACCCAGCGCCAGCGTTTTCAACCTACCCTGATTGTAAAGCACGATGTGCGCCGACAGGAAGTCTGGCCCAAACTGCTGCTTACCTGGTCGCCAAGCCAGCGGCTCACCCGCGTCCTTCTCGGCCGTAAAACCCAGGCTGAAATCGTGGGCGTGGCTTACGCGGTAGCGCAGCGCCAGCGCATCGGGCGAGCCCAGGTAGCGCAGCGTGGGGCGGCCCTGGAAGGTATCGGCCGGCGTGTAGCCCTTGCGCTGCTGCAACACGCGCTCGTAGCGCAGCAGCACCGCGTTGTTTTCTTCGTGCTTGATGCGCTGCCACAGGGGGCCGCGTACCGCGTTGGGGCTGGCGCTGGCTACCGTTACAAAGGGCGCGACGCGGGCGATGGTGCGCACGTCCCAATCGGGCACGGCTTGCAGCTCGTATACGCTCAGCAGCGGGCCGGTAGCCCGGCGGTGCCGAAGCAGGGTGGCCACTTGCTTTTCGGTGAGCAGGGGTAAGGCCCGCAACTCTTCGGGGGTAGCGGTATTGAGGTTGAGGGGCGACTGGTAGTAGCTGAGCAGCGTGCCGTAGAGGTCCTCGTAGGGCACCTGGTCGGTTTGCAGCTCGGCAAATAATTCCTGGGCCAGCCGGTCGAGGGCCGGGGCCCGGCGAGGAAATTCCTGGGCCACGCCCGGGCGCGGCAGGAGCAAAGCTGCTAGCAGCGCTACGCACGGCCAGCGGCCAAACGGCCGGCGAGCGGCTGGCCGCAGACGGGAAGTAAACGGGCGATTAGCCATCCTCACAGCTGCGCTGCGTCGCGGCACCAGTGCCAGCCCACGCTGAAATACTGACTGATTCCCAAGGCGCTGTGCCAGCCGGCGGCGTAGTCAAACTGAAAATCACCCGCCTGCCAGCCCACGCCGCCGGTAGCCTGCTGGCTAAGGCTGGCGTAGCCCAGGCGCACGGCTACAGCGGGCGTGGGCAAATATTCGAGGCCGGCTTTTACGCCCGCTGCCCGGTCCACGCCCTTCTCGGCCTCGGCCAGCAGCAATACCTGCTTGCCGGGGCGGTAAGCCAGGCCCACGCGCAGGACGGTGGGCACACGCTCATCCTGGTAGCTGGCCAGCCGGGCCTGGGTGAGGTTGTAGAGGTGTATGCCCAGGGTGAGGCGCTGGGGCAGAATATCGGCCTGCCCACCCAGCGAGGTCGCTAGCACGCGCCGGCTGCCCAAGTCCTGAAAGCTTACTTGCAGGACGTCGAGCCGCCCGCCGATGCTCACTGCCCCCAGCCGGTAGCCGTAGGCTGCCCCCAGGCGCGTTTCGTTGTAGAGCTTGCCGCCCCAGCGCTGGGCTTCCAGCCCCAGCACCCCCCGGCTGGCCTGGGCTGGCAGGCCCGTGGCGGGTGGCTCGACCACCCCCAGCGGCAGGGCCAGGGCCGCCGCCGCCACGTTGAGACTAGGGATAAGGTAGCGGTTTTCGAGAAAAACGCCCGCCGTGGGGTGAGTGAGGCTACCCAGCCCGGCCGGGTTGTTGGCCACGGCCCATACCTCACCATCCAGCGTAACCGAGGCATTGCCCAGCGCCTGGGCGCGTCCGCCGTGGCCGGCTGGCCCATTGCCCTGGGCTCGTAACAGCGTAGGAGGTAGTGCTAAGCTGGTAGCGAGCAGCAGTAAATACTTGGCCATAGGCACTGATTATAGAAAAAGCGCCTAAATATAAGGTAGCTGCGGAGCTTGAATGGGTAAGCTAGGCTGGATTGCTCAGCGCCTTGGCTAGGTGAAAGGTCCCCGCACAAGTAAATGCTTCACTGCCTATTCTACTTAAGCGTGCTGCTAGTCAAGTAGCTGCCCAGCGTTTGGCCGCTACCGGCGCGGAGCCATGCAATGCGGGCATTGACTGTGCCCCCGCACACCACCTCGGCGGCCCGGTTGGGTGAGTCAAATTCGTAATCCTGATCAAAGCGTAGTTTGCTTCCGCAGGCGCGTAGCACGCCGGTCTGAAGCAGGTGCTGTCGTAGCTCGTAGCCCGCGGCACTGATGCTACTGCTAACGCGTACCGTCGCCGTCGAGCCCGCTAGCACGTGCATGGTGCCGGTCGGCCGCCAGTAACCCTCGGCCTGGAAGCCCGCCTTGGGACGCTGCAACAGAAAGCGTGGTGGGAGCGGCGGATCAGCCGGCTCAGTGTCTGCTATTACCAGTGCGAGTAGTTGTTGCGAGGTAGTAGCTGGCGTAGTGCACCCTTGTTCCGCACTTGGCGGCCGGCCGGCGATAGCCCTGTGGTGGGCGCTGCGGTTGAGCACGTTGTCGCGGTGCAGGAAAGCGAGCAAGTGACCAGCCACCTCGGGGAGACTATCGGTGAGCAGGTCAATTTGGCAGAAAAGCTGGTCTGCCGGTTTATCGTCGGGACGGGCGTAGTAAAAACGCCAGTGCCGGCCGTCGGTGAGGAGGGTAAAGAGGGCGGTAGAGCAGGGCTGGTAATCGCGTAGCTGCTTTTCCGCGGCAAGCAGGTCCTGGGTTAGGCTACCCACGGCCTTGCACTCGATAAAAATGGTCGTCGCCTCGGCGTTTGGGGCGGTCAACGTGAGGTTCATCCCGGGGCTGCTTGTCCAGTGAGCGGGCGCAGCCCCGGCAACCACCTCGTGGGGATTCCAAATATCCCAGCCTACCTGCTGCACAAGCCGCGCCACCAGGGTGAGGCACACCTGTTCCCGCGTGCGGTAGTCTTGGTTGTGCAGCCGCTGGCGGATGTCAGTAAGCGTATCGAGCATGAGCAAGTAAATTGATTAGCTCTGCAATATCTGCCTAAAACAGTTGTTGAGCCCTGGGGCGACGGCCAGCGGGGGCGGTCTGCCCGAACTTTGCCCGGCCGCCCTGCCTTGTATTGCTTATGCTCCGCCGCCTGCTGCTGTTGCTCGTTCGCTTTTACCAGCTCTTCATCTCGCCGCTCACGCCGCCGAGCTGCCGCTACACGCCCACCTGCTCGGCCTATGCGGCCGATGGCCTCGGCCGCATAGGCCGGTACGGGGCCTGGCGCGGGGGGCGGCTGGCGCTCCGGCGCCTCGGACGGTGCCACCCCTGGGGTGGTTCGGGCTATGACCCGGTACCCGAGCACCTGAAGATATAGTGAAAGCATAGCCCCGAAGGCCAGCTTTACCGTACACCTTCGCTTATGCTGTGTATTCCAACCATGATTCGTCCGCTCGCAGGCGTGCTGCTGCTCACCGCCGCTTGCTCGTCGGCTCCCAATGAGCAAGCCTCGGCGAGCCAGCCCCAGGCCGCAACCCAGTCCAAGCCGGGTAAGAAGGGTAAAAAAGGCTCGCACAAAACCAACAAGGCCGAAGCCCAGGCCGACGGTTTACGCCGCGTGGGCAAGCTCACCGATGGCATCCTGGAAAGCTCGGGCCTGTGCCCCGCCCCGGAGGCAGGTACGTACTTCACTTTCGGCGACGACGGCCAGCAGCCGATTGTGTACCGCGTCGATGCAACCGGCCAGCAGGTGGGGCAGTTTACGCTGGGTGCGCCCAACCACGACTGGGAGAGTCTGAGCCGCGACAACAGCGGCAATTACTACATGGGCGACTGCGGCAACAACAATTCCGACCGTCGGAACTTGGCTATTCTGCGCTTCCGGCCCGCCCAGCCCAGCCAGGTGGGCAAAATCAACTTCAAGTATCCCGACCAGACGGAGTTTCCGCCCAGCAAAAAGGAGCGCAACTTCGACTGCGAGGCCAGCCTCTGGCACGATGGGCAGGTGTACCTCTTTACTAAGGACCGCGCCACCGAAAGCACCTGCAAAGTGTACAGCGTACCCGAAGCGCCCGGCTCGTACACCGCCAAGCTCATCACCAAGCTCGCCATTCCCGGCCAGGTCACCGATGCTACACTCTCGCCCGATGGCCACCGCCTGGTGCTGCTGGCCCGCCAGGAGCTGTTCATTTTTGATGGCAATTCCTGGGCGGATATCCTGAAAGCCACGCCCCGCCAGATCAGCCTTAAGGGAGCCGGCCAAACGGAGGGGGCGGCCTTTAAAAATCAGCAGACCTTGCTCATCAGTACCGAACAGGGGGCGATGTACGAGCTAGACTTGTAGCAGAGCTCACCGGTATTGCTTAGGAGCGGGTTCGCTACGCCGATGCCTCGCATAAGGAACCGGTTTACAAAGCGTCATCCCGACCCGGGGAAGCAAAACACTGCTTCCCCGGGTCGGGATGACGCTTTGTGAGTTGAGGCTGGGCTAGCGCTTAGGCTGAATAGCCGCCGCTTCCTCCTCGGTAAGGCCGCGCGGCGCGTAGCCGTAGGGGTTCTTCGGGTCTTTGCCGGCGCGTAGCAGCACCCATAAGCCAATAAGGATGAACGGAATGCTGAGTAGCTGCCCGATGTTGAGGTGGTACTGCGCGATGATGCCGCTTTCTTGCGAAACCTGATTTTCTTTCAGGAACTCAACCAAGATGCGGAAAGAGAAAAGCAGCACCACGAACAAGCCGAAGAGCAGGCCGCGCGGCGTGCGCTCCTTGTATTTATTCCAGAGGCTGTAAAGCAGCGCGAGCAGGAACAGGCAGAACAGCGACTCGTAGATCTGGGTGGGGTGGCGCGGGACGGCCATTTCCATGGTGGGAGTGGGGGTGGTGCCAGCGGGCAGCACTTCGGTATTTTCCTCGCCGTTGGGCAGGCGGCTGCGCTGCACCAGCACGGCCCCGGGGGGCAGCGGCGTCACGGGTGCTTGCAGGTGCTCGGTATCGCGCGGAAATACGAAGGCCCACGGTACATCGGTCGGCTTGCCCACGATTTCGGAATTCATGAGGTTGCCCAGCCGGATGCAGGCCCCACCGATGGCCACTACAATTACAATGCGGTCAAGCACCCAGAGGTAATCAAACTTATTGCGCAGGCTGAAAATGAATACCGCCAGCAAAATGCCGATGGTCGCGCCGTGCGAAGCCAGCCCGCCGTGCCAGATTTTCAGAATCTCGCCCGGGTGCTCTTTGTACGACGCCCAGTCGTAGAAAAAAACGTGGCCCAGCCGCGCCCCCAGCACCGTGCCCACCACCATGTAGAAGGTGATGACATCGACCCAGTACGGCCGCACGTTTTCTTCCTTGTAAATGTGCGTGAGCACAAACGAGCCGATAACGAAGCCCAGCGCAAATAGCACGCCGTACCAGCGCAGCAGCAGCGGCCCGATTTCGGCGATAATGGGCGAGACGTTCCAGGGAATGTAGGCGAGGGGTGCAGTCATAAGTACTAAAAAGGCGAGAGGGGTCAAAGGTACTCCGTACTCCGCCGGCCCAAAGTTGGCCCGGCTTGGTCGGAGCGGGTTGGCGAAAAATCAGTGCGCTAGCGGCCGGTTGGCCGGGCTGGCCGGATGCGGGGCCGCCGGGGGCAACACCACGCCGTCGCCGCTCATGGCTAGCCCCAGTAACCCCAGCAGCGCTACGTAGGCCGGGCGGCGTACCGAGTCCAGCCAGCCATACCAAGCAGCTGGCCGGGCTGGGTGCGCCGCGAGCCGGGCTCGCACGCGGGCGTAAAAAAACGGCCGGGGCTGCGCCGGAGGCAATTGCCGTAGCTGGTGCAAAAGGGCTTCCCATTCTTCATCGGAGCCCGGGCGGAGGGGTGGCTTAGACATGGCGGGCGGGCGATTGCAAGTGACGGCGCAGCGTCTGCCGCGCCCGAAAGAGTAGGGATTCCACCGCCGCCGTGCTGGTGTCGAGTACGGCCGCGATTTCTTCGTAGCTAAGCTCCTGCTCGTGGCGTAGCGTGAAGGCAACTTGCTGCTGGCTGGGTAGGCGGCCGATGTGGGCTAACAGCAGGCGTAGCCCCTGCTGTCCTTCCAGCAGCGCGTGCGGGTGCGCGTGGTCGGGCAGGTCGTGCAAGAGTTGGTTGTCGAAGCCCAGCAGGCTGGTGAAATAGGCGAAGCGCTTTTTGGCCGTGCTACGGCGGCGGTGCTGCAAGGCCCGCGACGTGGCCAGCCGGTACAGCCAGGTACTCAAGGTCGCCGCCCCCCGAAATCTTCCCACCGTCTGGTACACTTCCACAAAAACTTCCTGGGCCACGTCTTCCGCCTCCTCGGCCGAGCGCAGCAGCGAAAACGCCGTGCGATAAATGCGGTCTTGATAACGAGTGACGAGCGTACGAAAGGCCGCTTCACTGCCCTGCCGAAGCTGGGCGAGTAATTCGTCGTCGGCCGAGGCTACGCTGGTAGTCACGCCGGGCGCGGGCGATTCGAACGCAAAAGGCAGGGGCAGGCTGCAAGCCATAAGACGACGCCGCGAGGTAAGGGCAACGTAGCGCCAACCACGGGCGGCTGGTGTTACTTAGGCTTGGGTGCCTTTGCTCCGAAAAACTTGCGCTACCGGCAAAGATTTTATGAAAATTGCTGGGCTGGGAGCGCTGCTGAGAAGCTATTCGGGAGACCTCCTTTTCACCACGTCGGTCATGCTGCGCTTGCCGAAGCATCTTGGCAGGGTACATCCGAAGGAATCCAGCCAAGATGCTTCGGCAAGCGCAGCATAACCGACGTGTTTGATAAGCATATTTTCTAAAGGGCTTTAACCTGTTAAAGGCCCGCCAATTCTTCCCCAAAGCCGCCGCTGAGGATGGGGAAGCGCAGCCACGAGCGCGGGTCCACGTTGTAGTCGTCGAGGTGGAAGCTGGGGGCGTAGCGCTCGCGCTTCCACTGGTTGCGGCTCCAGAGCTGGTAGAAGCGCTTGACGTAGGCCCGCAGCTGCTCGGGGTCGTGGGTGGGCTCCTCGGCCACGAGTTGGGCCAGCACGGCGGCCGGTGCCAGACGGTCGTAAAAAGCCAGTCGCTCGATGCGGTTGAGCAGCGCGTAAGGCATGAGGTCGCGCTCGTCGGTTTGCTTGTCGGCCAGCGGGCGCAGCTCGGCGGTGGGTTGCAGGGCGTTGACGTGGCGCAGGGCCTCGTAGCCCAGCGAGGCTTCGGCCCAGCGCAGCCATTTTTTGACAAAATCCTTATCCACGCCCGCGA
>CAJYVK010000326.1 GCA_913778455.1 uncultured Hymenobacter sp. | reverse complement strand
CCGCAAAGCAATTGGCAAGCTGCACCTGTGGCTGGGGCTGGCCTCGGGGCTCATCGTACTCATCGTGAGCCTGTCGGGGGCGGTGTTTGTGTTTCAGGACGAAATCCGCGACCTGACGCAGCCCTGGCGCAAGGTGGTGGTGGAGGCCCGGCCCATGCTACCGCCCTCGGTGCTGCAAGCCAGCGCCGTGCGGGCCAAGCCCGGCTTCGCGGCTTCCTGGACTACCTACAACGGCCCCGACCGCTCCACGGCTGTGTACCTGAGCAAGGGCGAGGAAGTGTACTACGCCTTCCTGAACCCCTACACCGGCCAGCTGCTGAAGGTGCAAAACCTGCGGCGCGACTTCTTTACCATCGTGCAATACCTGCACATGTACCTGCTGCTGCCGCCTGCCATCGGCAAGTGGGTGGTTGATATCGCCGTTATCACGTTCGTGGTGATGCTCCTCAGCGGCATCGTGCTGTGGTGGCCGCGCAACAAGGCCGCCCGCAAGCAGCGTTTTTCGGTAAAATGGGATGCCTCGCCCAAGCGCCGCACCTACGACCTGCACAATGTATTGGGCTTCTATGCCAGCGCGCTGGCCCTGGTGCTGGCCCTCACCGGCCTGTGCATCAGCTACGAGTGGCTCATGGAAGGCGTGGGCACGCTGGCCAACGGCGGCCGCTCCATCGCCGCCGAAAATGCCGAGCCCAAGGTCGATACCCTGCTCACGGCCCGCCCCGCCCGCCCGGTCGTGGACCTGGCCTACGCCCGTATGCGGCAGCAGTCGCCCCGGGCCGAGATGCTGCTCATCGGCCCCACCGCCAATGCCGCGACGCCCGTCTGGTGCACCGCCTACGCCAAGTCGCTGCACTACTACCACCGCGACGAGTACCGCTTTCACCCGCGCACCGGGCAGCTACTGCTCACCCAGCTGCACGACAGCAAAAGCAACGGCAAGAAGCTCGCGGACATGAACTACGACCTGCACACGGGCCTTATCCTGGGTTTGGGCGGTAAGGTTATTGCCTTCGTAGTCAGCCTCACGGCGGCCAGCCTGCCGATTACGGGCTTCCTGGTATGGCGCGGCCGACACAATCGAAAAAAGCAGCCACGGACGGCGCTGGCTACTGTCTAGAATATTCTTCTAATGCAGGCCTCTACCGGCCCGTCGCGATGTAACACCAAGCTCCAGCTTGGTGATGCGTTAGGATTCGCTCGCCCAGCGCATCACCAAGCTGGAGCTTGGTGTTACATCCACTAAGTGCTAGTTCCGTGCTTACCGGAACGGAAATTTCTGAAACGAAACACTGCTCATTACGCCCTTCTCGTACTTAGCCAGGCAATATTTATTAAACGCCGGGTCGAAGCCCTCCGCGCCGGGCTGCACTGTGCCGGGCGCGGGCTGGCCCTGCCGGAAGAAGTAGACGGTAGTGGTACCGTACTTGGTGTAGGGCGTCAGGTCGCCGTACTGCTGCATCTCGCGCCACAGGGTATCGGCCACCGTCACGGCCAATACGCGGGTGATGGGGCCGGTATTATTCTCGTTGCGGTAGCTGGCTACCTCCTCGAAATTACCCGGCAAGTCGTGCCCACTGGGCTGGCTCAGCGAGTCGTACACAAACCAGCCGAGCAGCGCCAGCACGGCACCCACAACAAGATATTTTAGCTTCATAGTACTTGGCGCATCGCGGGCCCACAGCCGCGAGTCCGCTTGTATAAGCGGCTACTCCACCACTAGGTTATAAACCACGAAGTGCGGTATGTTAAACGTCTTGTACCAGTCTTGCACGGGCATTTTGCTTTGCGCCAGCTTGCAATACAGCAGCCAGCCGTCTTCCTCGTAAGGCAGGGTATACACTAAAAAGGGCACTTTCTGGCCTACTACAAAGCTTCTTTCCGCGATGGGTTGCTGCCCCGGGGCCAGCGTCGACTGGCGAGGCTGGTAGGGCCAGATATCGGGCCGCAGGCTGTATAAGTCGCCTTTACCGGGCTGCGCCTCAAACGTTTTGAGGGTACTACCGCCGGTGAACAGAAACTGGTTTTCCAGACGATTTTCCGTGGCTTGGCGAGCAAAAACGTCGAAGCTGAAGCGCCCTTGCGGGTCAAAGGTTAGCAGCCGTGACGCATCGCCGGCCAGCTCTTTTTCGGGCGCGGCCACGCCGTTGCGATATTCTTGGTAGGTGAGGTGAAAGTGCCGGCCGGCCAGCCGCGGGTTGGTGGCTTCGACGTGCCACTTTTCGACGTGCAGCGCCCGCGCCATCAGTTGGTGCAGCTCCGCATTGTCAGAGCCAAAGTGCAAAGCGACGCGCACGCTATCGGGGTGAGACGTGGCCTGGGGGCGCTGAGCGTGGGCCACCGGGGCGCAGCTCGTGAGGGCGTAAAGAAGGAGAAATTTCATGGCGGTTGTTTTTTTGACAAACCTGGTCGTCTTTTTTTCCCGCCTTAGTTAACGCCCGTTAAGAAGTGTTAAGGTGTGTTAAATCTCCGCTATTTCGGCCGCCCACCAGCTACTTTCGGGCCAGATGACGCGACGAATCAAGCTTTTGGTAGCCCTTATGGCTGGCTGCACGCTGGCGCTGGCCGGCCTGCAAGGCTACTGGAACTACGAGGCCTATCAGCAGGCGCTCCGCAGCTTCCGGCGCGACGCCAATGAGGCCTTGGCTGATGCCACGCGGCAGGAAATCCGGCTGCGCCAGGCAGCCCTGTTGCACCGCTGCCGCATGTGGCTGGCCGATACCAACCAATTCGTCATCCGGGCACGCATCGACAAAACCGAGGGCTACACCATCTTTTCGCTCGCTGATAAGCACCCCTTGCCCACCGAAAAACGCGCCCCCTTTGACATTGGCTTCCAGGATTTTCACTTGAAAACCAAACGCCTCGATGCGGCTGGCCGCGCCTTTTTTATCCGGCGCTTCACCGCTGGTACTTTGGCCGACAACGTGCGCGAAGGCGTAGCCTACTATCACACCAGGCACCTTGGCGAGCGCCTGTACGCCGCCTTTCAGGCCGATACCGTGCATACCCGCCGCCTGAGCCATCTGTACGCCCGTGCGCTGCGGCAGCGCGGCATTTCAACCGCGTTTCGGTTGGTACCGGCGTCACAGTCGGCCGGTCGCCAGGAGCTGGTTTTTGCCACGAGCTTGGCTAATGCCAGTGCTTTTGGCCGCAAGGGCATGGTGTTCCGGGCCTGGTTTCCGAACCCGCAGCGCGTGTATCTGCAGCGCATGCAGGGCGTGCTACTGGGCTCGGTGGGGCTAATTGGTATCGTGGTGTTTTGCTTTGCCTACACCGTGCAGTCGCTGCTGAGCCAAGAGCGGCTGGCGGCGCTCAAAGACGACTTCGTGAGCAACATGACCCACGAGCTCAAAACGCCGGTGGCTACCATCGGCGTGGCGGCCGAGGCGCTGGGGCGGTTTGCTCTCAGTCCCGAAGACCGCGCCGACTACCTGGGCATCATTCACCAGCAAGCCAATCGCTTAGGTGCCCTCATCGACCAGATTCTGCGGAGTGCCGTAGCTGGGCAGGCTGGCCCGCCGCTCGTGCGCCGCCCCCTCGACCTGGGGCCGCTGCTGGCCCAGGCATTAGCCCAAGTGCAGCCGCGCCTGACGCAGGCCGGTAGCTTACTCGTGTACGATGCGCCGCCCGGGCCCCTACCCGTAGTCGGCGATGCCGTGCATCTCACCAATGTGCTGCTGACGCTAGTTGACAACGCCTTGAAGCACGGCTACCCCGGCGGCAAAATTCAGCTAGCGGGCGGCGAGCGCGACGGCGCGGCCGTGGTGCAGCTCACCAACGAAGGCCCGGCTATTCCGCCGCAGTACCTGGGGCGGGTGTTTGAGAAGTTTTTTCGGGTACCCACCGGCAACCGCCACGACGTACCCGGCTACGGCTTGGGCTTGCACTACGCCCAGGCCGTGGTGCGGCACCACGGTGGCACTATCGCGGTGCGCAGCCACGGCCAGCACACCACTTTTACCATTACTATCCCGCTCGCGCCCCATGTCGCCCTCGCCCCGGCTGCTATTCTTGGAAGATGAACTACCGCTCGCCCGCATCGTGCGCGAAAGCCTGGAGCGCCAGGGCTACCACGTGCACCACGCGGCCAACGGTGCGCTCGGGCTGGCCGCCTTTCGACGCGATGCTTTCGACCTGTGCATCGTGGATGTCATGCTACCGCAGCTCGACGGCTTTGCCTTCGTGACCGAGGTGCGGCGCACCAATCAGCAGGTACCCATTCTATTTCTCACCGCCAAGTCGCAGCCGGCCGACGTGGTACAAGGCTTCGGCGTGGGTGGCAACGACTACCTACGCAAGCCCTTCAGCCTTGACGAGCTAACCGTACGCTTGCGCGAGTTGCTGCGCCGCGCACCTGCTGCCGCGCCCGAGCCATCCGCGGTTATCTCCCTGGGGCGCTACCAGTTCATTCCGCACAAGCAAGAGCTATGGCTGGATACTGAATTAATAACCAAGCTTTCGCACCGCGAGAACGAGCTACTACGCCTACTGGCCAGCCACCGCCCCCACCCCCTGGCCCGCCAGGCCACCCTGTTCCAGCTCTGGGGCGACGACTCATTTTTTCACGCCCGCTCGATGGACGTATTCATCTCGCGCCTGCGCAAGCACCTACGCCACGACCCCACGCTAGCCATTCTCAATATCAGAGGTGTAGGCTATCGATTGGTGTCGTAGCTGCCCTATTCCCAGCGAAACTTTAAGCCCGCACTGGACCGCTGACAGCAGCCCACCTAGCCGTGAAAGCCAAGTGGGCTTTTCTATGTCATCTTACTCGCCGTATTCCCGCTCGTACTGCTCAATAGCCGCCGCAAGCACTCTTCCGGCTGGCCCGCCAAACCCTGGGTATGCCCGCAGCTTAGTTGCGCCACACGCATTAGCCGCAGTAATGGCAAATAAGTCTTTACTTTTCAAAAGCAGTTCTTAGTCCTGGAACTGATCTATCGCTACTAATTCTTGTTTTTGAGCTTCAGTTACCGTAAGGCACAAGTTTAGTCTCAAAATACGATATTATCCCGCCACCTTCTCGGCCAGGAACCGGGCCGTGTGGTTGGTATCCTTGAGCTTCACCAGTTGCTCGGGCGTGCCCTCGAAGAGCAGGTGCCCGCCGTTGATGCCACCCTCGGGGCCCATGTCGATAAGCCAGTCGGCGCACTTGATGATGTCCATGTTGTGCTCGATGATGAGTACCGAATTGCCCTGCTCTACCAGGGCGTTGAGCGCTCCCAGCAGCTTGGCGATGTCGTGGAAGTGCAAACCGGTGCTCGGCTCGTCGAAGATGAACAGAATTTTATCCTGCTGCAACGTAGCGCCTTTGGTGAGGAAGCTCGCCAGCTTCACGCGCTGGGCTTCGCCGCCGCTGAGCGTGTTGGCCGACTGCCCGAGGCGGATGTAGCCCAGGCCCACGTCGAGCAGCGGGCGCAGGCGCTCGGCTACCTTGGGCTGGCCCGCGAAGAACTCCACGGCATCGGCCACGGTCAGCTCCAGCACTTCGTAGATGTTCTTGTCCTGGAATTTGATTTCCAAGATGTCCTGCTTGAACTTGTGGCCGCCGCAGCTTTCGCAGGTCAGGTAGATGTCGGCCATGAACTGCATCTCGATTTTCACCTGGCCCTCGCCCTGGCACACCTCGCAGCGGCCGCCCTCCACGTTGAAGGAAAAGTGCGAGGGCTTGAGGCCCCGCGCCTTGGCCAGCGGCTGCTCCGAGAAGAGCGTGCGGATCTGGTCATACGCCTTCACGTAGGTGACGGGGTTGGAGCGCGACGACTTGCCGATGGGGTTTTGGTCCACGAACTCGACGTGCGTCACCTGCCCGTTCACGCCCGTGAGGCGGTCAAATTTGCCGGTACTCTCGCCCGCGCCGCCGCCGAGCTGCTTCATGAGCGCCGGGGCCAGGATACGGCGAATGAGCGTCGATTTGCCCGAGCCCGACACGCCCGTAACTACCGTCATCACGCCTAGCGGCACCTTGACGCTCACGTTCTTGAGGTTGTTTTCGCGGGCCCCGGTCAGCTCCAAGGCATTGCGCCAGGGGCGGCGCACGGCGGGCACCGGCACGTCGAGCTGTCCGCTCAGGTACTTGCCGGTGTAAGTAGCCGAGTCGGCCAGCAGCTCGGGAAAAGTACCTTGGAACATGAGATTACCGCCACCGCTGCCGGCCTCGGGGCCGATGTCGATAATCTGGTCGGCGGCCTCCATCATCTTTTCCTCGTGTTCCACTACCACCACGGTATTGCCCAGCTCTTGCAGCGAGCGCAGCACGCCAATGAGCTGCTCGGCATCCTTGGGGTGCAGGCCAATGCTGGGCTCGTCGAGCACGTACATTGAGCCCACCAGGGCCGAGCCCAGCGAAGTGGCCAGCGAGATGCGCTGGCTTTCGCCGCCGCTCAGCGTATTACTCAAGCGGTTAAGAGTGAGATACCCCAGCCCCACGCGGTTGAGGTAGCCCAGCCGGTTGGTGATTTCGGCCAGCAGGCGGTCAGCCACCTTGGCCTCGTGCTCGGTCAGCGTCAGGTTTTCGAAGAACGTGAGCGCGTCGGCGATGGGTAGCAATACCAAATCGGTGATGCTGCGGCCGTCGATTTTCACGTACTGCGCGTCTTTACGCAGGCGCGTGCCCCGGCAGTCGGGGCAGGTAGTGCGGCCCCGGTAGCGGCTTTGCAGCACACGGTACTGGATTTTGTGGGTCTGCTCGGCCACCCAGCGGAAGTAGGCGTCGAGGCCCTCGAAGTACTTGTTGCCCGTCCAAAGCAGGCGCTGCTCGGCCTCGCTCAGCTCGTTGTAGGGGCGATGAATGGGGAAGTCGAACCGGATGCCGTTCTTGAGCAGGGGCTTGAGCCATTCGCCCTGCTTTTCGGTACGCCAGGGCGCGATAGCCCCTTCGTACACGGTCAGGCTTTTATCGGGAATGACCAAATCCTCGTCGATGCCCAGCACCGAGCCGAAGCCCTCGCAGGTGTGGCACGCGCCGTAGGAGTTGTTGAACGAGAAGAAGTTAACATTTGGCTCCTCAAACGTCATCCCGTCCAGCTCAAATTTATCGGAGAAGGTGCGCGTCTCGTCGTCCAGCTTCACGATGCAGGTGCCGTGGCCTTCGAAAAAGGCCGTTTGCACCGAGTCGGACAGCCGGAACTGCAAGTCCTCGTCGCCGGGCTGCACCACGGCGCGGTCGATGAGAATGAACACCTCCCCTTCCACTTCGGGCTTGCCTTCGCCGATCAGGTCTTCGATAAAGGCGTTTTGCCCATCTTCCAGCACGATGCGACTGTAGCCCTTTTGCAAGAGCAGATCCAGCTCCTTGCTCATGGGCCGGTCGGGCTCGGTACGCAGCAGCGGGGCCAGGATGGTGACGCGGGTATCGCCCGGCAGCGTGAATAGATAATCTACCACGTCGGCCACCGTGTCCTTGCGCACCTGCTCGCCGCTCACGGGCGAGTACGTGCGGCCCACCCGGGCAAAGAGCAACTTGAGGTAGTCGTAAATCTCGGTGCTGGTACCCACCGTCGAGCGGTTGTTCTTAATGCTGACCTTCTGCTCGATGGCGATGGCCGGCGAAATACCCCGGATGTAGTCCACGTCGGGCTTATCCATGCGGCCCAGGAACTGCCGGGCGTAGGAGCTCAGGCTTTCTACGTACATGCGCTGGCCCTCAGCGTACAGCGTATCGAACGCTAGGCTCGACTTGCCCGAGCCCGAAAGGCCCGTCACCACGATAAACTTATTGCGGGGCAGGGCCACGCTCAGGTTTTTAAGGTTGTGGACGCGCGCGTTTTTTATGACGATAAACTGGCGCGGGTCGAGGTGGTCGATTTCGTCGTGGGCCGGGGCGGCCACTTGCAGAGCGGAATTGTCGGACATGAACACGGTAACGCCGGCCGGGGGGCGGAAGGTTTCGGGCGCGGACGCAAAGGTCGGGGCAAACGCCGAGCCCCACCCCCCACCGGCCAGCCGGCGGGTAGTTTAGCCGGAGCTTAGCATCGCTTCGGCTGGCCTACAGACCGTCAACATTCTATTCTACTTACCAGGCTGACTAGCAGATTATCAGCCGATAACGTTGCCGGAAACGTTTGCGCAAATTTTTACCCCAGCAGCAGCTTCAACAACGGGTTACTGGCCTGTTACTTTAACCCGCCGCCCGGTTGCGGCCGGCGCTTTTCACCTCCTTTCCTTTTCCCACCCATGCACACGTTTAAGCTTGCGACCACCGCCCTGGTGGTCGTGGCTGGCCTTGGCGCCGGCTGTAATTCCCAAAACCCTACCCCGACCGCGCCCGGCAGCACTGCCGCTACCGCCAACGTCGAAGCGGGCTGCACGGCACAGGGCTGGGCCTCGCAAAACGGGGGCACCGATGGCGGCGGCACCGCGGCGGCCACCGTGGTCACCACCTACGACCAGCTAAAGGCGGCCATTACCAACTCGGCGGTGAAGGTGGTGCAAGTCAACGGGACGATCACCATCCCCTCGGGCGGGCGCATCTCGTTCCAGGACCAGAGCGGCAAAACGGTGTTTGGCACCTCGGGTGCCCGGCTGGTATCCACCGACCAAAGCGCGGCTAACTCGGGCATTTTCTACGTGAAGCGGTGCTCGGACATCGTTTTCCGCAACCTCATCTTCGATGGCCCCGGGGCCTACGACGTAGACGGGCAAGATAACATGACCATCGACGCCTGCACCAACGTGTGGGTGGATCATTGCGAGTTTCAGGACGGTCTGGATGGTAACCTCGACATCAAAAACGCCTCCAACTACATCACCGTGTCGTGGACCAAATTCACGTACTTGCAGGCCCCCCGGGCGGGCGGCTCGGGCGGCTCCGACGACCACCGCTTCTCCGACCTGATTGGCTCGTCGGACAGCGCCACCGGCGACCGGGGCAAACTCAACATCACGTTTGCCCGCTGCTGGTGGGCGCAGGGCTGCGTCGAGCGGATGCCCCGCCTGCGCTTCGGCAAGGTGCACGTCGTCAATAGCTACTACAGCAGCACGGTGAGTAACAAGTGCATTTCCGCCGGGCTGGAAGCTAATCTACTGGTGCAGAACAACGTGTTTGAAAACGTGAAGAATCCCATTGTGCTGCTCGATAATAAAGAAACGGCGGTGCAGGAAACCGGCAACGTGTACACCAACATCACCGGCACGAAATCGGGCGATGGCCGAACGGCCTTTACGCCGCCCTATTCGCTGTCGGTACTGAGCGCCAGCAGCGTGAAAAGCGCCGTGACCAGCTCGACTGGGGCCGGCGCTACGGTGGGCGGTAATACCTGTGCCTACAGCGGTATTTAGCGCAGTTTTCCCGCGTACACTACCCGACCGGAGCGCCTCCCCCGGCCGCATCTGCTTTATGCGCAGAGTCTCCGAAAGGGAGGGGGGAGCCAATTGCAAGCGACGAGGAACAATCGCCGGGCTCCCCTGAAAAATGCTTGATGCGCATTTCCTTTTCGGAGACTCTGCGCATAAAGCAGATGCGGCCGGGGGTGAGGTGAGGCGACCCGCCCGCGCTGCGCCCCAAAAACCGAACGTAGCTTTTCTGCAAAGGGTACGCTCAAAACTGCCCCTGCGCCCCACCACCGCCACTGCCACCACCTCCAAACTCGAAGCCGGGCACGGGCGGGCCGGGTACGGAGGCCGTTTCGAGTTGCACGAAGCTTTCCAGGTTTACGAGGGGTCGCACCTCGGCATCGGCGGCGGCGGTGAGGCCGTGGCGGACGGTGCGCAGATAGCGCAGTAGCCCCAGGGCCAGCCCGGTTAGCAGCGCCCCGGCCAGCGTGGCCGCCACGGCCGGGGGCAGCACCGCGTGGTGCAGGCGGAAAGTATAGGCCGACACCGCCAGCCCCAGCAGGCCCAGCCCCAGCAGCAGCCGGTCGGCCCGGCGCAGGCCCAGCGCTATGTACAACAGCGGCACCAGCACGGTTGGCACCCAGAACAGCGCTACCGCCCAGGTCGGAAAACCCGGCCCGTCGGACTTGGTCAGCAATTCCAGCAGGATAAAATAATTGCCCGCTAAATAAAGCGTGACCAGTGCCAGCGTGCGCAGCACAACCAGAGCCGAACGGTAGTAGAGGAAGTCGGCCCGTTGGGCCAAGCGCCGCAGCAGGAGCAGCACCGCCCCGGCGGCCAGGGCCAGCGCGAAGGGCAGCAGCAGTATACCCAACGCGGTAGCCAGCACCGTGACCACCAGCAGCACCCCGGCCGTAACGTAGGCAGTGGCAGCCACCAGCGGATCGGCGTAGCGTACCACGGCCAGCAGCAGCACGAGCAGCGACGGCCCGGCCAGCGCCCACACCGTGAGGGGAGTGCTGGCCGAGGTTATGTGCAGTTTGTCGAGCAGCTCCGTCCAGAAGACGGCCCAGGCTCCCAGCGCCGCGTAGAGCAGCGCATTGTCAACCCCCGAATAGTAGTGCTTGGACTTGCGGATGATAATTTCCAGCAGCCCACCGGCCCCGGCCAGTAGTAACAGACTGGCCACTAGGTAACTGTTTAGCCCCAGCGTGAGCGTAGTACTAATGCCGGCGCTGCTGATGCCAAAACCCGTGGCCAGCAGCAGCCCTAGCCGCAGCCAGTTGCCGGGCCGGTAGTATTGCTGCGGGTAGGCCGCCTCAATGGCGGCGCGTTGCGGGGCGGCCAGCCAGCCCAGACGCTGCCAGCGGCCGGCGGCCTCGCGCAGGGCGGCCTCTTCGGCCCAGGCGGTGGGGTACGCTTTGACACTCATGAGCGACGCAGGATTTTTTTGCTATTGACGAACAGCAGCACGATGCCCAAGAGCGTCAGCGGAAAGTAGATGAATAGCAGCGGCCACAGCACCGTGGCAGCTTCGCCCAGCAACAGCACCAGCAGCAAGCTTACGCCCGTAAAGGCCACGTAGCCGTAGGCCACGCCCAGCAGCAGAAACACGTAGGATTGCGTACGCCGCGCGTACCACCCCAGGCCCAGCGCCAGCCCCAGGGCCAGCAGCAGCCACAGCAGGGCCAGCCCGCCGCCGTGCGTCCAGTCGGCGGTTTCCAGCGCCATGCCCATTGCCCCTACCTCAGCCAGACTGGCCCCCGCCAGCAGGTAGGTGTAGCCGAAGTGCGGCTTGCGCTGCCAATGCTCGGAAGCCAGCCCGGCCGCTACTAGTGCCAGCCCCAGGCCCAGCGCCGGCAGCGCCAATTCGCTCTGAAACAAGTCGCCTCGCAGCACGGCCAGCGGGGCAGTACTCACCCCGACCCAGGTGCCCAGTGCCGCAATACCCAGGCCCAGCACGCCCCGGTGGTCGTAGCGGTAGGCCAGGGGCAGAAATACCACCGCCGGCAGCAGCGTAACCAGCCCGTAGCGCTGCCCGAACACGCCGTACTGATACTGCACGTAGCCCTCCAGCGTCACGAACAGCAGGCAGGCCAATAGCAGCAGGTAGTCGGCGGCAATGCTCGTGCACGGCGCTTCGCCCCAGGTGAAAGCCGGCCGGTGCCGACTGGCGTACCAGAAGCACGCCAGCAGCAGCGCCGTCATTCCCGCCGTAATCGCGGTGTGACCCAGCGTATCACGATGCTCGTACACCAGCACGCCGAGGCCACCCGCCAGCAGGGTAATACCCAGGTAAAGCAACGCGCGCAGCTCGTAGTGCAGTGAAAACGGGCGAATAGCCTCGGCAGTCGCAACGGCTTGGGCCTGAGCGGACGGCAGGTGGCCCTCGGCCTGAAGCCGGGCCAGCAAGCGGGCGGTAACGGGTGATAAAGGCATGAGGTGCGAAATGAAGCGGGCTAAACTTACGCCCGGCCCACCGCACAACTCCCCAGGCCACCTTGCGTAATTCGGCCCAATCCTTTACTTCGTGGCATGGCCGAACTCCGTATTCAACCCAAAAAGTCTTCTCCCAGTCCGTGGCTGCTAGTGGCGCTGGCTGTGCTGGTACTGGCCGCAGCCGCTTACTTCTACCTGCGCCCCGACCCGGCCGATGAGCCCGCGCCCGCCGCTACCACGGTAGCCTCCACGCCGGCCGATACCCTGGCCCCCGACTCGCCCGCCGCCGCGGCCCGCGCCACGCCCCCGGCCGGCGACTCGCTCGAAACCAGCCCGCCGCTGGGCAGCGCCTCGCCCAGCCGCGCCGAGCTGTTGGCGCTGGCCCCTAAGCTTACCCAATTGGCCGACCGCGCCGACCTTCGCGACGACGCCACCATCCGCGAGCAGCGCGACAACTTCACCAGCGCCACGGCCCGCCTCGAAGAGAACGACCCGTCCGCCAGCCTGCGCCCCGGCCTCGTGGCCGCCGCCAACCTGCTGCTGGCCGTGCAGCAAAAAGCCTACCCCAACCTCGAAGCGGAGGCCAACGCCCTCACGCTGCAAGCCAGCGAGCTTTCGGGCCGCGACAGCTCGCCCACCGAGCAAGCTAAAAACCACACCTACCTGACGCAGGTCGCCAACTTGTTCAACACCATGAGCTACCCGGCCAAAGACGTCCTCTAAATCTGCCCGTTATGAGTTCCCCCATCCTGCGCCGCCTGCGCGACCTCCCCACGTTTGAAATGGCCACCGGCGACCCCGATCCGCGCGGCTGGCCCGTACGCGGCGGCGATGGCCAGGCGTTCGGCACCGTCACCGAGTTGCTGGTTGACCTCGAAACCCGACGCGTGCTTTACCTCAACGTGCAGCTCGACCGGGGCCTCCCCGGCGTACCCACCCCCGCGCCCCACGCCGAAACGCAGATTCTACTGCCGCTGGAGGCCGTCAATCTCGATACCGAGGGCAGTAGCGTATTCGTTACGGGGCTGCGCCGCGATACCGTCGCCAGCTACCCGCCATTCGTGGACTTCATCCTGCCCGCTGAGTTTGAAGGTGCCATGCAGCGGGCATTAAGCCTGTAACCCCAAGCTCCAGCTTGGTGAGTCGTTCTGGGCTGCCTACTGGGTTTCCATACTAACGACTCACCAAGCCGGAGCTTGGTGTTACACTTAATTAGCCCGCACCATGTTGGCCACGGCCGTTACCCAGTAAGGCTCCGAGTTGAGCGAAGGCACCAGTTGCCAGTGTCCCCCACCGGCTTCCTCAAACATTTCTTTGAACTCCATTCCGACTTCCACGGTGGTTTCGAGGCAGTCGGCCACGAAAGCGGGCGAAAAGGCCAGCACGTTTTTGATGCCTTTGGCGGGAAACTCCTTGATCACTTCGTCGGTGTAGGGTTGAAGCCAGGGGTCGCGCAGGCGGCTTTGCAGGCGGCTCTGGAACGTCACGGTGTACTGGTCGTCGCGCAGGCCCAGGCCGGCGGCCAGCAGCCGTGAGGTAGCGAAGCACTGCGCCCGGTAGCAGTAGCGGTTATTCTTATTGTAGCTGTTGCAGCACTTGCCCAGTTGACAATAGCCCTTGAAGCTACCCTTGAGCACGTGCCGCTCCGGGATGCCGTGGTAGCTGAATACGACGTGGTCGTAGTCGTGCTTGGCCATCTCGGCCTTGCCCCGCGCCACAAAGCTGGCGATGAAGCCGGGATCGTCGGTAAACGTGCTGATGAAATTGATGGTCGGTACTATCCACCAATCCTTTACGATATCCATCACCTTTTCCTGCACCGAGCCCGTACTGGCCGCCGCGTACTGCGGAAACAGCGGCAGCACGATAATGCGGTCCACGGCCGCGTCGCGCAATTCTTCCAGCGCACTCTCAATGCTGGGCTTCTGGTAGCGCATCCCGAAGGCTACTACGTACTCCTCGCCTAGCTCCTGCTGCACCAGCTTTTTCAGATCGAGGCCGTGAAAAAGCAGGGGCGAGCCGCGCTCGGCATCCCAGAGCTGCTGATATACTTTGGCCGACTTGGGGGCACGCAGGGGCACTACCAAGCCCTGAAAAAGCGGGTAGCGCACGGCAGCGGGCATGTCGATCACGCGGCCATCGGTCAGAAACTCATTGAGGTAGCGGCGCACGTCGCCGGTCTGCGGCGAGTCGGGCGTGCCCAGGTTTACGAGCAGGACGCCAATGCGGCGGGCGGGGGTAGGCATTATTCTTCGCTGTTAGCTGTTAGCTGTTAGCTGTTAGCCCATTGAGGACGCACAGCGGCCGGCTGGCAGCTTGTTTTTATGTTAATTGCTGGATAAACCAAAAAGTAGAGGCTTCGGCTTCTATTAGACTGCAAAAAAAGCTAATAGCTAACGGCCAGCAGCTAACAGCTCAAAAAAGCCGTACCTTTGCGGGCTCATTTTCAAAACCCTATCTCGCGTGAACCCCGAACCTAAGCCACACCGTGCCGGCTTCGTCAGCATCATCGGCAAGCCCAACGTGGGCAAATCGACGCTGATGAACGCGCTCGTGGGCGAGCGCCTGAGCATCGTCACGAGCAAAGCCCAGACTACCCGCCACCGCATCCTGGGCATTCTCAACGGCGATGATTTTCAGCTAGTTTACTCCGATACGCCGGGCATCATCCAGCCCAAGTACGAGTTGCACAACGCCATGATGGCCTTCGTGTACTCGTCGCTCGAAGATGCCGATGTGATTCTGTTCGTCACCGACATCTACGAAAAGCACGACGAGGAGCCCGTGGTTGAGCGCCTGCGCAAAACTGAGGACACGCCCATTATCGTGCTGGTCAATAAGATAGATCAAGCCGAGCAGGCCGATGTCGAAGCCAAGCTGGCTTACTGGAAAGAACACTTGCCCAACGCTACCGAAATTCTACCTATCTCGGCGCTCAACGCTTTCGGCACCGAGCGGGTGTTGCAGCTGGTGCTCGAAAAGCTGCCCATCCACCCGCCTTATTATCCCAAAGACGAGCTAACCGACAAGCCCGAGCGCTTCTTCGCCGCCGAAATGGTGCGCGAAAAGATTTTCAAGCTCTATAAAAAGGAAGTTCCCTACTCGTGCGAGGTCACGATTGAAGAGTTCAAAGAAGACGACGAAATTATCCGTATCCGCGGCGTCATCTACGTGGAGCGCAGCAGCCAGAAAGGCATCATCATCGGGGCCAAGGGTGAGGCCCTGAAAAAGGTCGGCACTTGGGCACGCGAGGAAATGGAGAAGTTTTTCCAGAAAAAGGTGTTCCTGGAATTGTTCGTGAAAGTGAACGAGAACTGGCGCACCGATAGCAAGGCCCTCAGCCGCTTCGGCTACCAGTAACACCAAGCTCCAGCTTGGTGCTCCGTCCGCGTCGGTTGCGCGGGTATTATTCAACGACCTGCCAAGCTGGAGCTTGGCGTTACATCTTATCACTCCGGGCACTGCCGCGCACTTGGTCGGGCCGGCGGCTGGAGTCAACAACATGAATACCATTGCCATTGTCGGCCGCCCCAACGTGGGCAAGTCGACCCTCTTCAACCGCCTGGTGGGCCGCCGCCAGGCCATCATGGACAATCAGAGCGGGGTTACCCGCGACCGCCACTACGGCTACGGCGACTGGACGGGCCACAACTTCACCGTTATCGACACGGGCGGCTACGTACACAACTCGGACGATATTTTCGAGGGTGAAATCAACAAGCAAGTCAAGCTAGCCATCGACGAGGCCGATGTGGTTCTCTTCATGGTCGATGCTGATGCCGGCCTGCACGGCCTGGACGAGGAATTTGCCCAGGTACTGCGCCGCTACATTGGCAAGAAGCCTATTTACCTGGTAGCCAACAAAGCCGATACCAACCTGCGGGCGCACGGCTCGGGCGAGTTCTACGCGCTGGGCCTCGGCGATACGGAGGTATTTGCCATCTCCTCGCAAAATGGCTCGGGCACCGGCGAATTACTCGACGCAGTGGTGAGCCACTTTGAGGAGGTCGGCGAGGAAGAGCCCAACTCGGCGCTGCCGCGCATCGCCATCATGGGCCGGCCCAACGTAGGTAAGTCGTCGTTTGTCAACCTATTACTGGGCGAAGACCGCAGCATCGTAACCGATCAGGCCGGCACTACCCGCGACGCTATCGAAGCCAAATTCAGCGCCTTCGGCCACGAGTTTATGCTGGTCGATACGGCTGGCCTGCGCCGCAAGGCCCGCGTGAACGAAGACGTCGAGTTTTACTCCAACATGCGCTCGCTACGCGCCATGGAAGCCGCCGACGTGTGCGTAGTCCTGCTCGACGCCAGCCGCGGCATCGAGGCCCAGGATGTGAACATCATCGCGCTGGCCGACAAAAACCGTAAGGGTATCGTTATCCTGGTGAATAAGTGGGACTTGGTGGAAAACAAGGAAACCAACACCGCCCGCGATTTCGAGGCCAAGATTCGGGAGAAGATTGCGCCTATCGCCTATCCTCCCATCCTGTTTATTTCGGTGCTCAATAAGCAGCGGGTGCACAAGGCACTGGAGGTCATCATGAGCGTATACGAAAACAAGCGCCGCAAAATCCCGACCTCGCAGCTCAACGAGGTGATGCTGAAAGAGATTGAGAAATACCCGCCGCCCATTCAAAAGGGTAAGATGGTGCGCATCAAGTACGCTACCCAACTGCCCACTCACAACCCGGTATTTGCCTTCTTCTGCAACCTGCCGCAGTACATCCCCGACTCCTACGCCCGCTACCTCGAAAACCGGATGCGCGAGCATTTCGACTTCACGGGGGTGCCAATTGGGCTAGCCTTCAGAAAAAAATAATCGGTTGGCACGGGTTACCTCTACGGTAGGACGGTATTAAGGTCGGAAACTTAAAAAACACTTTCCACCTTCCCCATGAAAAAAGTACTTTTCCTCGCCGTAGCCGCTATGTCCCTCTCGCTCGCTTCGTGCGACAGCAAGAAAGAAGACCAAATGGAAGCCCAAGGCACGGCCGTGAAAGAAGCTGGCGAAGCCAAAGCTGATTCGCTCGAGAACAAGGCTGACGCCGTTCGTGACTCGGCCGACAAAAAAGGCGAAGCTATCGGCGACGCTGCTGACGCAAAAGACCCCAAGTAATTAATTTTATTGGCGTCCCTGATAAAAATCAGGAACGCTAATAATGCAAAAAGCGCCACCCAGCCGGGTGGCGCTTTTTTTGTGTGATAGCCGGAATAAACTGCATTCTGACTTGACCGTATAAGGGCTGTAGCTTATTGGCGAGGAAGGGAAGCACGTAAAACCTCAACCGATAAATACAAATAAAAATGGGTTAGATTAAACTTTTCATTTTTATTTCGTGTAGTAGGCCTCATATTTGCTACCTACCTTCAAGTACCTAGCTTCAAAACCCATGAAAAACATTCTTATCGCCGCTCTCGTGGCTGGCGCTTCGGCCGTGCAGGCCACTCCCGCTTCTCCTTCGGTCGTTGTTGCGACGACCATCACCAGCTTGGCTCCTAGCCAGGCCCCAATGAGCAAAGCCGAAATGAAGCGCATCCGCAAAATGCGTAAGCAAAACGGCCCTGAAGTATACAAAGGCACCGTAGCCGAGCAGCGCCGCATCGTAACCGATGCCCCTGGCGCGGAAAAGGAAGACAACGACAATACGCCCAAAAAAGAGCGTAAAATGAAAAAGAACTAGGTAGCCTGTTTGGGCTACTAAAAAGGGCCGCCCACAGATGTGGGCGGCCCTTTTTTACTTATCAGCTACTCAGTTGAGACGGCGGCGCAGCAGGCTGGCCACGGCCTCGAACAAGCGGCGCGGCTCGTAGGTGCGCCAAGGGAAATCGTCGAGTTCGCCGCCAAAATTGATGTAGTGGTCGAGATTGTACTGACTCATTTCGCGGCGCACATGCTCCTGAAAATTAATTCCGGCAATCCAGCCATCTTCCACTTCTTCAAACCACTCCTCATAGTAGCTGTCGTCGGAGCCGTGAAAATTAAAGACGTTTTCGCCGATGAGGATGAAGCGCTTGATACCCTCGTGCAATAGTACGTCGAGGATGTTGCGCTTCAGGCTCATGATGTCGTTTTCGATGGCGTCGTTCCACTCCCCGATAAACTCCAGGATAGCGGCCCCGTCGTCGTAGTCGGCCCACAGGATCTTAAAGAATAGGGTTTCCGACTCCAGGCTATCCCACTGGGGGTGAATATAATAGCCGTAGATGGTATTGGAGTACGTATCGAGGCTGTACTCGGTGCCGAAGAGCGGGGAGCGCGGGTCGTCGGTGGCCGAGTACTGCTCTATCCAGTTGTAATGAGGCTCGATGGTGTGCATGGCAACGGGGCCAGCTTGGGCTGGCCCGCTTGCAAAAACGTCGGCCCGGCCTAATCGTTCGATTAGGCAGCAGCTTTAGCAAGCTGCTACCTGGCTTTCAGCACCAAATAACTCGCCGCACCCAGCGGCGCTACTGTGCCCGCGCCACCAGCGCCGCCCGCACGGAACCGTGCTGACGCAGCAGCTCGGCCGCCTCGGGTTGGGCGATGCCCAGCTCGTCCATGAGCATCCGCTGGCCGCGCTCTACCAACTTATCGTTGCTGAGCTGCATATCGACCATTTTGTTGCCCTTGACCCGGCCCAGCCGAATGAACGTGGCGGTAGTCAGCATGTTGAGCACCAGCTTCTGGGCCGTGCCAGCCTTGAGCCGGGTACTGCCGGTTACAAATTCGGGACCGGTCACTACTTCCACCGGAAACTCACAGGCCGCCGCCACGGCCGAGCCGGCGTTGCACACCACGCAGCCAGTAGCCAGCCCGGCGGCCCGCGCGGCTTGCAGGCCGCCGATGACGTAGGGCGTGCGGCCCGAGGCGGCAATGCCCACTAATATATCTTTATCAGTTACCCCGAACTGCTGTAAATCAAGCCAGGCTTGGGTAGCGTTGTCCTCGGCACCTTCCACGGCCTGGCGAATGGCCCCGTCGCCACCGGCGATGATGCCGACCACCAAGCCCGCGGGCACGCCAAACGTAGGCGGGCATTCCGAGGCATCGACTACCCCCAGCCGCCCGCTAGTACCCGCCCCAATGTAAAATAGCCGCCCGCCGGCTCCCAGCCGCGCCACGATGGCCTCGACCAACTGCTCGATCTGCGGCAGGGCCTGCTGCACGGCCAGCGGCACGGTCTGGTCGAGCTGGTTCATCCCGGCGAGCAGGGCGGCGGTGGGCAGGGTTTCGAGGTCGTTGTAAGTGGAAGGGGTTTCGGTCGTCATGTGGGGTAAGGTTTGGCTTGCTAGTAGATAGGGCGGAAATAGGGTGGGCTGAATGACGCGGGGCAAGCTGAAGCTTACCCTACAGCAGGCGGCCGATGATGGAAAATTTGTCGAAGACGGTGGCCAGGTGAGGAGCATCTTCGTCGAGCTCGCGGGTGAGGTCCTGACCGGCCCAGTGCTCGTAGTGGTTACCGCGCTGCCAGAGGCGCGAGCGCGATACATCGTAGATGTTACCCTGGTAGGCCACCCAGATTTCGGGGCGATCCTGGCCGTTGCGCAGGGCGAGTTGGGAGCGGGTGTAGGTCTTTAGCTCGTCACTCATGGCTGTCAGCTTAGCAGGGCCTGGGTACGAATCCAGCGCTGGGGCAAGTCGCCCTGGGCCGCGTGCAGGTAGTCTTGGTGCGTGCAGGGCACGATGCGCTTCACGGAGTGGTCGGCCAGGCTTTCAACTTCCATCCACCACTTGTCGGTATCGGCACGGCGCGATTTGTAGAATACCAATTCGCTGGGGGCGCTGCCGCCGCTGCCCGGCAGCACCAGGGTGTAGGTAAGGAAGCGGTAGGTCCCGAAGCCCGTTTCGGGGCGGCGGTGGTAGTAGCCTTCAATAAAGTACCAGAGCATGGTGGCCAGCGTGGCGGCGGCCAGCCCGTGGGGATCTTGGTCGGGCCGGTAGCCGTACAAGCCAATGGAAGTAAGCTGCTCGTTATGACCGGCGTACCAGCAGAGCTGCGTAGCATCCTCGCTCGTCAGGCCGAAGGGACTGGCGGGATAGTAGCCCGGCGCGTCCTGCCAGCGCAGGGCGGCGATATCGACGCTCAGAAAGTTGGCCTGCCGCAACACCGGCTCGGCCAGTCGGCGGTCGGTGCGCAGCTCGCCCACGCTCATGGTTTCGAAATATAGTTTTTCGAAGGCGGCCAGCACATCGGGCGGCGTGAGGTACTGCTGGTGGGCCAGGTGCGCGCAGCTGAACACGAAATTGGGCGTGTGGGTGAGCAGGCGGCGCAGGTGGCTGTCTTCGGGCGCGGCGTAGGGGCCGGGCATGGCCATATCGGGCCGCGAGTCGATCACGGCGAAGTTGATGGCCGGCACGGCTTCGTGCAGGGGCTCGTAGGCCAGAAACTGCCCGTAGTCGAGATCGTGGCCGCCGCCCAATAGCAGCGGTATCGTATTGGCTTCCAATAGCGCGGCTACGATTTCGCGCAGGCGTAGGTAGGTATCTTCCAGGCTGAGGCCGGGGCGCAGGTTGCCCAGATCCACGAGGCGCAGGGGGCCGTTGCCGCGCTGCAACTGGTAGAAGCGCTCGCGCACCCGGTTGGCCCCGTGCTGTCCGGCGGTGGGGGCACCGGCCGCCGTACC
>CAJYVK010000325.1 GCA_913778455.1 uncultured Hymenobacter sp. | reverse complement strand
TTCTTTAGCAACTACCAGCGCGTGACGGACTACGCCCGGCAATCGACTTTCCAGCGCACGGCCGCCGACCCCCGCCCGAGCGTGCGCCTGGAGCTGGCCGGGGCTGGCCTGGCCGATGCCTTCGTGGCCTACGCCGAGGCCGGGGCCACGGCGGGCTTCGACCGTGACTTCGACGCGGCCAAGCTGCCCAACCCCACGGGCCTGAACCTGAGCAGCGCCACGGCCACCGACCACCTGGCCATCGACGGCCGCCCGGCCTTCACCCCGACGACCGTGCTGGCCCTGAGCGTGGGCGTGCCCGCCGCCGGCACCTACACCCTCACCGCCGCCAGCCTGGCCAACCTGCCCGCTGGCCTCACGCCCAGCCTGCGCGACGCGGCCACCGGCCAGCTCACCCCGCTCACCGCCGGCACCTCGTACCGCTTCAGCGTCACGGCCGCCGAGGCCACGGCGTTGCTGAGCAACCGCTTCACGCTGCAGTTCAGCGCGGCCACGGCCCTGGCGACGACGGCCAGCCTGAGCGCCAGTGAGGTGAGCGTGTACCCCAACCCGGCCCAGGGCCGCTTCACGGTGCTGGTGCCGGCCGTGGCTGCCGCCACTACGGTGCAGGCCGAGCTGCTCAATGCGCTGGGCCAGGTAGTGCGCCGCCAGTCGGCGGCCCTGCCCGCCGCCGGGGCCACGCTCACGGTCGAGACGGCCGGGCTGGCCGCGGGCGTGTACACCCTGCGCCTGGTGGTCGGGGCCAGCACGCTGGCCAAGCGCGTCGTGCTGCAGTAGTTTTTCTCACCTTGGCCGGCCCCGGCTCGGGGCCGGCCTTTCCTCCCGCTTTTTTCTCATGACGAAGTTGTTGTTGACTGCCGCCCTGCTTTTGAGCGTGGGCGGACTGGCCCAGGCCCAGAGCCCGAGCACGGGCGGCCCCACGCCCACGACCCCCGACCCCACGCAGGTGCCGGTTGACGGCGGGGCCTCGCTGCTGCTGGCCTCGGGCGTGGCCTACGGCCTGCGCCGCCTGCACGCCCGGCGCCGCGCCCGCTAGGGGAGGGGCCACGTACCCCCTTATGCAAAAGCCCCCGTTGCCCCGTGGCAGCGGGGGCTTTTGCGTAGCGGCGGCGGTACTTTTGAAGTCCCCATGCGCTACTTCATCCATTTCGCCTACGACGGCACGGCCTACTGCGGCTGGCAGGTGCAGCCCGGCGTGGCCACCGTGCAGGCAACCCTCGACAAGGCCCTGAGCCAGGTGCTGCGCCAGCACGTGCACACCCTGGGCAGTGGCCGCACTGATACCGGCGTGCACGCCAGCCACCAGGTCGCTCACTTCGAAGCCGAGTTGCCGGAAGGCATGACCTTCGACCTACTGCGCTACCGAGTCAACCGCGCCCTACCGCCCGACGTGCAGGTGTTTCGCCTCCACGAAGTGGGACCCAAGGACCACGCCCGCTTTTCGGCCGAGGCGCGCACCTACGAGTATTTCGTGAGCCTGCGGCCCGACCCTTTCCGGCGCGACCAGGCGCTCTACCTCGACCGCGCCCCCGACGTGGCAGCCATGAACGAGGCCGCTGGCTACCTCGTGGGGCAGTTCGACTTTACCGCTTTCTCCAAGGTGAAGGGCGGCGAAACCCACTACGTGTGCTACCTCTACGAAGCGGGCTGGCACGAGGCCCCGGGCGGCCTGGTATTCCGCATCCGGGCCAATCGCTTCGTGCGCGGCATGGTGCGGCTGGTAGTCGGCACCCTACTCGACGTGGGCCGGGGCAAGCTCACGCCGCTGGAGTTTCAGCAGATTTTGCATCGCCAGCAGCGCATTGCGGCCAGCGGGGCGGCCCCGGCTAAGGGGTTGTATTTGAGTAAAGTAGAGTACGCGCCGGGTATCGTGCCAGCCGAGGAACCCGCCGCCTAGCCCGGAATTCAGTACAAAAAAGCCCGTTAAGTTTCCGGTGGGTTCCAAATTCAGTACAAAACAGTCCACTGGGCGGCCGCTATTGCGTACGCCAGCGGCAACGAAACGTGCCGACCTTTGTTAGCCCGTTACGCTTATGGACCCAACTTCTGCTACCAAAACCGGCCAGGTGTTCGACTGGCAGGTGCTGCGCCGCCTGCTCGCCTACGTGCGACCCTACCGGGGCGTGTTTATCGGCCTCATCGTGCTCACCGTGGCTACGGCCGTGCTGGGCACCGTACGCCCCGCCCTCATTCAGCGCATGGTTGATGTGGACATCACCAACAACGACTGGGCGGGCCTCAACCGCTCTACCGTGTGGCTGCTGGGCCTGCTGGTGGTGCACACGCTGGTGAGCTACCTCCAGACCTACTACGGCGGCTGGCTGGGGCAGTACATCGTGCGCGACATTCGGGCCGACCTCTACCGCCACCTGCTTAGCCTCAAGCTCAGCTTCTTCGACCGCACGCCCATCGGGGTGCTGGTGACGCGCAACATCTCGGACGTGGAGACCCTGGCCGACGTGTTCAGCGAGGGGCTGGCCGCAATGGTGGGCGACTTGCTCCAGATTGTGTTCCTCATGCTGTTCATGTTCTGGACCAACTGGCAGCTGGCGCTCATCAGCCTGTCCGTTATTCCGCCCCTGCTCTTCAGCACCTACGTGTTCAAAGAGAAGGTCAAGGGCAGCTTCCAGGAAGTGCGCAACGCCGTGGCCAAGCTCAACAGCTTCGTGCAGGAGCACCTCACGGGCATGAACGTGGTGCAGATTTTCAACAACGAGGAGCGCGAGTACCGGAAGTTCGAGGCCATCAACCAGGAGCACACCCGGGCCAACATCAAGTCGGTGCTCTACTACAGCATCTACTTCCCGGTGGCCGAGGTGCTGGGAGCCATCGGCGTGGGGCTGCTGGTGTGGTACGCCGCCCAGGGGCAGATTGCCGGTACGATTTCCAAGGGTGAGCTGATTGCGTTCATTATGTACAACGCGCTGTTCTTCCGGCCCATTCGCCAGATTGCCGACCGCTTCAATACCCTCCAGCTGGGTCTGGTGAGCACCGAGCGCCTGCTCAAGTTGCTCGACAACGAAGACCTGGTGGCGACCTCCGGCACCAAGCCCGTGCCGCCGCTGCGCGGCGAGGTGGAGTTCGACAAGGTCTGGTTTGCCTACAACGCGCAGGAGGACGAAGCCAGCGAGCCCGAGTGGGTGCTGAAAAACATCAGCTTTCACGTGAAGCCCGGCCAAACGGTGGCCTTCGTCGGGGCCACCGGCGCGGGTAAAACGAGCATCATCAATCTGCTCTCGCGCTTCTACGACATCCAGCGGGGCCACATCTGCGTCGATGGCGAAGACCTGCGCGAGTACGACCTCAGCCAGCTCCGCCGCCAGATTGGGGTGGTGCTGCAAGACGTGTTCCTCTTCGCGGGCTCCATCCGCGACAACGTCACGCTCGGCAACCCCGACATCAGCGACGCCAAAATCTGGGAAGCGGCGGCGCTCGTGGGGGCCCAGCGCTTCATGGAGCGCCTGCCCGGCGGCCTCGACTACCCGGTAATGGAGCGCGGGGCTACGCTTTCGGTGGGCCAGCGCCAGCTCATCAGCTTCGTGCGGGCCCTGGTGTACGAGCCCCGCGTCATCGTGCTCGACGAGGCCACCTCGTCCGTCGATTCGGAGACCGAGGAGATGATTCAGTCGGCCATCGACAAGCTCATGGAAGGCCGCACCGCCCTCGTCATCGCCCACCGTCTCAGTACCATCCAGAAAGCCGACCGCATCATCGTACTCGACCGCGGCGAAATCAAGGAAACCGGTACCCACGAGGAGCTCCTGCGCCTCGGCGGCTACTACGCTCAACTCTACCGCATGCAGTACAAGGGTGCGGAGGTGAATGGGTAAGGGGAGGAGGGTAAGGGGGTAGGAGGGTAGGAGTTTAAGAATAGCTTCCTTCCCCTTCAACTCCTATTTTTTACCCCCAATCCCCCTTACCCCCCTACCCTCATACCCTCCTACCCTCATCCCAACTCCCGTGCGTTTCCTCTTCCCCCTCGTCCTCGCCTTCACTGTTATCGGCCTGAGCGTCTACGCCTACCTGGGTGGGCTGCGCACGCCCACGGTGGCCCTCGAAACCACCGCCGCGCCGGTGCTGCTGGCCGGCCAGCCCTTCCGCGGCAAGGTCGATAACAGCCGCTTCGGCGAGCTATTCCGCGAGGCCAAGGTGCACCAGGATGCCAACCCTGCCCTCCCGCTGGCCAACCTGTACTACAATAACCCGGAGTCGGCGCACGACTCCATCCGGGCCTTCGTGGGTGTGCGAGTGCCCGACACGACCGCCGCGCTGCCCGCTGGCTGGCGCTACCGCGTGGTGCCCGCTGGCCGGCGCGTGGTGGCCGCCCGCGTGCAGGGCGTGAGCTTTCTGCTATCGCCGGGCAAGCTCTACGCCGCCGCCCAGCAGGGCCTCAAAGACCTCAAGCTGACCGGCCAGCCCTTTTATTTGGAGCAGTTCGGCCCCAACCAGGTCGATGAGCTGCGGGTAGGGGTGAAGTAGCTCCGGCGCCTGCTAGTACTAAATACGGAGCGCTCCCTTTGGCCCGGCGGCTAATACGTAGTCGCGGCGCCGGACGGGCCGGGTTATCACGTAATTTAAAGAAATATAGCGAGTTATATCAACCTCCCTGCCTCTAAGCCAGTACCTGTGGCAGATCGGTTGCCAAGTCGGCTGCCGATGGTCATAGTCGTTTCACCCTGCTTAGAAAGGAGAGTCCTCAATGCTAGCTATGGAATATCGCGGCCCGAAACGCGTTCGGGTCACCCAAAAGCCGATGCCCGAAATCCTGCATCCCGAGGATGCGATTGTGCGGGTTACGCGGTCGTGCATCTGCGGCTCCGACCTGCACCTCTACAACGGTAACGTGCCCGACACCCGCGTGGGCCAGACCTTCGGCCACGAGTTTACGGGCGTGGTCGAGGACATCGGCTCCGAGGTAACCAAGCTCAAGGTGGGCGATAATGTGCTGGTGCCCTTCAATATCGCCTGCGGCAAGTGCATTTTCTGCAAGCAGGGCCTGTTTGGCAACTGCCATGAGTCGTCGCCGCAGGCCACGGCCGCGGGCGGCTTCTTCGGCTACTCGCACATGACCGGCGGCTACGACGGCGGGCAGGCCGAGTACGTGCGGGTGCCCTACGCCAACGTGAGCCCCACCGTCATTCCGCCCGGCATGGACATCGAGGATGCCGTGCTGCTCACCGACGTGGTGCCCACCGGCTACCAGGCCGCTGAGATGGGCGGCATCCAGACCGGCGACACCGTGGTGGTATTCGGGGCTGGCCCCGTGGGCATCATGGCCGCCCGCTGCGCCTGGCTATTCGGAGCCGGCCGCGTCCTCATCATCGACAAAGAAGAGTATCGCCTGGAGTTCGCCCGCAACTACTCGAAGTGTGAGGCTTACAACTTCGAGGAAATCGGCGACCCGGTGCTGTTCATTAAAAAGCAAACTGATTGGATCGGGGCCGATGTGTGCATCGACGCCGTGGGGGCCGAGGCCGCCGGCAACGCCCTGCAAACCATCACCGGCCGCAAAACGCTCCTGCAAGCCGGCTCGGCCACGGCCGCCCACTGGGCCATCAACTCGGTGCGCAAGGGCGGCGTGGTGTCTATCGTGGGCGTGTACGGGCCTACCGACAACCTCGTGCCGCTCGGCAACGTGCTCAACAAGGGTATCACCATTCGGGCCAACCAAACGGCCGTGAAGCGCCACCTGCCGCGCCTCATCGAGCACGTGCAAAACGGCGTGCTCAACCCCAAGGGGCTCATTACCCACCGCCTGGCCCTCGAAGATATCGCGGATGGCTACCGGATGTTCTCGGCCAAACTCAACAATTGCATCAAGACCGTCCTGATTCCCGCCACCGCCAGAATGTAACGCGCTGCTACTATGGAACCTACCACCCAAAACCCGTCGCAGCTTCCGGGCTGGAACATCGACAACGATCCCGACAACGAGCCCACGTACCCGATGCGCACCCGCACCCCGGACGACCACAAGGGCTACTCCTGGGAGCGACCCACCCAGCAGCCCATTACCATCGAGGTGCTGCACTCCGTTGAGCGACCCAACGTCACGGCCGTGTTCGGCACCTCTGTGCCCCCCAGCGGCCTCAGCGGGGTTATCCGGCGCTTCGCCTTTAAATACAGCGAAAACAGCTACCTGCACTGGCTACCCCTGCTGCTGGCCGACCGCGTCAACGTGGTTGAAGGCGTACTCAGCGACCTCGTGCACGGCCACGTCCCCAACATCTTTGCCGAAAAGGGCTACCCCGTGGAGTGGAAGTACGACAAGAAAGGGTTGATTCTAAAGCTGGCGGCCTTCACGGCCGTGGTGGCCGGGGCCACGGTGCTGCTCACCCGCAGCAAGACGCCCAAGCGTAAACAGGCCCGCTCCCTGGCTAGTCAGTAAGCTGCCAATCAGCAAGAAGCCCCTCGCTGCACGCAGCGAGGGGCTTCTTGCTGATTGGTAAACTCACGCTAGCGCCCGAAGTAGAAGGTGCCGCTGAATAGTAGCTGCGACAACCCGAAATTTGCTCCGAAGTCTGATTTCTTATAGTCAGTCAGGCTTGGCGAGTTAGGTGCCTTGATGCTGAAATAAGAATAGTCGAGCCCGCCAATCGAGGCCCCGATGGCCAGCTTCGGAATCGGAAAAAAGACTACTGCCGGAGTCAGGTTTGCGTACGCACCCTTGCCCGCCAAATCACCCGAATTATATCCGTAAGGGCGACCATCATATTGGTAGCCACCCCCCAAGGTGCCGGTAAAGCCAAACTGTTCGGTGAGCATCTTATAGTATTGCCCAAATAGGCCGACCTTGAACAGGGTTGATTTCTCGTTGGATGACTGATAGCTAGGCGTGCTGCTAAGAGCGTAGTGCGTAACCTGGTAAGTGCCGCTAATGCCGAGCGCCAAATTATCGGCCACGAAATAGCCAACGGCCGGGGCTACCGCAAACTGGCTGGTAGTAGTCGTAAGCACACCGGGGTAATAGCTGCTGAGGAAATCGGGGGTATCTTGGCTGCTGCGCGAATACCCGATAGTGCCGCCCAATTGGATAGTGCCCGCCTTGATGGCAGTTTGCGCCTGCGCGTTGCTAGCCAGGCCACCAACCAGGGCGAATAAGAAAAGCTTTTTCATAAAGAAGTAAGTAGTAACGAAGCCCTTCCTGCTGGATGCCCCGTCTGATAGAGCCAGCTCGCTGGCAAGTAGTTGTGCTCAGCAGCGCAGCTACCATAAAAAAACCCTGCTTCGGACGAAGCAGGGTTCTTACAGAAGTCGGGGTGGCAGGATTCGAACCTACGGCCTCGTCGTCCCGAACGACGCGCGCTACCGGGCTGCGCTACACCCCGAAAACTAGCGGGCCGATGGGGCGGCTCCGCGTCGGGAATTCCAAATGAGAGAAATTTGCCTAAAAAAGCCCCCGACCCGGAGGTCGAAGGCTTTTTCGTGGGGCAAACTTGCTCCTCGGTCGGAGTGGCAGGATTCGAACCTACGACCTCCAGCACCCCATGCTGGCGCGATACCAGGCTACGCTACACCCCGAGGGCATTTGGAGTCACAAAGGTAGGGGTAGGGATTTCGTTTATGCAAGGCCGCCGCGCATATTTCCGTGTTTTTTGCGATAAATAACGCTAACTTCATCAGAGGCAGCGAGAAAAAAATGCGTGTGCCGAAGATGAACTGGCATACTTCCTGCTACCGTATCTTTACCAAATCAAAATTGACTTCCCCGGGAGACGGCTTTATTTTGTGCTGCTTTATGAAACCACTGATTATCCTGGCAACGGGGTTGCTGCTGGCCCCGCTCGGGCTGCTCGCCCAAACTACCACCGCCCCGGCGGCCAGTCCGGCTCCGGCTGCCCTTGGCGACCAAACGGCCCCGCTGGCTCTAGCGCCGGTAACGCCTGCTCCCGACCCCAACGCGCTTAAAATCAGGGTTGACCAAAATCCCATCGCCCACACCATCACGGTGCGCTGCGATGCGCCCGGCCCCACCCGCTTCGAAATAAACGATAAAGACGGCCGCCCGGTCATCACCAAAACCGCCATGGTGGGTACCACGCCCGTGGTCGTAAAAGTCGATGCGCTGCCCGCCGGCCCCTACGTGGTGCGCGGCACCGCCGGCGAAAAGCGCGGTACCAAGCTGGTCATGATTCAGTAAGTTATCTGGTAAAAATTATAAAAAAAGCCTCGCTGCCACCGGCAGCGAGGCTTTTTTTGCGGCTGGGCCGGGCTAGCCAGCTACGAGGCGGTGGCCTCGGCCTGGAGCTGGCGCTCGTAGAGGGCGCGGTACAAGCCCTCGGGCTGGGCCATGAGGGCAGCGTGGGTGCCGTGCTGCACGATCCGGCCGTCGTCGAGCACCAGGATCTCGTCGGCCAGCTTCACCGAGCTTACGCGGTGCGAGATGATGAGGCTGGTGCGGTTGTGCATCACCCGCTGGAGGCTGTCGAGGATGGCGTTCTCGGTTTTGGTATCCACGGCCGAGAGCGAGTCGTCGAGAATGAGGATACTCGGCTCTTTGACGAGGGCGCGGGCCATGCTCACGCGCTGCTTCTGGCCGCCCGAGAGCGTAATGCCGCGCTCGCCCACCTTGGTGTCGAAGCCCTCGGGGAAGCGGATGATGTTTTCGTACACGTTGGCGTCGCGGGCGGCCTGGGCCATGCGGGCCTCGTCGGGCTGGTCGAGACCAAAGTTGATGTTGTGGCGAATGCTGTCCGAAAACAGGAACACGTCCTGCGGCACGTAGCCGATTTGCTCGCGCAGGCTGGTCAGGGCGTAGTCGCGCACGTCGGTGCCATCGATCTGAATATCCCCGCTCGTTACGTCGTAGAGGCGACAGAGCAGCGCCGCGATGGTCGTCTTGCCCGAGCCGGTGTTGCCGATCACGGCCAGCGTCTGGCCCGGCCGAATGCGGAAGCTCACGTCGTGCAGGGCCTGAATGCCGGTGTCGGGGTAGGTAAAGGAAACGTGGTCGAACACGATGTCGCCAGCAATGGGCTTGGCGATGTGCTGGCGCGACACGATGTCGGTCTTCTCGGTCAGAAACTCGTTGATGCGGGCCTGCGAAGCCTCGGCCCGCTGCACCAGCGAGGAGGTCCAGCCCAGCGCCGTTACGGGCCAGGTGAGCAGGTTGACGTAGATAATAAACTCGGCGATGCTGCCCGTGGTAATGGTGCCCCGAATAACTTCTTGCCCCCCAATCCAGACCGTGACGATGGTGCTGATGCCCACCAAAAACATGATGAGCGGAAAGAACAGCGAGTTGACGAAGTTCAGGCTCAGCGACTTGTCCTTGTACTCATCAGTCGAGACCTGGAACTGCTCGTACGAGTCCTGCTGGCGCACGAAGGACTTGAGCACCCGGATGCCAGAAAACGCCTCCTGAGTGAAGCTCGTCATGGCCGAAAGCGCCTTTTGAATGTCGTCCGATTTCTTCTCAATCAGGTTGTTGACGTAGAAGATGCTGACCGACAAGATGGGCAGCGGCAGCAGCGTGAGCACTGTCAGCTTCACGTTGACGAGCAGCATGAGCGGCACCACGAGCACGAACAGCAGCACTAGTTGCAGGAAGTACATGATGCCCGGCCCCAGGTACATGCGCACGCGGCCCACGTCTTCGGAGATGCGCGACATGAGGTCGCCGGTGCTGTGGCGGCGGTAGAAGGCCAGCGGCAGCGATTGGTAATGCTGAAAAATCTCGTTTTTCTGGTCGTTCTCAATGCGCCGCGACATCACGATGAGCGTCTGGCGCATGAAAAACAAGAAGATGCCCCGCAGCAAGGCCAGTACGATGATGAGCACGCCGTAGAACAGCACGTTGCGTCCAAACAAGTGGTACACCCCCGCCTGCGCCTGCGTGCCGGCGTAGAGGTGGTAAAGGTCGATGCCCTCGTTCACCAAATCGAAGGAGTAGCGCACGAGCTGGGCCGGGAAAATGGTCAGCAGCGTGCTCAAAATCACGAAGAGCACGCCGCCGAGGAAATGCCATTTATAGCGGAAAATATGCGGATTGACGGCGGCTAAGGCGCGGGTGGGCATAAGCAGGGGAGAGGCCGGGGCCGAAAAACCGGTCCGCAACCGAAAAAAAACGGGTACTTTTGCACCCGAAACGGTGTTCGAGCACTGGCCCGGAAGCAATTGCCGGGTAAGGCTCCAACAAAGTTACGCCCTACTCTTCCCTCCCATTCCCACCCATTTTTCCCTTTTACCCCTATGGTACTCGACGCGCCAACCCAGGCCGCTGCCTCGATTTTCGAGCAGGTGGCCGAATTTCAGCACGAGCAAGTGGTGTATTGCCACGACCACGAGACGGGCCTCAAGGCCATTATCGGGATTCACAACACGGTGCTCGGCCCCGCGTTGGGCGGCACCCGCATGTGGCACTACGCCACCGAGGCCGAGGCCCTGCACGACGTGCTGCGCCTCTCGCGCGGCATGACCTACAAGGCTGCCATCTCGGGCCTGAACCTGGGCGGCGGCAAGGCCGTCATCATCGGCGACGCGAAGAAACTGAAGAACGAGGCCCTGCTGCGCAAGTTCGGGCGCTTCGTTAATAACTTGAACGGCAAATACATCACGGCCGAGGATGTGAACATGACCACCAAGGACATGGAGTACATCCGCATGGAAACCAAACACGTGGCGGGCCTGCCCGAGAGTATGGGCGGCAGCGGCGACCCCTCGCCCGTAACGGCCTACGGCACCTACATGGGTATGAAGGCCGCCGCCAAAAAAGCCTTCGGCTCCGACAGCCTCGCCGGCAAGCGCATTGCCGTGCAGGGCGTGGGCCACGTGGGTACCTACCTGCTGGAGCACTTGCAAAAGGAGGGGGCCAGCCTCGTGCTCACCGACTACTACGAGGAGCGGGCCTACGAGGCCGCCAGCCGCTTCGGTGCCCGCGCCGTGGGCCTCAACGAGATATACGACCAGGATGTGGACATCTACTCGCCCTGCGCCCTCGGTGCCACCCTGAACGACGATACCATAGCCCGCCTGAAGTGCCGCGTGGTGGCGGGCTGCGCCAACAACCAGCTGGCCCTCGAAAACGAGCACGGTCTCGAGCTCGTGCGCCGGGGCATCGTGTACGCCCCCGACTTCCTTATCAATGCCGGCGGCCTCATCAACGTCTATTCCGAGGTAGTGGGCACCAGCCGCCAGGGCGCGCTGGCCCAGACCGAGAAAATCTACGACTACACCCTGCAAGTGCTCGACCGCGCCGAGCAGGAAAACAGCCACCCCCAGGCGGCCGCCATCCGCCAGGCCCAGGAGCGCATCGAAAGCGTGGGCCGGGTAAAATCAACGTACTAAAGGGAGTTATGAGTTAGAAATTATGAGTTATGAGTTGGGTAGTCGGCGCTAAGTCAGTGGTCAACCAACTACCCAACTCACAAGCTCTAACTCATAACTTCTAACTCATAACTCATAACTCATCAAAATGCTAAACCGCCGTCTTCTTCGTATTAAAGTCATGCAGGCCCTCTACGCCTACCAGCAAGCGGTCGCGGCCGATTTGCTGCTGGCTCAGGACCGCATCGCGGCGGCTTTTGAGCCCGACCTCACGGCCGACGTAGCCCCTGACCGCCGCCTGCTCGAAGGCCAGCGCAAACTGGGCGAGGCGCAGCTGCGCGAGTGGCACCGCACCGGCGAAATGCCCGAGTCGGGCTCCGACGACAAAGCCGTGGCCGCCGCCTTGAAAGCCGCCATCGACTACTACGAGCGCCTCGTGCACAAGGAGGCGGCGTTTTACAGCGGCCAGCTCATGCACGGGGCCGAGAGTATCCACGACCAGTACCTGCACCTGCTCAATATGCCGCAGGCGCTGCTGCAAGTGATCACCGAGGACAACGAGCGCGAGGCCCGGCGCTACACCGGCCCGCGCTTCGAGGCTGAGGGCACGGCCCGGCTGTTTGAGAACGCGGCCTTTACCAAGCTCAAGGAAAACGAGCAGCTGCTGCAAACCACCATCAAGCGCAAGCTGCAATGGACCGACAGCGAAGAGCTGGAGGCCCTGCGCGAAGCCTGGCAGAAGGAAATGAAGCCCGACGAAGCCGTGCAGACCTACCTGACCGGTAAAAAAACGGGCCTGGCCGAAACCGACTACGAAACCGACCTGGAGCTGCTGCGTCACCTCTACAAGGAGTTCGTGTTCAAGGGTGAGGCGCTGCCGCGCTGGCTCGAAAGCAACGACCTGAACTGGGAGGAAAACCGCCCCATCGTGCGCAACCTCGTGCTCAAAACCTTGAAGATGCTGCCCTACGCGGCCGACGAAAAGCAGGAGCTGATGAACCTGAGCGCCAACTGGCAGGACGACCGCGACTTCGCCGAAACGCTTTACAAGCAGACCCTGGCCGACGACGCCAAGTCGGAGAAGCTTATCGCCGAATCGACCCAGAACTGGGACGTGGAGCGGGTAGCTTTGCTCGATAAAATCATCCTCAAGATGGCCCTCTGCGAGATGCAGCTGTTCCGCAGCATCCCGGTGAAAGTGACCATCAACGAGTACATTGAGATCAGTAAGCTCTACAGCACCCCCAAGAGCAAACAATTCGTAAACGGTATTTTGGATAAGCTGGCCCAAGACCTGGCCGCCAGCGGCGAAATTCGCAAATCGGGCCGCGGCCTGCTCGATAATCAGTAACCTGTAGGGTAAGCCTTAGCTTGCCCAGCGTCGGGCGAGTCTCACGCCCGGCAAGCTAAAGCTTATCCCACACTCCTTTTTCACCTCCTCACCCCACCTACATGGCTAGCAAAACCACCACCGGCCTGTTGTGCTTTACGGGCGGCGCCCTGGCCGGGGCCGCCATCGGCCTGCTCTACGCCCCCGAGACGGGTCGCGAAACCCGCTCCTGGCTCAGCTATCAGCTTGAAAAATATCGCTCGGTGCTGGCCGACCTCACCGAGAGCCTCGTCACGAGCCGCGACAACACCCCGTCGTCGGCCAAGAGCGAGGGCCAGCGCGTCATTCAGGATGCCAAGAGCAAGGCTGAGCAGCTGCTGGGCGATGTCGACCAGCTCATCAGTCAGATTAACTCCCGACGGGCGCTTAGCTAGCCCAGCGTAGGCGGCGGGCCTGGTGCCCGGCGCCAGGCCCGCCGTTTAGCTTTTCAGCGACTTTACCGGGCCACTCTTTCTTTTCTTACCTTTTCGTATGCACCTCGTAACCCTCATTCCCGGCGACGGGATTGGCCCGGAAATCACCCGCGCCGTCGTTGACATCTTCGCTGCCGCCCAAGTACCCGTGCAGTGGGAAACGCACAACGCCGGCGAAACTGCCCTCGCCGAAAGCGGCTCGCTGCTGCCCCAACCCCTGTACGACTCGCTGGAGCGCACCCGCGTGGGCCTCAAAGGCCCCGTGACCACGCCGGTGGGCAAGGGCTTCAAGAGCGTCAACATCACGCTGCGCCAGAAGTACGACCTCTACCAGAACGTGCGCCCGGCCCAGACGACGCCCGGCATCACCACGCGCTTTGAGGGCATCGACCTGGTGCTGTTCCGGGAAAATACCGAGGGCCTGTACGCCGGCCTGGAGGTGTACGACGAGCGCCTGGGCATCGCCGACTCCATCAGCCGCGTGACGGTGGAGGGCTGCCGCAAAATCTGCCGCGCTGCCTTTGCCTATGCGTCGAAGCACGGCCGCAAGCACGTGACGATGGCCCACAAGGGCAACATCCTCAAAAACGCCGGCAAGCTGATGCTGGAAGCCGCCAAGGCCGCCGCCGCCGAATTCCCGGAGGTGACGTTCTACGACGACCGCATCATCGACAACATGTGCATGCAGCTGGTCAACAAGCCCCAGCAGTTCGACGTGATCGTGACCACCAACCTGTTCGGCGACATTCTCTCCGACCTCTGCGCCGGTCTCGTGGGCGGCCTAGGCGTGGTGAGCGGGGCCAACATCGGCGACAACATGGCCATTTTCGAGGCCGTGCACGGCTCGGCCCCCGACATTGCCGGCCAGGGTAAGGCCAACCCCACCGCCTTGCTGCGCTCGGCTCTGATGATGCTGGAGCACCTCGGCGAGAAGGAGTACGCCACCCGCATCGAAAAGGCGCTCAACGAAACGCTGCTGCACAAAGAGCAGTGCACCGGCGACCTCGGCGGCCAGGCTTCGACCACGGAGTTTGCCCAGTACATCATCGACAAGCTGAAGTAACTATCTGATTTTAATCTAACCACCCTGCGCAGGCCAGCCGGCTTGCGCAGGGTGCTGCGTCTATGCTGCGTCCTACCATTTATTCTATCGCGCTGGCGGCGGTGCTGCTGGGCGGCTGCAACCGCGACAAGGCTACCGAAGCCGGCACTCAGGGCATGAATGCCGCCGCCGATGACGCGGCCGCCGATGCCAAGACTAACCCCACCATCGACAACCCCAACGTGGCCAGCGAGACCGAGGCACCCAACCCCGACGCGCCGGTGCTGACCTTCGCCGAAAAGCAGTTCGACTTCGGCGACATCAAGCCCGATAGCAAGGTGCAGCACACGTTTAAATTCACCAACACCGGCAAAACCCCGCTGCTCATCGCCGACGCTACCGCCAGCTGCGGCTGCACCACCCCCAGCTGGACCAAGGAGCCCGTGCAGCCCGGCGCCACCGGCGAGCTCGAGGTGCAGTTCGACAGCCGCGGCAAGCAGGGCCTCATCAGCAAGCAGGTCAACGTGCGGGCCAATACCCAGCCCAGCATCACGACCATCTACATCAAAGGCAACGTGCTCCAGTAGGTGAGATGGTGAACTAGTGAGATAGTGAATTGGTGAGCGGTGAAATGGTAAGTAGTGGAATAAGAAGTTAAAAAACTTTGTGCCACCTCTCACCATCTTACTATTCACCATTTCACCGCTCACCACTCACCAACTCACTAGTTCACTACTCACCATTTCACCATCTTATGACTTTTCTTACTCTTCTGCTCCAGGCCTCGTCGGGCGGCGGCATTATGCAGCTTGTTTTTCCGGTGGCCATTGGCCTGGTGCTGTACTTCTTTATGATTCGGCCGCAGCAGCGCAAGACCAACGAGGCCAAGGCCTTCCGCGAGTCGCTGGTGAAGGGCAGCCGCGTGGTGACCATCGGCGGCCTGCACGGCCAGCTGGTGGAGGTCGGCCCCGAAACCGTGCTGCTCGAAGTGGAGCGCGGTCAGCGCCTGCGCTTCGACCGCAGCGCCATTGCTCGCTTGGCCGGGGGCACTGCCACTGCCGAAACTCCCGCCACGCCGGCCAGCTAGCATGAGGCCCGCGCTGCCAGCTGCTACCGGCGGATGGGCCAGCCAAGTGCTGCGCCGCCTGCTACGCCCGCTCGCTTCGCAGGAGCCGAGCTTCTACCGGGCGGTAGTAGCGTGCTTCGTGATAGCCAGTACCTTGTGGATGCTGCGCGAGCTCAGCGACAGCTACACCGCGCCGCTCGACTACCCCGTGGTGTGGCACTACAACGCCCGGCGCTACCACCCGGCCCGCCCGCTGCCGCCTACCGTGCGCATTGAGGTGCGCGGCAACGGCTGGCGCCTGCTCAGCCGCGCCGTGGGCCTGCACCTGCTGCCTGCCGACGTGCGCCTGCGCCTGCCCGGCACGCCGCCGCTACGCTCCCCCCTGCGGCCCCCGCTGCGCCGGGCGCTGGGCACCGTGCGCCTGGTAAACCTGCCCACTGACTCGGCCAGCTACTATCTGGTGCCGGGGGGCGACTCGGCAGCGCTCACGCGCTGAATTAAAAATTATGAATTATAAATTATGAATTGGCTGGTGCCTGTAGTCTTGCCAGGCTGCCAGCTACCAGCCAATTCATAATTCATAATTCTCAATTCATAATTAGAAAAACCATGCTTCGCATTGGTATTACCGGCGGTATCGGCTCGGGGAAAAGCGTGGTGGCGCGGGTATTCGCCGCGCTGGGCGTGCCTGTGTACGACTCCGATAGCCGAGCCAAGTGGGTGATGGCCCACGACTTGGTGCTGCGGGCGCAGTTGCAGGAGGCGTTCGGGACCGAGGCGTACGATGCCGCCGGGCAGCTCAATCGGCCCTACCTGGCCCAGGTGGCATTCAACGACGCTGCCCAGCTGGCGCGGCTCAATGCGCTGGTGCACCCGCGCGTGGGCGAAGATTTTGCGGCCTGGACGGCCGCGCAGGCGGCCCAGGGCCAGCCTTACATATTGAAGGAGGCCGCCTTGCTCTACGAGTCGGGCGCTTACAAGGGGCTGGACCGCATCATCACCGTTTTTGCGCCGGCTGAGGTGCGGGCGGCCCGGGTACTGCGCCGCGACGCCCACCGCTCGGCCGCTGAGGTGCAAGCAATTATGAGTAAGCAACTCAGCGAGGAAGAGAAGCTGGCCCGGGCGGAGCACGTCGTGTATAATGACGATTCGCAGCTGGTGCTGCCGCAGGTACTCGCGCTGGATGCGGCCTTCCGCCATGTAGGGTAAGCTTTAGCTTGCCTGGCGTCCGGCGAGCCGCGACCCACCTTGCGCCGGGCAAGCTAAAGCTTACCCTACACCTCAGCGAATGATGGGATAGCGCTCGAAGGGGCGGTCTAC
>CAJYVK010000324.1 GCA_913778455.1 uncultured Hymenobacter sp. | reverse complement strand
CAGCGACGTAGGCAAGCCCGAAGACGTGGCCGCCACCGTTGCCTACCTGGCCTCCGACGACGCGGCCTTCGTGGAGGGTGCGGAGGTGCGCGTCGATGGCGGCCGGCTCGACCATTTGTAGCCAGCCGCTTAATGCGTAAGCCTAATCGGGCTGCGAAGGCAGTGACTCGGGCACGGGGGCATCGCGGCGCAAAATCTTGTAAGTCAAGTTAACGACTACGTTGTTTTTGGCGGCCGTATTTTGCAGCACAAACTGTCCCTGCGTGGTGGTGTAATTATAGTTGGCCTGATTGACGTAGCCGACCTGTACGATGAAGTGCTTGTCTAATTGGTAGCCTACCCCACCGTACACCCGGTTGCGCTCGAATACGGGGCCGCGCGGGTTGAGAAATAACTCGTCGTAGGCGGCCAGAAATACCGCACCCGGCTCAATTTTCTTGTGATTAAGGGGCAAGAAGGCATTGAGGCGGTAGCGGAAACGCTGCCGAAACTCGGTGCGGTCGTCGCGAAACGTAAACCACCGCTGCTCGATGCGGTAGCGGTGCTCCAGCTTGAGGCGGTGCGAGTATTGGGTGAGGATAATTTGCTCCCAGAGGCGCTTCTCGGCGTTGAGGGGGCCGGCACCCAAGTCCTGGTAGTCGGAGGTAACGTAGCGACCGCCAGCGATAACGGCCGTAAAGTTGGGGTCGATGTCGAAGCTCGCCCCGGCCTTTAGCTCGTGGTAGAAGTAATCGCGAAATACGGCGTTGGTACGCACTTGCACTTCGGCAAAGCCCCCCCAGCGGTGAGTGGGGCTACCGGGTAATTGTACCGTTCCCACCAGCCAGCTACCCCAAGGCTGCTCGGGGTTGAGCGGCGTTTGGGCCTGAGCCCGGCCAACGGCCAGGGCCAGCAGGCAGCCCGCCATAGTAATCGTGCGCATTTAGTAACACTGACCGCCCAATTATTCACGGTGAGTTTACAAAGATACCGGCCGCGTAGCAGTCGGCGCGCTTTTTAGCTCAACCATTGCCGTAGCCGGGCTAGCAGCCCCGGCCTGGATTCGTCGTCGCGCAGGGGCAAGTCGCGGCCCAGCAGCCGGCGGGCCGGGAAGATGTCCTTTCCCATCACCCACACTTGGTAGCGGTACTCGGTGGCGGTGTAGAGCAGGCTACCCGTGCGCACGGCCAGCCCCTGCTGCTCGAGCTGCGCCCGCAGCGCCTGCGCGGCCTCTTCCGAGCGGAAAAAGCCCACCGGATGGTACTGGGGCTGCGCCATTATCAAGTGCAAATAGTATTCGCAGGCCGCCGCCTCATCGGTTGAGGTGAACATAGGCGGCTGGTCTTGCCCGCGCTCCGAGAATAAGACCTGCCACTGGCCCCCCTCGTGCAGCAGGCAGAAGCCGTTATAGCCGCGCCGACCAATGTCGTAGTTGGCGGAATTGGCTCCTTCGGCTTCGAGGCAGCGGGCTAGCTCGGTGGTATTCATGAGGATAGAAAGGAGACTGCACGTGGCAGCAATCATTGCTTGTCATACTGAGCCTGTCGAAACGTCGCACTCACATTACCAAATGACTTACTTACCGAAAATACATTTACTAATATTTTTTTAATTACATTAAACCACCTCGTCTGTCATGCTGAGCTTGCGAAGCATCTTTTCACGCTCAAACGAGCTGCCCTACCCTGAGAAGATGCTTCGCAAGCTCAGCATGACAGACGGATTAGGTAAAACTTCCTCCACAGCTTCGGGAGCGCGCGAGATATTTCGGCAAGTATTCTGATCACTGCCCAGCGAGCCTAACGGCTACATTTACAGCTTAAATGCCACTTCCGGCTTCCCATCTTTCACGGCGTTGAAGGCCTTTACCATGCCGTCGGCCGATATTTTGATGGCGGTACCGTGCGGGGCCAGGGTTTCGGTGGCGGCCAGTCGGCCCCCGCCCGTACTGCCGCCGCTGATTTTGATGATCGCGCCCACGGCCAGAATATCACCCTGGTAGTTGAGAATAGTCGCCCCGTCGATGCCTACCAGCTCCTTACGCATGGCCCGGCTGATATCCTGAAACTTCCGCCCCTGCACCAGCCGACTGATGGCCCGGCTTTTCACCGAGGTGGGCCGGGCCAGCAAATCGTCGCACTTGATGGTGCTGTCCGCGCTCCGACCACCTTCCTTGATCAGGTTTTTCTCGTTGGCGAGCGGCACGGCGGCCAGGCAGCCGCCGGTACGGGCAAACGACACATCGAGGATGGTTTCGTACATGGCCTGCTTTACGGCCGTGGAGCTACCGGCCATTATCCGCACCGTTGAATCGTGATTGTAGTAGCTCCAGCAGCCGTTGCGCTTCGAGAAGAACAGCTTTTTGTTCTTAAAAATCAGCACCTCGCCGTTATTAGTCAGTGTGAAGCATACTTTCTCTTTTTCGGCGTAGTTGGCCACCGAAATAAAGCGCAGCGGCGAGTAGGAATTATTTTCTACTTCGTTTTGCAGAAAATCCACGTATTCGAGCAGCGCTCCCTGCGACGAAATAAGAATGCCGCTTTCCACGCTGTTGGAGAGCGGGGCGAAGAAGTCCTCCGTGAGCACGTCCAGGATGGACGGGTGCTGCCTATCGACTTCCTGCTTGTCCGCAAAATCAACCACGATGGTAAAGGTGGGCTTGCGCCCCTCGTAGGTGCGGGCCGACCAGTTATCAAACCCATCGAGCACGCTCGCTAGCATGGCGTGCTCGGGCGCGCACAAGAACTTGCACAGCCCCACCTCGATGGCGTAATTGATTACCCGCTCCTGATAGAGCGCGGACGTCTTGTTGTAGTTGGCGACGATTTGAGTCACAATAGCTTCCACCAGCTTGGTATCTTCCCCATTAAAAGGCTGATTACGCCGGATCTCGACCTTGTAGCTGGCCTTCTTGGTCGGACTGATGTGCATGGCCTGCCCGTTGTTTTTCAGGGCGGCCAGCGCGTGCACCTGGCCTTTCTCTACGTCCTGAAGCTGCGGGGTGAGTACCGCCCCCGCCAGAATCGGGCAGATGTAGCTCTGGACAATATTGCGGAATTCTTCGCCGGTCATGAGTTTTAGTCGGGTAGTGAACCTGCTCCGCAAGCGTTGGTACCTGCGTCTACCCGAGCCTTCTACGCAAGTTGCCCTGCTTACGCCGGCTGGCTTACTCCAGTCTCACTAGCGCGAGTTTAGCGCAGCGTATCGTATCGTGCCTACTTTACGGGGGAGGCTGAGCCTCCCATGAGCGAGCTAGCCGAACAGCAAAGACTGCTCTATGCCAGCTTGCCGCGTTGCGGCAGTGGAGGTGCAACCTCCACCTCATGAGTAGACACGAGTTACGCTGCGCTAAACTCGCGCCAGTGAGCGGCTTTATCTATATTAACGGCAGCCAGTCACGTTAAGAATATTTTTCTTTGGCAATGAAGTAGCAAGGAAATTCTTCTTATTGACACTGTAAAATCTTTGCTTATTACGCTCATACCAAACTAAGCCTTCATACGGCTTAAAATAAGCTGCTGTGATTTTATCTGTACCAATATTATTTACCCACTTCACCCGCATTGACGAAGAATCCATCTGAGCCTCTCCCTCTTGATTATTTATTAATGGAGAAATTTCGAACTCTTCGTTTTCCTTTATCACAAATATTTTCAGAGTATCAGCACCGACTGCACAAGAAAACTTAGCCATATCGTCACAAGTACCGCACTTATACTGGGCATCATATGAATCGGTATGTTTTACGTATACTGTATCAAATACTACTGCGTCTACTTCTCCCAACCCATTTGAAAAGCTCAATACCTTACCCTTCCCTTTCGGGAACCAGTAGTAAATACGCTTATCAACTGGCTTGCACTGAACTAAACTTGATTCAGACTTGGAGTTATCCAGAAAAACCATGATCACAAGGACTGCGAATAGCAACCCAAAAAATCCTAAAATACCAAAACCAATAAACTTAATAAATTTCATATACTAGTCAAATTTACTAGTTTGCACCTGAATAATCCCCTCATTAGTGCGAGTTTAGCGTAGCGTAACTCGTGCCTACTTTACGAGGGAGGCTGAGCCTCCCATGAGCGAGCTAGCCGAACAGCAAAGACTGCTCTATGACAACTTGCCGCGTTGCGACAGTGGAGGTACAACCTCCACCTCATGAGTAGACACGAGTTACGCTGCGCTAAACTCGCGCTAGTGAGACCAGTGATCGGGTATGACATCACGCTAAATCAATTCCATCGGCTAAGACTTTAATCCCCGATTTTCGCCAGCTTTTTAGCAAGCTGGCCAACGTATCACGCTGTACTCTCGCTTCCACAAATACAGTAACTACTATTTTCCTACTCATCTTAGGATAAATAATAATTCTATTGCCCTTACTACCAATTCCGTTACTACCAGCACCTTGGCCACGCACAGCATTGAATTTTACTTGTACCTGCTGTAAATCAGCTATTGCGAACAATTCATTATCCAATGCAATACCTACTTCGCTCAACCTAATAATTCCGTTAGTATAGAATCGCTTTATTTTACCCAAATCAACCACTGCTATACAAATAAAAACCAGTAGTAACGGCACTGCTACTAATGGCAGTAGAAAATGAGCACTAGGTAGCATGGCGCACGCTAGACACGCCGCTTGTAGCAGGTAACTAATGGGTAGCATTTTTCGCAAAAGTCCACCGGCCACAGTTTCGCCAGTGATAAGTTGGAATTGGCTTGCTACCATATTTACGGTCACACCTGAATAACCCCCACATTATACGCCTTTTCAATCGGCGCGTGATTAGCAGCGCTAATTCCCTCCGAAATCACCTTACGCGTTTCGAGCGGGTCGATGACGGCATCGATCCAGAGGCGGGCGGCGGCGTAGTAGGGCGATAATTGCTCGTCGTAGCGGGCCTTGATGCGGTCGAGCAGCTCCTTTTCGGCTTCGGGGGTGATGACTTCGCCCTTGGCTTTGAGGCTGGCTACCTGGATTTGCAGCAGGGTGTTGGCGGCGGCGGCGCCACTCATCACGGCGAGTTGGGCGGTGGGCCAGGCCACGATGAGGCGCGGGTCGTAGGCTTTGCCGCACATGGCGTAGTTGCCAGCCCCGTAGCTGTTGCCCACGATGACCGTAAACTTGGGTACTACGCTGTTGCTCATGGCGTTTACCATCTTCGCGCCGTCCTTGATGATGCCCCCCTGCTCGCTCTGGCTGCCCACCATAAAGCCCGACACGTCGTGCAGAAACACCAGCGGGATGCGCTTCTGATTGCAGTTCATGATAAAGCGGGCGGCCTTGTCGGCCGAGTCGGAGTAGATGACGCCGCCCATCTGCATGCCGGTTTTCTTGCTCTTCACAATTTTACGCTGATTGGCCACGATGCCCACGGCCCAGCCGTCGATGCGGGCCAGCCCGCAGATGAGCGTCTGGCCGTACAGGTCTTTATAAGGCTCAAACTCCGACTTATCGACCAGGCGCAGGATAAGGTCCATCATATCGTAGGGCTTGGCGCGGTCGGCGGGCAACAGGCCGTAGAGCTCCTTCTCGTTCAGTTGGGGCGCGGCGGGCGTGGCGCGGCTGAAGCCCGCCGAGGGCTGCGCCCCCAGCTTGTCGAAGATGTTGCGAATGTGATCGAGGCACTCTTCGTCGGTATCGAACTTATAGTCCGTCACGCCCGACACCTCGGAGTGCATAGCTGCGCCGCCGAGCGACTCATTGTCAATCGTTTCGCCAATGGCTGATTTTACCAAATAGGAGCCAGCCAGGAATACCGAGCCAGTGCCGCTCACGATCATGGCCTCGTCGCTCATGATGGGCAGGTAAGCCCCGCCCGCCACGCACGGCCCCATGATGGCCGAAATCTGCACGATGCCCATCGAGGACATCACGGCATTGTTGCGAAAAATGCGCCCGAAGTGTTCTTTGTCGGGGAAAATCTCGTCCTGCATGGGCAGGTACACGCCCGCCGAATCGACGAGGTAGATGATGGGCAGCTTGTTCTCGATACTGATTTCCTGGGCCCGCAGATTTTTCTTGGCCGTGATGGGAAACCACGCGCCGGCCTTCACGGTGGCGTCGTTGGCTACTACCACGCACTGCCGGCCCTGCACGTAGCCGAGCACGACTACCACGCCGCCGCTGGGGCAGCCGCCTTCCTCGGGGTACATGCCCTCACCCGCAAAAGCCCCGATTTCAAGCTGAGCCGCGCCCTGATCGAGCAGGTAGTTGATGCGCTCGCGGGCGGTGAGCTTGCCCTTGGCCTTGTGGGCGGCAATGCGTGTTGAGCCGCCGCCGAGGGCGGTTTTCTCCAGCTTTTTGCGCAGCTGGTAAGTGAGCTGCTGGAGGTTGTCTTCGTTACGGTTGAACTCGATGTTCATAAACGGGTGGGTGGGAAATGGAGTATCGCGGATTTTGTAGTCCGCGAGTGGCGAGGTAATCGAACGTGATATACGCGGACTGCAAAGTCCGCGCTACAAAAAAACCCGCTCCTGACTATTGGAGCGGGTTTCAAAGATACGGACCGGTTGGTGCCAGCTTATTTCATGGTCGTTTTGCGCTGGGTTTCCATCACGGCGCCGGTAGGGCTGGTGGTCGTGGTGGTCGTCTGCACTTCGGTTTTCTTTTTGCCTCCCCCGCCGCCGAACACCGAGAAGTGTACGTAGCGCTTGGGATTGGCTTTCATGTCGGTAATCAGCGCGTTGGAGCTAGCGGCCGTCGCGTTGAGGTTATTGTAGAGCAGCGTGTCGTTGATGAGCTTGCCGAGCGAGCCTTTCTTGTCGTTGAGGGCGGTGCTCACACCTTTCAGCGAAGTCTGGGCTTCGACCAGCGTCGAGTTCAGGTTGCGCAGGGCCGGGCCAACAGGGGCCGACTTGAGCGAGTCGGACAGTTGGGTGAAGTTGTTGGCAATGCGGTCGAGCTTGGCGGTGCTCTTGTTGAGGGCAGCGCTCATTTGAGCCAGGTTGCGAGTAATCTGATTGATGTTGGCCTGGTTGGCGGCAATCAGGTTTTGCAGGGCCTGGGTGCTTTGGCGGGCACCCACCAGCGTACCCTGGATGTTGGTTTGGGCATCCTTGTTCAGGAAGCCGTTGATGTGAGCCAGTGTCGAGTTCAGGGTATCGAGCAGCACGGTAGCGCGGGCCTGCACGACGTCGGTAATGCTCACGGCGACCTTCGTCTTGAGTGTTTCACCGCCGCTGTATTTCCGGCTGTCTTTACCCAGTACCAGCGTAATGGTTTTGGCGCCCAACAACGAGCCACTGAGGCCGGCGGTGGTCGAGTCGCCTACCTGAATACCTTTTTCCAGCTCCAGCGAGGCTTTAATGGCGTTGTTCTGGTCGGGTAGCAATTCCAGGTTTTTCACCTGGCCCACTTTAATACCGTTGAGCACTACCTGCGCGCCCACGGCCAGCCCATCGACTTTGGGGTAGACGGCGTAGTACGTGCGGTCGTTGGAAAGCAGGTTACTGCCCCGCAGGAAGTTAAACCCCACGGCCAAGGCAACGAGGGCGACCACGGCCAGTAGGCCGACTTTTATTTCTTTAGACACAGGAAGGTAGATTTAAGCGAAAAGCCAACTGCTGGAGGATGAACGGCCCCGGAATGGTTGCGGCGGCGAGCCAGCTACTGCCCTTAACGGCAAATGAGGTGCGGATGTTAGGCCCGCACCTAAGCCCGGCCGTAGCTCACTCGGCGGGAGTACCTTCCAGGTCGCGCTTATACTCGCGGAAGGCCCGGTAGATGCCGCCCGCAATGGCCTGCTGGCCGGCTTTGCTATCGAGGTAATTTTCCTCGCCGCGGTCGGTGAGAAAGCCTGCCTCGACCAGCACCGAGGGCATGGTTGATTTCCAAAGCACCAGAAAGCCGGCCTGCTTCACCCCGCGCGAGCTACGGCCCACCGAGGTGCGAAACTGCCGGTCGATGCGCTGGGCCAGCCGCAGCGAGTTGGTAATGTAGGCGCTTTGAAAAAGCGAAAAAAGAATGTGCGACTGCGGCGAACTGGGGTCGAAGCCGTCGTAGCGCTGCTTGTAGTTTTTTTCTTGCAGGATAACCGAGTTTTCCCGCTGGGCCACGCCCAGGTTGGCGGTAGACTTGTGCAGGCCCATGGTCCAGACCTCGGTACCACGCGAGCCCCGGGGGCCGGCGTTGCAGTGCACCGAGATGAACAGGTCGGCGTGGTTGCGATTGGCAATGGCGGCCCGCTCGTCGAGGCCCACGAATACGTTGGTTTTACGCGTGTAAATGACCTTCACATTGGGCATGTTCTGCTCAATCTGCTGGCCCAGGCTCTTGATAATGGCCAGGGACACGTCGGCCTCGTGGGCATCGACGCCGTTGCAGCCGATGTCTTTGCCGCCGTGGCCAGCGTCGAGCACCACGGTGCGCAGGCGGTAGCGGGTGGGGTCGAAGTCGGCATCGGTGGCGCGGCGGGCAGCCCCCGAGTCGGGGGCAGTAGTGGCGGGTGGGGCGGGGAGCGGGTGCCCGGGGCTAGCCAGTGAATCCTGGGCATTGAGTACCGGGCACTGCGCACTCAGCAGGATACAGGTCAGGGCAATAATCCGCACGTGAGTCGTTGGTGAAAAAACCGGGCCGCGGGCAACCCTCGGGAGGGATGGCGGCCTCTTATCTTTGTGTTGAGCCTCAAAAGTAATTCGCTCGGTGGCTTTATTTAATTTGCGTCCTTTCTCCGCTCTCTCTTCGGGTAGTTTTGGCCACCGCTACGGGCGGCTGGCGGGTGTACTGGCCCTGTGGCTCTGGCTGCTGGGTTATGCTACTGTAGCCCAGGCCCAAACCCGCACCGACTCGTCTACTACCCGCCGGCCGGGCTCGGTACCAACCCAGCCGGTACGCAACCTCAACTACGACCGCAACGCGCCCCAGAGCCCGCCGCCTCCCGGCGAAAAAAACATCGGCCAGCCGGCCGTGCCTGGCGTATCGCGTAAGCCTGCCCCCAGCCTCACGCCCGACAGTACCGGCCTGGCCGTCGATACCAGCCGCCGCACCCGCGACTCGCTCAACGTCAGCATCCTCAAGCGCCGCAGCCAGGTCGATACCAAGGTCAACTACGCCGCCAAGGACTCTATTCAGTTCGACGTAACGAACAAGGTGGCCCGGCTTTACAACAAGGCGACGGTCGATTACGGGCCGATGAACATGAAGGCGGCCCTCATCACCGTCAACTACGGCACCAATACGGTGCAGGCCATTGGCCGCCGCGATACGGTGACGCACCGCATGGTGGACCAGCCGTTGTTTAAGGATGCCGACGGCACTTATTCGGCGGGTAAGATTAGCTATAATTTCAAGACCAAGAAGGGGAAGATAGCGGATGTCGTGACTCAGCAGGGCGAGGGCTACGTGCACGCCGAAGTAGTTAAGAAGCTGCCCAACAACGACTTTTACGGCCTGCACGGCCGCTACACTACCTGCAACCTGGCGCACCCGCACTTCTACATTGAAGCGGGCAAGATGAAGGTGGTACCGGGCCAGAAAGTGGTTACCGGGCCGTTTCACATGGTTATTGCCGACGTGCCGCTGCCGGTGGGGCTGCCCTTTGGGTACTTCCCCACGCCGCACGCCGGGCGCGGGTCGGGCTTTATTATTCCGACGGTGGGGCAGGGTGCGCAGCGCGGCTACTCGCTCACCAACGGCGGCTACTACTGGGCTCCCAACGACTACATCGGGCTGCGGGTGACCGGCGACTTCTACGCTGGCAACGCCGACCGCATTGGTGGCTACGGCATTGCCACGGAGCTTACTTACCGCAAGCGCTACAAGTACCAGGGTAGTTTCCGCTTTACCTACGCCAACCAGCCGGTGGCCCCTCTTCTGAGCACCACCACCGTCGCCAACAGCGATTACCTGTACTCCAACGCCATCAATACGTTCTGGATTAGCTGGAGCCACACGCCTACCCCGCTGCCGGGCGGCGGCGTGTTTTCGGCCAGCGTGCAGGCGGGTAGCTCGTCGTACAACCGGGTGAATACGCTCAACGCCCGCCAACTGCTGTCGGCCACGTTCAGCTCGACCGTCAGCTACAGCAAGACCTCGCGCCGGCTGCCCATCAACTACGCCATTCAGCTGGCTCAGAGCCAGAACGTGCAAACCGGCGTGATGGACTTTACGCTGCCTAACTTCAACCTGGGCGTAGCGCGGCAGTACCCGTACCAACTGTTTACCAAGCAGTCGCGCGGGGCGTGGTACGAGCAGTTTGCCCTCAGCTACAACCTGGTGGCCCAGAACCGCATCAGCAGCCTGGTGCCAGCCCGCACCCTGGCCGCCGACGTGCCGCTGCTCGGCGGCAGCACCACGGCCTACAGCATCCCGGTGAGCTTCGCCAACATCGGCAAGCTGCTGAACAATGCCCAGAACGGCATGCAGCACCAATTTCAGATTACGCTGCCGGCGGCTACGCTGCTCAACCGCCACATTCAGATTCAGCCCTCCGTCAACTACGGGGAGACGTGGTATTTCCAGCGGCTGCAATACCGGTATCTCCCCCGCGTGCAGGCCGTTAAAATCGACACCATCTCGCCGAGCTTCGAGCGGGCCTACTCCTACTCGGCCAACGTATCGGCCTCGACCAACTTCTACGGCACGGTGCAGTTTAAGGGCAACCACTACGTAAAGGCCATTCGCCACAAGGTAGCGCCCAGCATCAGCTACTCGTTTTCGCCCGACTTGGCGACCAATACCCAGTACCAGGCGTTTGTGGGCGGGCAGACGGAATTTAACAGCCTGCAATCGGCTTACACCAACCGCATTCTCGACCCGCGCCAGTTTACGCGCTACCAGGGCGTGTACGGGGTGCCCAGCAGTGCGCAGGTGAGCCAGGTGGCTTTCACACTGCAAAACCAGATTGAGATGAAGGTGCGCAACAACCGCGACACCACCGGCACTGACCCCTACAAAAAGGTAAGCCTGGCCGACGGCATCGACTTGAGCATTGCGTACAATTTTGGCTCGGGCAAGCGCGACGCACGGGGCCGCCCCGTCGATTCGCTCAAGCTCTCCAACCTCAACCTGGGCTACCGCGTGCAGGTGGCTAAGAAGCTCAACGTCGTAGTAAGCAGCGCATTCTCTTTTTACCAGCGCGATTCAACCGGGCGCTTGATCAACCGCTACCTGTTTGAAAATAACAAGGGCTTCCGCCTAGCCCGCCTGCTCAATGCCAACCTGAGCCTGGGCTATCAGTTCAACCCCGCCGCCCGGCCCAAGAGCAAGGCCAACATTCCGCGGGCCGTAGCTCCGAGCAACGACCCGGTACTGGGCGCCCCGCTACCCCAGCAGATTTACGCCGACTATATCGACTTCGACATTCCGTGGGAGGCCACGGTGCAGTACACGGCCTCGTACAGCACGGCGAGTGCGCCCATCCGGCCCACGCTCTACGGCTTCGTGCCGATACTTTCGGGCAACTCCATCACGGCCAGCGGCTCGGTAAAGCTCACGCCCAATTTCCGCCTCAGCACCAGCCTCAACTACGACTTGGTGAACAACACCCTCGTGTATCCTACCGTCAATTTCTACCGCGACCTGCACTGCTGGCAGATTTCGGGCCTGTGGATCCCGGTAGGCCCCTACCGGGGCTACAACTTCACCATCGCTGCTAAAAGCTCCCTGCTGCAAGACCTCAAGCTAAACCGGAACAAGACGATTTTGAATAGGTGATGAGGTGAGGGGGTGAGGAGGTGACGAGGTGAGAAAGCAATACAGCCTGATTGGCTAGCCTTTCTTTTTGCCTCATCACCTCCTCACTCCCTCACATTATCACTCCCTCACCCCATCACTTTCCAAACTCGAACACTACTTCGCGCACGAAGAGGTTGCCGTCGGGGCGTAGGATGGTGAGGTTGTTGATGTCCAGCTCCAGGTTGAAGGTTTGGTTGTTGAGAAAGCGCAGGACCGGGCCTAGCAGCTCGGGTGTGGTATCGTGCAGGGCCAGCGACACGTGGGGCAGCCACAGGTCGGGGGCGCTGAACTTATCGGTGCGCGAGCAGAGCGGGGCGGCGGCGGCCAGCACGCGGTGGTGCAACAGGTTAAGATCGTCGGAGCGCAGTACTGGGATGTGAATCACGGGGTTATCACCCGGAAACATCCCCAGCCCGGTGGTATGAGCGATAAACGGCTTGGTGATGCGGGCTATCTCGTGCAGGGCTTCCTTGAGCGTTTCGAGGTCGGCCGGCTCCACAATCTGGTAGGTCAGGTGCGGCTCGGGCGTGGCCTGCACGTCCGTTAGGCCAAACTCTGTTTCCAGGCTTTTGATGAGCGTATTGATGTGGTCGGACGCCGGAGAGGGCAGCAGCGAGGTAATAGCAAGCATGAGGCGAAAAAAAGCGGAAAAGGAGGCACCTGCTGAGGCTGGCGCTTCGAGGCCCCAAAGCTAGCAGCCGGGGCAGTTGCGGGGCGGGCAACCGATAAGAGTAGCGGGGCTAAAACGGCAACGCCTGAAGCCGGAACTCTGCTACGGGCGGGCTCTGCATGGTCTGCAAGGCGTCGAGGTGCGCGTAGAGCACGTAGCTTTTGGTATCGGCGCGGCGGGCCAGCGTGGTCGGATACACGCTGCCCGTCGCGTACACATCGGCCGCGGCGTTGGCTACGCTGGCAAAATCGGTAGCGGTAGTGAGCTTATAGACCTTACCCTGGGCGTTGCACACTACCAGCAGGGTGGTATTATCGATGAGCTGCAAGCCGTCGGCTCCGCTCAGGCTCAGGCCGCTGGGCAGGGTAAGCTTGGTAAACCCTGCGGGGTTAGCCAGCGGCACTTTGAAAATTGCCCCCTCATCGGATTTCGCAACGAGCAGGTAGCCGCTGGGGTGATAAACGATGCCGTTGAGGCCAAACTTACCGGTGGGTGCCGCCAGCGCCGTATTTTCCAGAAAACGAGTAACTGCGCCCTGCGCATCGACCCGGTAGATGAGGGGCGCGAAGCTGTCGGTAACGTAGGCATTGCCACTACCATCGACGGCGATATCATTGGCAAAGTGCGCGGGGTAGGTAGTCCCCCCCGAGGGAGTAAAAGCGCCCAAGTCAACGTAGCCCGTTTTGGCCCCGGTGCTGCTGTTGAAGATGGCGAGCGCCGCCAGCTTCCCCTTGGTGGTGGCCGAAGTGCGGGTAGTATTGTAGCCCGGGTCCGACACGGCCACGAGCAGGCGGCTGCGGGCGGCGTCGAGGTTCAGGCCAATGGTCGAAATTAGCTGCGGGTCGTCGGCAAAAGTGGAGTAGGCACCCGCGTCCGTTACCTGCCCAATGCGGCCCGCCGTTTGGGAACTCACCAAGAACTGCCCGCGCTGGTTGTCGTACTGCGTGCCTTCGGGGTACAGGCCGGCTTGGGTAAACGTAACGCTGTCGGGCAGCGACGTGCCAACGTCACGGTCTTTCTTGCAGGCCGCCAGCGCGAGTAGGCCAGCCCACATACCCAGGCGAGCACCCGAGAAAAGCGCGGAGAATCGCATATCCGAGAGAAATTAAACAGGCTGAAGAGAAATTGAAGCTGGCTGCTGTACGGCAAGCGGGGGGCTGAAGGTTAGGGCCGCGCATAACCCGCGCCGGGCACTTTCCCGTTAGCTACCCTTCAGCTTCGTACCGTGTCCGACTCCCTCTCCTCTCCCAGCCCTACCCGCCGCCCCTGGGTTCGCTGGCTCCTGCTCGGCCTGGCCCTGCTGCTGTTACTAGGGCTAGCTTGGCTGAAATGGGGCCTCGACCCCTGGCTACGCCGCAAATTGGAGGCGCAAGTAGCTACCGCCACTCATGGGCAGTATCGCTTGCAAGTAACCGCCTTACGCACCAGACTTTTCTCCCGTAGCCTGCACGTGCGGGGACTATCCCTGCGTCCCGTGGCTCCCACCCTGGCTGATACCCTGCCGCGCCTCGAAGCTCACCTGGCCAGCCTCGACCTGCGGGGCGTGGGCCTGCTGGCCCTGCTGCGCGGCCGTACCATTCCCATCGATAGCCTTACCCTCGACTCGCTACGCGTGCACGTAGCGGCCCTGGCCCGGCGGCCGGCCCCGCCCCGCCCAACCCAGCCGCTGTACGAGCAGCAGCCCCTGCGGCTGGGCTACCTGCGCTTACGCCGGGTAGGCGGCAGCTTCGGGCCGGCCCAGGCACCGACGGGGGCGCTGGCCACGGCCGAGATTAGCGCCCGCGACTTGCTATTCACGGCGGCGGGCGCGGCCGATACCCAGCGGCTGGCCTTCGCGGCCAGCTGGCGGGCGGCGCTGCGCGGCACGCAAGCCGAGCTGGGCGGGCACCGCATTCGGGCCGGGCGGGTTGATTTTATGAGCGACAAGCAGTTCTTTGCGCTCGACTCGTTGCGCATTACGCCACCCGCGCCGGGCCGAGGTACGCCCGGAGCGGTGCGGGTCGATTATACCATGCGGCGGGTGCGAGTTCACGGCCTGCGAGCGGCTAGCTGGCAGCATCGGCAACACCTCCGGGCCGACTCGGCGCGGTTGAGCACGCCGCGCCTCACGTTTCGGCCGCCGGCCCAGGCCCCGCCGCCGCTGTGGAAGCTGTTGCAGTCCGTGTTTCGGCGGGCCGACGTGGGGCGGCTGTTTATCGACGACGGCTACCTGGCCGTAGCGGGCGTGAGCGAGCAGCCAGCGGTACGCCACATCTACGGCGAAGCTCGGGAGCTGCGCGTCGATTCGCTGGCCGAGCAGCCGAGCACCCGGCGCATTCTGTACGCCCGCCAGTGGGCGGGCCACACCGGACGCATCACGGGCATGTTCGCAGCCCCGGTGTACCCGGTCAGCATCGGGCGGGCCTTTTTGAACACCCAGCACCAGGCCCTGCGGCTCACCGAACTGGCCATGCGCCCCACCCTTACGCCGGCCCAGCTCAACCGCCGCAGCGGCTACCAGACCACCCAGCTCACCATCCGCATGGCCGAGCTGCGGGCGCAGGGCTTCGACTTCAACCAGCTGTCGGCCAATAGTCACCTGCGCATCGCGCACCTCACGGCCGAGCGACCTTACCTGCAAGCCAGCAGCGACGGTCGCGGCCCCATCAATCGCAAGCCCTCCTACCTCTCGCCCGAGCTGGTGCGCCGGGTGCGGGCGCACTTCGACGTGCGCGAGCTGGATTTCAACAACGGCACCATCGTGGCCTTTTCGCGCAGCGCCGAAACGCCGCGGGTGGGTAAATTTACCCTCAACCGGCTGCATATCAAATTTCGCAACGTTACCAACGACCCCAGCCGCATGAGCCTGGCCCAGCCGCTCACGGCCACGGCTACCGGGTACTTGCAGAATGTCTGCCGGGCCGAAGCCTCGCTCACTACCTCGCTGCTCGACCCGCAGGGCCGGCAGCACTTGCGCGGCAGCTTCGGCCCGGCCCCGTTCAGCATTCTCAACCCCATTATGCGCCCCACGCGCCTCGTCAGCTTCCGCAGCGGGCAGGCCCAG
>CAJYVK010000323.1 GCA_913778455.1 uncultured Hymenobacter sp. | reverse complement strand
CCCGCATCGCCGGCGGTACCACTCCTGATCACAGTCGCTACCCGAGGGTCAATAGCCGCAGTGGGCAGCGTGTTGAATAGCGTCCGCAATAAAGGAAAAATGCGCCCCACCTCTTCTTTAAAATACTTTGCACTACTCTCGTCTTTTAAATAACTCAAACTCGTTATATGCCCTATTACGGAAGAATTTAAATCACCATAATCTTTAGTATTAGTATCTGCCCCCGTTACTAGTTCGGTGCCAACCGAACATTTGGCTCGATTGGCATTAATAATATCAAGAATACCCCCAATTTCATCTGTTGCAAACCCAGCAAGCAAACCCTCGATATTATTGAGCAATTTCTGCACATTGTTACAATAGTCTTCTCCTTTTTTCTTACCCGTATCCTCTCCTACCCGCTGCACCGCCTCCGCAGCAGAAGTCACCGTGCGCAACGCTGCGGGAGTGGCGCGCCGCTGTAGTGCTTTGGCACCCATCAGGTCAGCCTCGCGCTCCAAGCCCGCATCATCATTGATATTCGTCCCCTTCAACTGCGTTGTTGGCCGCACTTTATCTTGCTTCTGCTGCACTACGTGCCAGGCTTCGTGCGGCAAATGCTCTTCCTGCCCCGGCGCCATATGGATATCACTACCCTGTGCATAGGCGTGGGCTTGCAACTTCGCTGGTTTGTCTGAGTTGTAGTGTACCCGCACGTCATCCAGCGAGTAGCCGGATAGATTTTCTACGCCCGCTTTTAAGTCATCTGGCAAGCCCGTCGCATTCCTGCGTGGGGCAACCGCCTCGGCTTGTTGGCGCTGGGCCACTTGCCGGGGGCTAGTGTCAATAGCGGCTTGCAACTTGCGCTGGGCTACGGCCGAGGCGCGGTTATCAACCATAGTTGAGCCCATACTGGCAGAATGCGCAGCGGTTTTGACAGCAGCAGCCTGGGGAGCAGCTTTCATAAGAGCAGATGATTAGTCTTGGGCAAGGTAGCGGAGAGTATGCCAAAAATACCAGCTACAGCGCCATCATTTTTATAACAACTTATTCATCATCTTTATACCTACCACCTGTGCGACAATAGAGACACAGATTACTTACAGGTAAGAAGCAGCCGTGCTAAACGCCTGCCAGCGTGGGGTACTCATTACTACTTACACTGCTTCGCAAACAAAAATGCCCGCTACGAGAGGCGTAGCGGGTGCTATGGATGGTACAGCTAGTAGCAGATGATATTGTTGTTGTCGTAGTAGTTGAGCGAATCCGCGAAGCCCTGCCAGTAATCCGCCCGGCCCTGGTCCGGCGTTTGGCTCGTGTTGAATTCCACCTGGCAAAGCGCCTCGTGCCATTTTTGACCGAGTTGCGTTTCCGTAGGATTATTGGCGGCCAACCAGCGCTTGCCCGCCGCAACGCCGTTGTCGTACCCCTCGAGCGGGTACTTTTTGACGGAAACCTTGTGAGCCGTAGGCTTGGGGGACGCAAACGTCGTCGGGGCAGTACCAGCCAACAGCGTAGCCGCTACCGCCAGCAGTAGTAGATTTTTCATGGAAAAGGACTTGATGAAGAGTATATAACAAATGTAGCTAAAAGTCTGCATTTTAAATTCTCTTTTCACCTTTCCTACTGCCCTGTACTCAGCCACCAACAGCAGCGTTTAGCTCACCCGTTTACTTTTTACCATCTTGTTCCATCACTTCATCACTCTTTCGCCCTATCTTTGCAGCCCCACTCAGAGAGGTGTCCGAGTGGTCGAAGGAGCACGCCTGGAAAGTGTGTATAGCCCAAAAGGTTATCGAGGGTTCGAATCCCTTCCTCTCTGCAAAAAAAGACCCTAGCGCCGTGCTAGGGTCTTTTTTTTTGCAGAGGGAAGACTGCTCAGGGGAGGAGGCCGGAAAACAGCTTTTCCCTGAGTTCAGGGACGGTAGTTGTAGCAGCCGTTAGAAACGACCTCATCCTTGTTTGTCACCGTGAAAGCTCAGGCTCTTTTTTAACCTTCGGTCTCCACTCTCCCCTTACGCTGTGATTTCGCCACGCAAATCCTGGCTGAGCAGGCGGCGGGTATCGGCCTCGGGCAGCCTCAGCCCTAGCACGAACATGAGCTTGGTGATGGCGGCCTCGGTGGTGATGTCGTCGCCACCAATGACGCCGAGGCGGGTGAGGCGGGCACTGGTTTCGTAGCGACCCTGCACTACGCGGCCCTCCTCGCACTGGCTCACGTTGAGGACGAAGACGCCGCGCTGCTGCGCCCGCGCCAGGCAGTCTAAAAACCACGGTGCGGTGGGCGCGTTGCCCGAGCCGTAGGTTTCGAGTACGCAGCCGCGCAGGCCGGGCACGCCCAGCACGGCCTCCACCACGGCCGCCGTAATACCGGGAAACAGGGGCAGCACGGCCACTTTTTCTTCGAGCTGCTGGTGCACCTTGAGCGGGGCGGCGGGCAGCGGGCGAATGCTGGCGTCGTTGAAATAGAGGTTGATGCCGGCGCGGACTAATGGTGGGTAGTTCTCACTTTTGAAGGCGGCAAACTGCTGGCTTTCCACCTTCTTGGCGCGGGTGCCCCGGATGAGCACATCGTCGAAAAACACGCCTACCTCGGGCAGCCGCACGGTGCCGGCGGGCCAGTGGCGGGCGGCTGCCACCTCCAAGGCAGTGAGCAGGTTGCGGGCCGCGTCGGAGCGGGTGCGGCCCACCGGCACCTGCGCCCCGGTGAAGACGACGGGCTTACCCAGGTGCTCCAGCAGAAAGCTGAGCGCCGCCGCCGAATAGGCCATGGTGTCGGTACCGTGCAGGATTACGAAGCCATCGAAAGCCGCGTAGTGGTGGCCGATGAGCCGGGCCAGCCGCAGCCAGTCGGCGGGCGTCACGTTGCTGCTGTCGATAAGCTCGGGCAGGGCCAGCAGCTCGATGCGGTAGGGCAGTCGGCGCAGCTCGGGCAGCTGGCGGTCAAGCTCGCCAAAATGCATGGGCACTAGCTCGTTGAGGTGGTTGGCAACCATGCCCACGGTGCCACCAGTGTAGATAATGAGGAGGTGGGGCGCGGTGGCCTCGGCGGCAGTGGGCAGGGTTAGGAGCGGCAGGTCGAGGGCGTCGTTGGGCATAGTTTTCGCGCAGGTTTTCGGGGTGTTAACCCGCAGAGTTTCGCAGTGTTTTTTTAGGCGGTGGGTAGCTGGAAAAGCTCTTGGGCGTTGCGGGTAGTGGCGGCGGCCACGGCCTCGGGCGACTGGCCCAGCAGGCTGGCTACGCGGTGCAGCACCAGCGGCAGGTAGGCGGGCTCATTGCGCTTACCGCGGTAGGGCACGGGCGCCAGGTAGGGGCAGTCGGTTTCGAGTACCAGGTGTTCGACGGCCACGTGCGGCAGCACTTTATCGAGGCCGCCGTTTTTGAACGTCGCCACCCCACCGATGCCCAGCTTGAAGCCCCCCAGCGCAATAATGCGCTCGGCCTCGGCCAGCCCGTCGGAAAAGCAGTGAAACACCCCGCGCAGGGTCCCGTCCTGGGCCTCGGCTACTAGCTCGAAGGCCTCTTCGAAGGCGCTGCGGGTGTGCAGCACAATGGGCAGCCGGTATTGCTTGGCCAGGCGCAACTGCGTGCGCAGAGCTTCCCGTTGCTCGGCCAGGTAAGTTTTGTCCCAGTAGAGGTCGATGCCGCACTCGCCCACCGCCACGAAGGGACGCCGGGCCAGCCAGTCTTCTACCAAACGCAGTTCTTGCTCGAAGCCGGGGCCGACCGAGCACGGGTGCAGGCCCATCATGGCGTTGCAGGTGGCGGGGGCGGCGGCCTCCAGCTCCAGCATGGCGTCGATGGTGCTGCGGTCTACGTTGGGCAGCAGGATGGTGCCGACACCGGCCGCCACGGCCCGGTGCAACGCCTCGGCCTGGTCGGGCTTAAACTGCTCGGAGTACAGGTGGGCGTGGGTTTCTATTAAGTGCATGAGTATCTATTCTTCAAGTAGCAAAGCGCGACTAAGCCGCACGTATGGGATGTCGCCCTTGTAAAACACGTCGCCCTCGGGGGCCAGCCCGAAGCGCTGATAAAAGGCCAGGGTGCTCTGGCGGGCGTCGCACCAGAGGGTGTGCGCCCCCCGCGCCTGGGCTTCGGCCAGCACGTGACGCAGCAACTCAGTACCCAGGCCCCGGCCCTGCCACGCCGGGTCGGTAGCAAACTTACGGAAGCGGGCCACCCCGTCATTTCCCACGAAAAGCGAAATAACCGCCCGCACCTCCCCGTCCACAAGCGCCCCGTAGTGCATACCAGCCTCATCGTCGGGTAGCTGCACGTAGGCCAGCGGCTTATCGGGCCACAGCACGGCGTGACGCAGGGCGTAGGTTTGGGCGGGAGGAATGGGCGTGATGAAGGACATGTTATGAGTTATGAGTTATGAGTTATATAAACTAAAAATGTCTGTCATGCTGAGCTTGCGAAGCATCTTATC
>CAJYVK010000322.1 GCA_913778455.1 uncultured Hymenobacter sp. | reverse complement strand
GGGCCTGCTCGCAACAACCAATAGCCACGCGCAAGCGCCCGCCCCGGTGGCCACTACGGCTGCTGACGCGGCCGGGCCGCTCCTTACGCCCGCCCAGTTTTTAGGCTATCCGCTGGGTAGTCAGTTTACGCCGCAGGCCGACGTGCTGCGCTACGCCGCGCACGTGGTGGCGCACACACCGGGTCGCATGCGCATCACGCCCTATGGGCAAACGTATGAAAGACGCCGGCTGGAAGTAATTGAAATCGGCAACGCCGACAGCTTCAATCAACTCGCGGCCATTCAGCAGAATAATCGCCGGCTGGCTAGCCTCGAAGACGGCGCTACCAGCCGCCAGATGCCCGCCGTGTGCTGGCTCAGCTACAATGTGCACGGCAACGAGGCGGTGAGCTCGGAGGCCGTTTTGCAGGTGCTTTACGACCTGGCTAACCCGCAGGATGCCCAGATGCAGGACTGGCTTAAGAATACGGTGGTGGTTATCGACCCCTGCGTGAACCCCGACGGCCACGACCGCTACGTGAACTGGTACAACCGCGTGCGCAACCAGACGGTCAATGCCAGCCCCGATTCCTGGGAGCACCACGAGCCCTGGCCCGGCGGGCGCTACAATCACTACTATTTCGACCTGAACCGCGACTGGGCCTGGCAGACCCAGCAGGAAAGCCGCCAGCGCATCGTGCTCTACAACAAATGGCTACCGCAGGTGCACGCCGACTTCCACGAGATGGGGCCAAACAACTCGTACTACTTCTCGCCGGCCGCCAAGCCGTTTCACGCCGACATTACGCCCTGGCAGCGGCAGTTTCAGAACGTGATTGGCGACTACAACCGCCGGGTGTTCGACGCCAATAACTGGCTGTATTTCACCCGCGAGGTCTACGACTTGTTCGCGCCCACCTACGGCGATACCTGGCCCAGCTTCAACGGGGCCATCGGCATGACCTACGAGCAGGGCGGCGGCGGACCGGCCGGCGTGGCCTACGCCCGCCCCGCCGGCGATACGCTCACCCTGACCCAGCGCATCGCGCACCACCACGCGGCCAGCCGCGCCACCATCCAGGCCACCGCCGAGCGCCACGACGACCTGCTGCGCGAGTTTCAATCGTACTTCGCGACGGCCAAGACCAAGCCCGGCGGCACCTACAAAACCTACGTGCTGGCCGCCGGCAGCGACCCCGGCCAGCTACGGATGCTGACCCAGTACCTCGACCGCCAGCAAATCAGCTACGGCTTTGCTCCCAAGCAGCTCAAAACCAACGGCTACAGCTACGCCAGCGGCAAGACGGAACCCGTAACCGTGCAGCCCCGCGACGTGGTCGTGAGCATGTACCAGCCCAAATCGACGCTTGTCAAAGTGCTGTTTGAGCCCCGCCCGCAGCTCGAAGACTCGCTCACCTACGACATCACGTCGTGGGCGCTACCCTATTCCTTCGGGGTGAAAGCCTACGCCCTACCTCAGCGCCTCGACGCCAGCGGCCCCGCCCCCACCCAGCCCGTGGTGAAGGGCAGCGCCGCCGCCATCGACAAGCCCTACGCCTACCTCGCCCGCTGGAGCAACCTGCAAGACGTACGCTTCCTGAGCAAGCTGCTGCAACAGAAAGTAAAAGTGCGCTTCGCCGAAGAAGCCTTTGAGGCGGAGGGCCAGAAATACGCCCCCGGTACGCTCATCATCACGCGTACCAGCAACGAGGCGCTGGGACCGAAGTTTGACCAGCTCGTGCGGGCGCAGGCCGACTCGGCGGGCTCGGTGGTGCAGGCCGTAAAATCGGGCTTCTCGACCAGCGGCCACGACCTGGGCTCGGGCTCGGTGCACTTCGTGAAGCAGCCCACGGTGGCGGTGGTGGCTGGCCCCGGTATCGATGCCACGGCGTTCGGCGAGGTGTGGCACTTCTTCGAGCAGCAGCTCGGCTACCCCATTACGGTGCTGGGCACCGACTACCTGAACCGGGTGAGCATGAGCAAAATAGACGTGCTCATCCTGCCCGATGGCAATTACCAGGATATCTATTCGGCCTCGGCCCTCGAAAGCCTCAAGGGCTGGGTGCGCGGCGGCGGCAAGCTCATTGCCCTCGAAGGGGCCATGAAATTCCTGGCAGGCAAGAAGGACTTCCTGCTCCGGGCTAAAACCGCCGACTCGGTGGCTGTGCGCAAGGCTGAGCAGGCCAATCCCTACCTGCCCCTACGCCGCTACGGGGCCGCCGACCGCGAAAGCACCCAGGACCAGGCGCTGGGCTCCATCTACCGCGTACAGCTCGACAATACCCACCCGCTGGCCTTCGGCTACGGCGACACCTACCCGGCGCTCATTCGCACGCCGCTCAGCTACAAGTTTTTAGGCCAGGGCGGCTGGAATGTAGGCGTTATCAAGAAGAATGGCTACTACGCCGGCTTCAGCGGCAGCAAGGCCCGCAAGCAACTCGTCGACACCTTCGTGCTGGGCACCCAGGACCTGGGTCGGGGCCAGGTCATCTACTTGGGTGATAACCCGTTGTTCCGCGCCTTTTGGCAGAGCGGGAAATTGCTTTTTGGGAATGCCGTGTTTTTAGTGGGGCAGTAAGTGCATGGCGGCAGTTGCTCGTCAACCGCTACTCTGCTGAATTGATAGAACAGCTTCTTAGCGGACTACTTAGCAGGTCACGTCACTCCGCAAACTCCTACACTCGTTCTGTCATGCTGAGCCTGCGAAGCATCTTATCACGCCCGCCCGGGTACGCCGCGCTAACCTGATAAGATGCTTCGCAGGCTCAGCATGACAGACTGTAAAAAAGCTCCGCCGATAATCGGCGGGGCTTTTTTACAGTCTGCACCTCACTGCACCTTCTGCACCAATTGGCGTTGCAGCGGCTGGCCCGCCGCCTCCACGCTCAGCACGTAGCTGCCCGCCGCGCAGGAGCGCAGGTCAATAAGCTGGCTATTACTCCCCGGCTGCGACTCAAGGGCGCCTTCGCGCACTAGTTGGCCCAACGCATTGGTCAGGTGCCAGCGGCCGGGGCCAGCAGTGGCCGCGTCCCATTGCAGGGTCGCCTGGTCGGCCACCGGGTTGGGGAAGAATGCGAGGGGCTGCGCAGTGGTTGCGCCCGCTAGGCGCACCACGGCCACCGGGCCGTAGGTGGTGCGGCCATCGAGGTCTACCTGCTTGAGGCGGTAGTAGCTGGTAGGCCGCGCCGGAACCGCGTCGAAATACTGATACGCCTTGGCGGTCTGGCTATTACCCGCCGCGGCCAACTGGCCGATGCTGGCAAACTGCACGCCGTTGGTACCGCGCTGCACCTCGAAATGGGCGCTGTTTTGCTCACTGGCCGTGGTCCAGCTCAACGCTACCCCGTTGCCGCGGGCGGTAGCCCCGAAGCTGGTCAGCGTAACCGGCAGCGGCGCGGGCGTGCCATAAATTTTGAATTCCCAGGCCGAAAAACCGCCGCCGTTTTGCCCGCCGTCCATCGCCAGCAGGCGCACAAAACGGCCGCTCGCGGCCACGGCGAGCTCGTTGTAGTAGGCCCGATTGTTAGTAAACGTGGCAAAAGTTGTCCACAGCACCTTGTCGCTGGATGCTTGCAGCAAAAAATTCACGCCGTAGGCCAACTCCCAATTGAGGTAGATGCGCGAGATACTGGCATTTTGCCCCAGGTCCACGTCCAGGGTTTGGTTGGTAGGGTTCAGCGTCGACCAGCGGCTGTTGTCATTGTCGTCGAAGGCCAGCCCGGGACTAAAACCCGCCTGACTATCCGAAGCCGTGGCCCCCATGCCCTTACCCAGGCTAAGCGCCGAATTGGTGAAGCTAAATACCTCAAATTCAAAGATAGAATAGCCAAACGACGTATTACGCGCCGTGCCTAGCAGCCGTACGTAGCGGCCGATGCTCGTGCCGTTGGCGTTCAGATTAGGATACTCGTTGAGGAAATAGCCGCCCCGGTCAACGGGCGCATTGCCAGTCACCGTTTCCACCGTGGCCCAATTCAGCGCGTCGTTGGAAACCTGGAGCAGAAAATTCCGGCCGCTGGCCGCCTCCCAGGTAATGCGCACGCGATCAATAGTTTGCACCGAGCCCATGTCAACTACCAGGCTTTGGTTGTCGGTAAACTCGCTCGACCAACGGGTGCGGTTGTCGCCGTCGGTGGCGTTGCTGGCTGGCAGGGTAGCGTTTTCCTGCGACGAGGCCTCGGTGCGCTTGGCGTAGGCCAGGTTTAGATTCTGGGCGGCCAGCGGCGCGTGCGCAGCAAGGAGCAGCAACCCCAACAAGAAGCGTAGAGAAGTTTTCATAAGCTGGAGAAAAGGATAAAATTTATTGAAATAATACACAAACATACCTTCCTCCCGACCCGAAAGATTCTTCTATACAGCTCAGGTTATCAATAACTTGCTTACCATCAGCGATTTTTTTTACTACAAACCCGAGGTTTACTAGCAATATTCATTTCTCTCATACCCAAGCTCCTGCGCACGCTCCCCATTTGCCCCAACGCAACGAGGCCAGGCTCCGCACTGGAACCTGGCCTCGTTAACTTTTGGCACTATGCGCCCAGACACGACTACGGTTAAGCCTGCTACTAGCCCGCGTACGGTCGGCCAGTTATTCGGCGGCGGCCTGTCGCAATTCCTCGCGCACGGATTTGGGCAGGGCAGCCACTATCAGCTCGTAGGAGTGCGTCAGCCACTCGCGCAGCTGGGCGGGGCTGGCCCCGGTGCCCACCCGAATGGTATTCCAGTGCTTTTTATTCATGTGAAAGCCCGGCAGCACGTAATCATAGCGCTCGCGCAGGTCCACGGCCCGCTCGGGGTCGCACTTCACGTTGAAGCTCTCAAACGTGCGCAAATCGGTGAGCGCAAATATTTTACCACCCACTTTAAACACCAGGGTGTCCGGTCCGAAGGGCGTTTCCTCGGTGGTGCCAGGCAAGCCCAGGCAGAAGTCGCGGTACTCCTCAATATTCATCCCCCCAGCCAGCAATTAGCGCAAAAACCAACGATACAGCAGCACGCACAGGCCGACCAGAAACATGGCCATGCTCAACTTATTGATGAAGTGCATGGTTCGCAGGTTGAAATTCGTTTTTCGATTGGGGTCGTTGCCGCGAAAGAAATACCCGAGGGCGGGGCCAAAATCAAACAGGTTTTTGCCGTTCATGTCAGAAGAAGTTGGATACGCCAAGGTAACACCAGCCGCGCCAGAAAGATTGTCGGAATGGAAGATTTCGCGCTGGGCACTGCCCGCCAAACTCGCCGCGCCCTCCCCTCCCGCGAAACCGCCGCTGGAATAGCTTTGTAGCCTGCTCCGTATCACCGCGCCCGCCTTCCCCACCCCACCCATGAAGATTTTACTAGTTGAAGACCACGCCGAGCTGGCCCGCAGCATCGCCGGCTACCTGGGGCAGGAGCATTACATCTGCGAGGTAGCCAGCACGTTTGACGAGGCGCGGGAGAAGCTGGCGCTGTTCAGCTACGACGTGGTGCTGCTCGACATCATGCTGCCCGACGGCAACGGCATCAGCCTGCTCAAGCTGCTGCGCAAGGAGGGCATCGAGAGCAGCGTCGTCATTATTTCGGCCCAGAACGCGCTCGACTTCAAGCTCACTGGTCTCAGCGAGGGAGCCGACGACTACATTACCAAGCCGTTTCCGCTGCCCGAGCTGCACGCCCGTATCAAGGCCATCATGCGGCGGCGCAGCGCACACAAAAACAACGTGCTCACCTTCCAGGACATCACCGCCGACCTGGAATCAATGGAGTGCCGCATCAACGGTAAGCTTTTGAATCTCACGCGCAAGGAGACTAATCTGCTGCTGTATTTCATCAACAACAAGGGCCGGATGCTGACCCGGCAGGCCATCGCGGCCCACCTCTGGGGCGACTACACCGACAACCTCGACAGCGTGGATTTTGTGTACCAGCACGTCAAGAATCTGCGCAAGAAAATCACCGACGCCGGCGGCAAAGACTACATTAGCACGGTGTACGGCTTTGGCTACAAGCTCAGTGCGCCCGACCAGTGAAACTCAACTATCGCTACACGCTGGCCTACGCGGTGCTCACGTTTTGCGTGCTCAGCCTCGGGTTTGCCATCGTGTACGCCGCCCTTTCGCGCAGCGTCACGCAGGCCACCATCGGCGAGCTGGAAAGCTTGAACGAGCTGATCGCGAATCAGCTGCGCCACGGCCCACCTACCGTGGCCGACTCGCTGCGCCCTTACGTGCAGGCCAGCCCCGTAGTGACTACCGACACTGCCCGGCGCGTGCGCACCGTGCGCGTGCGCCCCGAGTGGGACGCCGCCCTGCAAGCCCGCGTGGCCATGGTACGCCTCACCACCTACCCCGTGGTGAACGGGCGGCTGTACCGCGTGGCCAGCCGGGCGGCGGTGGTGGAGCCCCGCGACGCCTACCTCACCGGCCTGGTGCTGGTATTTGCCTGGACCTTCGTTTTTTTATTGGCCTTAGTAGTCATTCTCAGCGAGTTGATTTCGTGGCGCATTCTGCGGCCGTTCAACGCCACGCTGCACGGCATTCAGCAGTTTGAGCTGGGCCAGCCGCATCCCATTGAGCTGCCCGCCACCCGCACCGCCGAATTTCAGGAGCTGAACGAGTTTTTGGTGAAGATGACCGCCCGCGCCCAGCGCGACTACCGGGGCCTCCAGGAGTTTTCCGAAAACGCCTCGCACGAGCTGCAAACGCCCATTGCCAGCATCAAGGCCAAATTGGAATTGCTCATGGACTCGGAGCTGAGTGAAAAGCAGTGGCATACGCTCACCACCATGCACGACGAGCTGGAGCGCCTGGCCAAAATCAACCAGGCCCTGACGCTGCTGGCCAAGCTCGAACACTTCGAGCCCGCCCCCGAGGCCCTGGCCGACCTTAGCCAGCTCGTACCCGCCACCGAAGCCGCCTTCGCCGACTTAGCCGAAATGAAGGGCCTGACTACCACGCAACGCATCGCGCCCGGCGTGCGCGTGCCGCTCGACGCCTCCCTGACCCAACTCCTACTCAACAACTTGTTTAGCAACGCCATCCGTCACAACGTGCCGGACGGCAACATTGAAGTGGAGCTATCGGCCACCGGGCTGTTGCTGGCCAATACCGGGCTGGCCCCTTCGGCCCCGGTGAGCGAGCTATTTGGTCGCTTTAAGAAAGGCAACTCGGCGCTCGACTCCATCGGCATTGGGCTAGCCATCGTCAAGCGCATCAGCGAGTTGTATGGTCACCGCATCAGCTACGACTACGCCGACGGCTGGCACCGCATCCGCCTCATTTTTGCCCAGCCAGCGGCCTAGTACCGCCCGCTTCTGTTCTGCGCCCCGCGAAAATTTCAGAGAAATGATAAGTTTTATTTGAAATTTCTTCAAAATCGGGCGACTCCTTTGCAGCGTAGCTTCCGGGTAAGTAACTACTCACTCGGCCGCCCGCCGTTCTAGTCTCCCGCCCAATGCCCGCTTTGCTCTCCACTCCTTCGCTAGCTGCCCCTCTTGAGGGGTCGCCCGCGCTGGCGGCCGACCGGCCCGGCCGGCGCCTGCGGGCCATCCTCAGCGGATCGGTGGGCAACCTCGTGGAGTGGTACGACTGGTACGCGTTCTCGGCGTTCTCTCTGTACTTCTCGGGCTCGTTTTTTCCTTCCGAAGACACCACCGCCCAACTGTTGCAAACGGCCGGCATCTTCGCGCTGGGCTTCCTGATGCGGCCCATCGGCGGGTGGATGTTCGGGCGCATTGCCGACAAAGTGGGCCGCAAGCAGTCAATGACGCTCTCGGTCCTGCTGATGTCGCTGGGCTCGCTGCTCATCGCCCTCACCCCGACTTACCAGACTGTGGGCCTCGTGGCCCCGGTGATGCTGCTCACCGCCCGCCTGCTGCAAGGCCTGAGCGTGGGCGGCGAATACGGGGTATCGGCCACCTACCTGGCCGAGATGGCTACCCCCGGCCGGCGCGGCTTCTACTCCAGCTTTTTGTACCTGACGCTGATTGGTGCGCAGCTATTGGCGCTTGGCATTCAGCTCATTTTGCAAAAAGTACTGACCCAGGCGCAGCTGCTGGACTGGGGCTGGCGCGTCCCCTTCGTGGTGGGCGCGGGGCTGTCGGTAGTGGCGCTGTACCTGCGCAGCAACCTCACCGAAACGGCCGCCTTCACCGCCCAGAAGCACACGCCCGAGGCACTGCGCGGCAGCTTGCAGGTGCTGGGGCAGCACCCACGGGCGGTCCTCACGGTGGTGGGGCTCACGGCGGGCGGCACGCTGGCCTTCTACACGTTCACCACCTACATGCTCAAGTTTTTGGTGAATACCGCCCACATGGCCCCCGCCACGGCGGCCAACGTCAGCTTTTTGTCGCTGCTGGTTTTCGCGGCCTTGCAGCCGGTTTTCGGCGGGCTGTCGGATCGCATCGGGCGGCGGCCGCTGCTGATTTTCTTCGGCGTGGGCGGGCTGCTGGGCACCGTGCCGCTGCTCACCGCCCTCAGTCACAGCACTGATCCGTGGGTGGCGCTGGGCTGGCTGGTGGTGGCGCTCGTCATCGTGAGTGGCTACAGCGGCATCAACGTGGTGGTGAAGGCCGAGCTGTTCCCGGTGCAGGTGCGGGCGCTGGGCATCGGCCTGCCGCACGCGCTCACGGTCGCCCTGTTTGGCGGCACCGCCGAGTACATCGCCCTCTGGTGCAAGCGGGCCGGTCACGAGTCGTATTTCTACTGGTACACCGCTGGCTGCATCGGCCTCTCGCTGCTGTTGTTTCTGAGCATGGCCGAAACCAAACACACCTCGCGCCTAAACGAGGACGCCGTCTAACTTACTCATTACCTATCTACCAGTTACCCATGTCGTTCCTCTCCCGCCTCCAGCCGCTGGGCTTCAGCCAGGCCCAGTCCGTTTGCCTGAACCTGCCGCCCGCCGCGCTGGTCGAGGAGGCCCTGCGCCGGGGCGAGGGCGTGCTCACCGACACCGGGGCGCTGATGGCCGACACCGGCCAATTCACCGGCCGCTCGCCCAAAGACCGGTTTGTGGTGCGCGACGCCCACACCGCCGACAGCGTGTGGTGGGGCGAGGTCAACATCCCGTTCGAGGCTGATAAGTTCGACCAGCTGCACCAGAAAATGGTAGCCTACCTGGCCAACAAGCCGCTCTACGTGCGCGAAGGCTACGCCGGGGCCAACCCCGACTACCAGCTCAAGCTGCGCGTAGTCAATGAGCTAGCCTGGCACAACCTCTTCGCCTACAATCTCTTCCTGCGCCCCGCACCTGGCGAGGATACCAGCTGGGCGGCCGATTTCAGCATCATCTGCGCCCCCGGCTTCGCAGCCGACCCAGCCGTGGACGGTACCCGGCAGGCCAATTTCGCCATTCTTAATTTCAGCAAGAAGCTGCTGCTTATCGGCGGCACGGCCTACGCCGGCGAAATGAAAAAGGGCATCTTCGGGGTGCTGAATTACCTGCTGCCCCACGAGCGCCAGACGTTACCCATGCACTGCTCGGCCAACGTAGGGGCCGATGGCGACACGGCCATTTTCTTCGGCCTCTCGGGCACGGGCAAGACGACGCTCTCGGCCGACCCCAACCGCGGCCTCATCGGCGACGACGAGCACGGCTGGACGCCCACGGCGGGCATTTTCAATTTCGAAGGCGGCTGCTACGCCAAGGTCATTGACCTGAGCGCTGAGAAAGAGCCCGAAATCTGGCAGGCCATCAAGTTCGGGTCCATCGTCGAGAATACGCGCTTCATGCCTGGCACCCGCACCGTGGATTACGCCAATACCAGCGTAACCGAGAACACCCGCACTGCCTACCCGCTGGGCTACATCGCCAACGCCGTGGAGCCCTCGGTGGGCCGCTCGCCCAAGCACATTTTCTTTCTAACGGCCGATGCCTTCGGGGTGCTGCCACCCATCAGCAAGCTCGACAAAGCGCACGCCATGTACCACTTTATGAGTGGCTACACGGCCAAGGTAGCCGGCACCGAAATGGGCATCACCGAGCCGCAAACCACGTTCTCGGCCTGCTTCGGGCAGGTATTTCTGCCCCTGCACCCTACCCGCTACGCCGAGATGCTGGGCCAGAAAATGGAGGAAAATCCCGACGTTACCGTGTGGCTCATCAACACAGGCTGGACGGGCGGCCCCTACGGCACCGGCTCGCGCATGAAGCTGGGCTACACCCGCGCCATGCTCACGGCCGCCCTCACCGGCCAGCTCGCCGACGTTGAGTTTCAGCCCCATCCCGTATTCGGGGTGCTGGTGCCCGCCGCCGTCCCCGGCGTACCTACCGCACTGCTGGACCCGCGCACCACTTGGGCCAGCCCCGAGGACTACGACCGCACGGCCGCCGACCTGGCCCAGAAGTTCGTAGATAACTTCCAGAAGTACGCCGACTACGCCAGTGCCGACCTGTTGGCTGGTGCCCCCCGCGTGGCGGCCGAGCAGGCGTTGTAACGCGTCGGATTCATTTCACCGAGTTCTTAACGAGGCTAAAGCGGCCCTTACGGGGGCGCGGCTGGCCACGCCTTGCCCCGATTTATCGTTCTTCCCACCCACTCTCTTCTTCGTCTTTATGAAACGCTGGTATTCCAACCTTACCGTGCAGGTGCTCACGGCCATTGCGCTGGGCGTGCTGGTCGGTGGCTTGTTCCCCACCTTCGGCGCCGCCCTCAAGCCGGTGGCCGACACGTTTATCAGCCTCATCAAGATGCTGATTGCGCCCATTATTTTCCTCACCGTGACGCTGGGCATCGCGGGCATGGGCAGCATGAAGAAAGTTGGCCGTGTGGGTGGTAAAGCGCTGCTGTACTTCGAGATCGTGACGACGCTGGCCCTGGCCATCGGTATCGGCGTGGCCAACTTGACGCAGCCCGGCGCGGGCGTGCAGGCCACCGCCCAGGCCGTGTTGCACGATAGCAAGAAGGCCGAGGAAGCCGCCAAATTCACCGAGAAGGCCGGGGAAATGAACTGGGTGGAGTTTTTCACCCACATCGTACCCGACAACGTGGTGGGGGCTTTCGCCAAGGGCGACATCCTGCAAGTGCTGCTGTTTGCCATCCTCTTCGGGCTGGCTCTCAACAAGCTGGGCGACACAGCCCAGCCGCTGGTCAAAACTTTCGACCGGCTCTCGCACGCCATGTTTACGGTGCTGGGCATGGTGATGAAGCTGGCCCCCATCGGCGCGTTTGGCGGCATGGCCTTCACCATCGGCAAGTACGGCATCGCCACGCTGCTGCCGCTGGGCAAGCTCATGCTGGTGGTGTACGTCACCATGTTTCTGTTCATCTTCGTGGTGCTCAACCTCATCCTGCGGTACTACAACCTGCGGCTGATGCCCTACCTGAGCTTTATCAAGGAAGAGATTCTGCTAGTGCTCGGCACCTCGTCGTCGGAGTCGGCCCTGCCGCGCATGATCGACAAGATGGAGCGCTACGGCTGCTCGCGCTCGGTGGCGGGACTGGTTATCCCGACGGGCTATTCCTTCAATTTGGATGGCACGTCCATCTACTTATCCATCGCGGTCATCTTTCTGGCTCAGGCGTTTAATATTCACCTGGGCCTGTCACAGCAGCTTTCGCTCATCGCCATTCTGGTCGTGACGAGCAAGGGCGCGGCGGGCGTCACGGGCTCGGGCTTCATCGTGCTGGCCTCGACGCTGGCCGCTACCAAGGTTATTCCCGTGGAGAGCGTGGCCCTGCTGCTGGGCGTCGACCGCTTCATGAGCGAGGCGCGGGCCATCACCAACGTCATCGGCAACGGCATTGCCACGCTGGTGGTGGCCAAGAGCGAGGGCGAGTTTGACGAGGCCCGCCACCGGCTGGCCCTGCAAGGCCGCGCCGTGCCCGAGGCCCTGCGCCCCGAGCCGGTAGCCGGCCTGCCGCTCGTGGAAGTGGCGCGGCACTAACCCGCCCCTCCCCTCTTCTCAACTGGGTACTGCCCGCTCTTCGGCCTGTGGTCGGAGGGCTGGCCGTGCCGTGCCCTCACTCTCCTTCCCACCCCGTTATTTTTTGTTAATGCGTACTTTTTACAGCTACGGCCTGCTGGCTGGCCTGCTGCTGGCGGGCACTGCCGCCCAAGCCCAGGTAGTAGTGCCGCCCGCCACCGGCAAGGCCCCCAACCCGGCCCCGGTACAATTACCCAAGCCCGCCCCGGCCCCCACCAAGTCGGCCCCCTACGCGGGCGGCATGAAAATCAACCTCTCGCCCGACGGCTCCAAGTACGTGCGCCTGATGACGGCCCACCAGTTCTGGGCCCGCTACACCGAGAACAATTCCAATACCACCAACGCCAGCGAGGAGCTCGCCTATGATCAGGTAGATTTTGGGCTGCGGCGCTCACGCGTGCTGCTCGTGGCCCAGCTCAACCCGCGCTTTCTCATCATTACCCAACTGGGTATCAATGTGCAGACTACCATCTCGGGCGGGGCACCCAACGAGGCTACCGGGCCGGGCAAGAAGCCGCTCTTCTACGTGCACGACGCCTTGGTAGAATACAAGGTTAATAAATACCTCAACTTTGGCGGGGGCCTGCACTACGTCAACGGGATTTCGCGCCAGACCAGCTTCGCGGCCTTTTCGCTGCTCACGCTCGACGTGCCGGGCACGCAGTGGCCGGTGATCGACGCCATCGACCAGACCGGGCGCGGGCTGGGCATGTACGTGCGCGGCCGGGTCAAAAGCTTTGATTACAAGCTATCTATCAACGACGCCTTTCGCAGCAACCTGACCAGTACCCCGGCTACCCTCACCACGGGCGTGGCGCAGTTCAACCCCCGCGCCCGCGGCATGGTGTACCAAGGCTATTTTGACTGGGAGTTTCTGGACAAGGAAGCCAACCTCGTCCCCTTCCAGGTGGGCTGCTACCTGGGGGCACGGCGGGTACTCAACGTGGGCACGGGCTTTCTGTTCTACAAGGACGGCATGTACTCGCGCCCAGCGGCGGCCCCCGCCACCCTGCCCGCCAACGTGTGGACGCTGCCCTACGACAAGCAGAACCTGAGCACCTTAGCCGCCGACGTGTTCTACGACACGCCCGTGGACACGGCCCAGCAAACGGCCTTTACGCTCTACGCCGCCGCCTACCGCTACAACATGGGCCCCAACTTCGTGCGCTACGGCGGCACCATGAACCCCGGCACCGGCTCGGCCCCGCTGCGCGGCAACGCCGTGCCCGTGCTGGGTACCGGCACCGCCCAAACCATCCAGACCGGCTTTCTACTGCCCAAAAAGCTGCTCGGCCCCAAAGTGCGTCTCCAGCCCTACGCCGACTATATCCACGGCCGCTACGACGGCCTGCGCACGACCGACGAGGCCATCAAAGACGTACACATTTTCGACGGCGGCGTCAACGTGCTGCTCGATGGTCACCAGGCCAAAATCACGCTCAACTACCGCGCCCGCCCCGATTTTACCAACGTCAACGACGTGCGATACCGCCCCGAGGTAACCACTCAGCTCCAAGTGATTCTGTAGATGTTAGAGCTGAGAGCCTAGATGCAAGAGCTGAGAATAAGCTCTTGTATCTCAATTCTTACTAGGTCAGGGCCAATCGCTCGCGCCAAGCCAGCCCGGCCGGCAGCTCCTCGGCCGAAAACTCCAGGTGCATAACCCGGCGCGGGCGGGCGCTGGTGCTACGGCTGGAGGCGTGCAGCAGCAGCGGCTTCATGAGCATGGCGCCCCCGGCGGGCACGGCGCAAATAGTGGCCGCACTCGTCTGGCTGGCAATGGCTTCGGTCGGTACTACGCCCTGCCGGTGCGAGCCGGGCACTACTTTCAGTGCGCCATTGGTAGCGTCGCAGTCGTCGAGATGCACCCGAATGGTGATGGTATTTTCGAGCACGGCGGCGGGCGGCTGCACAGCTACCCAGCCCGCCTTGGCCGTCCAGGGGCCGTAGCCGGGCGCGTCAGCGCGACGGGCCACGTTGATCATCAAATCCTGGTGCCAGGCCACGAGCCAGTTGGAGCCCGCCGGCTTGTCGAAATAAATGGCCTTGGTGAGGTAGCCGCCGGCCGGAAACAACTCGCCCAGTAAGCTACGCAGCGCCGGGGTAGCCAGTAGCGGCCCCAGCGCCGGAATCTCGCCCAGCAGGTTGCGGATGGCAAATACGTCCTGACTACGCCGAAAATTAGGACCGGTGGCGGGCGCGCTTTCCACGCAGGCTAGCAGGGCGGCTACTTCGGCGGGCGAGTAAAGCGTTGGCAACACTGCAAACCCATTAGCTGCAAAATCAGCCAGTGCCGTTCGTTCAAAGGTCGTTTCCATAGCGGGGCTAAAGGTACGGATAGCCGCAGAGCCGCTGGTCGTAGCTTTGGCTTCCTAACGAGGTACATTTCTATGGAACCCAAACGCTACCCTCGGCAGCTCTCCCGCGGAGCCAACAATGCCGTTATCGTGTTGTCGGAAACGGAAGTCGGGAAGCTTTTTAACGATGATACTCGCTCCGACATCGGCTCCGAATCGGAAAAAATGCGCTACGCCAATCAAATCAATGGCTTGGTAGCTAAGTTTCTCCGCCTTGAATACAACGCGCCGCTAACCTCCGACATGCTAGTGATGGAGCGCCTCTACCCCCTCGATTTTCGGGCGTACGAAGTAGAACTGCGCGAGCTGTGGCTGGATGTTTTCACCGACGAACTACGGGCCCTACACGCCGCGGGCTTCGTCCACCGCGACCTGCTGCGCCCGTCCAACATCACTGGCGACCGCTACGACAACATCTTGCTGACACCGCAGGGCCTGCGTCTTATTGATGTGGGTATCTCCGTATTACGGCAGCAAGTAGGTGAGTCGTTTTTCGCCGCCTACGTGCAGCGGGAGTTGGAAGAATTAGCGCGATTCAAGGAATTTTTCCTGGGGCGATAAGACTATGTGCGGGAAGCTGACTCGGTTGTTGGACCTGTTAGCGATCACCACTCTGCTATTATTCCGAAAGGGGCTCCCGGCCAAGCAATAACATAACGTATTGACTTGATAGTCGCTAACTAAAAACGTTTGTCATGCTGAGCCTGCCGAAGCATCTCGCTCGCTTCGTCTAAGCTGTTCAACGAAGCGAGCGAGATGCTTCGGCAGGCTCAGCATGACAAACGTAGAGGTTCGCTTT
>CAJYVK010000321.1 GCA_913778455.1 uncultured Hymenobacter sp. | reverse complement strand
TGGAGTGCGACGCCCTCACTGAGGAAGCCCAGGTAGTGGCGCAGCTCGACCGTTTACGGGCCTTCGTGCCGGTAGTCGGCTAGAATCACCGTAGTAATTTTGCAAAAACTCGCCCGGACGCGCAGCTGCGAGCTCGGGCGAGTTTTTTTGTGCCCGATTTTTCCAGCGCTAAATGGCCTGGTCGGCTTGCTAATAAGGAAGCTCATCGACAGCAGTAAACCATTTCCTCAACACCAATCACCTTGTTCTTCTTTCTGTCTAAAATCCTGCTAGTCGTCTTCTCGCCCGGCGCTTGGTTCATGGCCCTGCTGGTCGCTGCGCTGCTGGCCCGCCGTACCGGCCGCTGGCGCCAGCGCTGGCTGGTAGCTGCCGCCCTGCTGCTGTTTTTTGGCGGCAATAATGCCTTGTTTACCATGGTGCTGCGCCACTGGGAATTGCCGGCCGTGCCGCTCCGCAGCCTGGCCCCGGCCGATGCCGCCGTGCTGCTCTCCGGCGTTACGGTCGGCCACAAGCCCCACGACCGCGTGTACCTGAGCCAGGGGGCCGACCGCTTTACGAACGCGCTGTGGCTGTACCGGGCGGGTAAGGTGCGGCGCATCATCATCTCGGGTGGCCTGGCTACGCTGAAGCCCCAGCCCGGCCAGGTGCCCGAAGCCGAGGAACTGGCTACGCTGCTCAAGCTGGCGGGGGTGCCCGCGCAGGATATCCTGGTGGAGCCCCGCAGCCATAATACCCGCGAAAACGCGCTGTTTACCAAGGCGCTGCTCGCTCAGCATCCCGATATACAATCGCTGGTACTGGTTACCTCCGCCTTCCACGAGCGACGGGCGCTGGCCTGCTTCGCCAAAGTGGGCCTGCACCCGGCACCCTTCCCGGCCGATTTTCGTGCCCCCGACGCAACCGCCCCAATCAATTACCTGCTGGTGCCGAGCGTAGACGTGCTCACGCGCTGGAGCTCGCTCATTCACGAGATGGTGGGCTTCGTTACGTACAAGCTGATAGGTTATTGTTAGGGTAGACGGGTAAGAGGGCAGGAGGGTGTGAGGTGCTCCTAGAGCAGCTTTCAGGGAGGTATGCACAAGTAGAGTAACCCCAAGCTCCAGCTTGGGGAGGCGGCTGGTGAGCATGTACAGCTGCCTCCCTACACCGGAGCCTGGGGTACGCTGCACCTCCGGCTACGCAAGCAGCCCACTACTCCGTGCGGCTAGGCTCGGGCTGGGCCGCCCGGGCAATCCACACCGATTTTTGATTGACGAACTCGCGGATGCCGAGGTACGACAGCTCGCGCCCGTAGCCCGATTTCTTGACCCCGCCGAAGGGTAGCTCCGGCATCGACTTCACCATGCCGTTGATGAACACGGCCCCGCATTCCAAGCGCCGGGCCATTGCCTCGGCGCGGGCTATGTCGCGGGTCCACACCGCGGCCCCGAGGCCGAAGTCCGAGTCGTTGGCCAGGGCCAGCGCGTGGTCAGCATCGCGGGCGGTGAGCACCAGGGCTACCGGACCGAATAATTCCTCGGCGTAGGCCCGCTGGCCCTTCTGCACGTTGGTCAGAATCATGGGGTTGAACTGTGCCTGACCGGCCCGGGGCTGGCCGCCGGCCAGCGCCACCTGGGCCCCCTGGGCTACGGAGTCGGCCACTTGGCGGCTCAGCTCGTCGGCTAGGTCGGGGCGAGCCAGCGGGCCGTAATCAGTGGCCTCGTCGAGCGGATCGCCGTAGCGCAACTGCTCCAAATGGCCTTTGAGCAAGCGCACAAACTCGGCTTGTACGGGCGCCTCCACGATGAAGCGCTTGGCCGCGATGCAACTCTGGCCGGCGTTGATCATGCGGGCCTGGGCGGCGATTTGGGCGGCCAGCGGCAGGTCGGCATCGGCCAGCACGATGAAAGGATCGGAGCCGCCCAACTCCAGCACTGACTTTTTGAGGTGCTGGCCGGCGGCGCTGCCTACGGCCACCCCGGCCCGCTCCGAGCCGGTGAGCGTCACGGCCGCCACTCGTGGGTCGGCCAGCAGCCGAGCCACCGGCTCGTTGCCGACGAGCAGCGTGCGAAACGCGGCCGGGGGCAGCCCGGCGTCGTGAAAAAGACGCTCCAGGGCCAGGGCGCACTGCGGCACGTTGGGCGCGTGCTTGAGCAGCCCCACGTTGCCAGCCATCAGGGCCGGCGCGGCAAAGCGCACCACCTGCCACAGCGGAAAATTCCAGGGCATTACGGCCAGTACCACGCCCAGCGGCGCGTGGCTGATAAAGCTGCGCCCGGCGTCGGTTGCTACTTCTTCATCGGCCAGGAACGACTCGGCGTGCTCGGCGTAGTAGTCGCAGCAGGCGGCGCATTTCAGGGCCTCGGCGCGGCCGTCGCGCAGGGGCTTGCCCATTTCGATAGCCATGAGGTAAGCCAGGTCGTGCTGGCGCTCGCGCAGCAGCTCGCCGGCCCGGCGCACGATGGCGGCGCGTTCGGCAAACGTGGTGCGGCGCCACGTGGTCGCGGCTTGGTGAGCTTCCGCTACCATGCGCTCGGTGTCGGGCCACGCGAACTCCGCAAAGCTTTGCAGTAGCTGGCCAGTATAAGGGTTGATGGAAGCAATAGCCATGAGGAACAAGGAATAAGCGCGGGTAGATTTTTGGCAAAAACAATTACCATCCGTTATTTCAAACCGTAGAGCCGGCTGCGGGGTTGCGTGCGGGGTTTCAGCCGCGCCGTTGCGGCAGCTAACTACTGGCTGCTGACTCCCAAAATTCCCCTACATTCGTCCAGGCTGCCGAACGATTCGGCTGGCGCCGTCGGTTTAGCTCTACAGTTCTTGCCCGTGTCCGACCTCCCCCTAATATCTACCCCACCCGCCGCCGAGGCGGCCCTGGTCGAGCGCCTGCGGGCCCGCGAGCAGGCGGCCATGACCGAGTTTTACGACCGCTACTCGGGGGCGCTCTACGGCGTCATCAACCGCATCGTCAAAGATGAGGAAGAGGCGGCCGACGTGCTCCAGGAAGCACTGGTCAAAATCTGGCACTCAATGGCCAGCTACGACAACAGTAAAGGCCGCTTATTCACTTGGGTGGTGAATATCAGTCGAAATTTAGCCATCGATAAAATCCGCTCGCGTCAGCATCGCGTAGGTTCTCGCACCCAGGGCCTCGACGATAGCCCGGCCGCGTTGCGCCAGGCCGCCCCGGATGCCTTCCGCCCCGAGCACGTGGGCTTGCAGGAAATTACCAGCAAGCTTGTGCCCGAGCAGCGCCAGGTTATCGACCTACTCTATTTCGGCGGCTTTACCCAAAGTGAGGCGGCCGAAGAGCTTAATCTACCGCTGGGCACGGTGAAAACCCGCGCCCGCACCGCTCTGAAAATACTAGCCAAACTTATCCGCTAATTCTAGTTACGTCCGTGAAAGATTTTCAAGAATATATCGAATCAGGCCGTCTTGAGCAATACGCGCTCGGGGAGCTCGACCCGGCCGCCCGGGCCGAGGTCGAGGACTGGGCCGCGCGCTACCCCGAAGTGCGCCGCGAGCTCGACGAGCTGTTGACTGGCCTCGGCGCGTACGCCGAAGCGCACGCGCAAGTTGTACCCGCTGGCCTGCGCGAGCGCGTGTTTGGCCGCGTGCTCGCCGAAATCGGCGGGGTGGCTTCTGCGCCGGCCGCATCGACTGCTCCCGTAGCCGCCCCGGCCGCGGTGCCCACCATGCGCGTGTCGGCGTCGAACCCGCGCCCGGCTGAGACCTACGCCGCTCCAGCCGCCGCGCAGCGCAGCGGCTGGGCCATCGCGGCCTCGGTCGCCCTGCTGCTGAGCCTGGCCGCCAACGCCCTGCTCTACAGCCGCTGGCAGCAGACCAGTACTGAGCTCGTGGCCGCCCAAAACAGCCAGGCCCGCTTCGCCCAAACCTCGCAGGTGATGGAGCGCCGCCTCTCGTCTACGCAGGAGCAGCTGCACATTCTGCGCTCGCCCCAGGAGTATAAAATGGTGGCTCTGGCCGGTACTCCGGCCCACCCCACTGCTAAAGCCCGCGTGCTCTACAGCGCTGCCGCGCACCGCGTGTACGTCGATGTGCAGCAGCTACCGTCGCTGCCCGCTGGCAAGCAGTACCAGCTGTGGGCGCTCGACAAGGGCAAGCCCGTCGATGCCGGGGTGCTGGCTGCCAACACGGCTGCCGGCGACAGTATTCAGCAGATGAAAGACATCGCTAGTGCTCAAGCCTTTGCCATGACGGTGGAGCCCGTCGGCGGCAGCGCCGGCCCCACGCTTAATACCATGACGGTTATCGGCAACATGTAGCCGTCGCCTTGTCAAACGCGCTCGCCCGGGAATGCCCGCCGTTGCCAAATCTGGCCGGCGGGCATTTTCGGGTGAAAGCCGGGGGCTAACATTTGAGCTAATCTGTGCGTTGTAGCAGCCAAACACGCTAGCTAGTCTCATGCACGGTACCATCTTTACCCTCCTCAAGCGTTACGTCCAAACCCAGTACGACCACAGTACCTGGGTAAACTTGGTGCAGTTGGCGGGTCTCAGCTCGGGCGACTTCCACCACAAGGAAGTATACCCCGACGAGCACATGTACGCCTTGATTGGCCGGGCTGCCGAAGCTACCGGCCTCTCGGCTGGCGAGCTGCACGAGAAGTTCGGAGAATATCTCGTGCCTGACCTCATGTACATGTACCAGAAGTACGTGCATCCCGATTGGCGCACTCTCGAAATGTTGGAAAACACCGAGCATTCCCTGCACAACCAAGTGCGCCGCGAGCATCCCGAAAACTCCCCGCCGGTGCTAAAAGTAGAGCGTTTAAATGATAATGAATTGATGATTAACTACGTATCGCCACGCCGCATGGGCGGGCTGGCCGTCGGTATCGTACGCGGGCTGGCTGCCTACTACGACGAGGCCGACCATATCGACGTGATGCCTACCACCAGCGAAGACGGTGAGCGCGTGCAGATTCACGTGCGGCGTAACTAACCGTAGCGCCGAAATGAAGTAAAGCCCAAGGCCGGGCTGGCATCAGCGCCAGCCCGGCCTTGGGCTTTAAAGGTGTTTGAAAAGTGCTAAATCAGGGATTAGAACAAGCGTGGCTGGGCCGGCCGGCCCGGCCCCCCGCGCTGGTAGTCGTCGGCGTCCGTATCGTGGTCGCTACTATCCTCTTCTTCCTCCGCAGTAGATTCTTCCACGGCTTCGTCTTCTTCGTCGAGCGAATCGAAAACGCGGTCCAGCGACGCTTCGGCATGGCGTAGCTTGTGGCGGCAGAGGCGAATTAATTCGGCCGAGCGCTCGGCGCGGGCGGTGAGGTCGTCTACGTCTACCTGGTCGGTTTCGAGACTGCGCAGAATAGTTTCTAATTCTTGAATGGCTTCGTTGTACGTCACAGGGGAGGGATTAAGTATGAAGTATGAATTACTGAGGCATTGCGAGTACAGTATTGACTAAATCGGCTTTTGCTTTGAAAGCTGTTTAGGAAGGCTTATTTTTTCTGCGTTTGTCATGCTTCGCTTAGCATGACGGGCGTTTGAAACTTGCTTATCGATCTGAAAATCAGCCCAGATGCTGGCGTAAGAATTGATTTTCGCGGCGCAGGCTATTGACCTCCAGCCGGGAGATAGTTGCCTCGTACTGCGCCAGGAGCTTTTCAAAGTGACGGCGGGCCTCGTATTGCTGCTTGAGCAACTGCTCGCGTCGGCGCTGGTGGTGGCGCACGAAGCGCCGCAGCACGGTGCGCGAGCGGCGGCGCAGGCGCTGCGCCTCGTGGTCCAGGGCGCGGCGGCCCGCCTGGGGCAAGGTATAGCGGAAGCTCGCTAGTTGCTGGCTGAGGTGGCGCAGGTGCTGGCGCGGAGCGTGGGTGGCTTGGCGGCTGCGCTGGGCTAGGGCGGCTTGCGCTTGCCGTAGCTGCTGGCGGGCGGCCTCCCGCGAGTGGTCGGCCAAGCGTTGAAGCAGCTGCTGCTCACGGGCCAGGTGCTGGCGGCTGCGGTCGGCTACGCGCTCTAGCAGGTCGAGTAGCGTGGCTTCGAGGCAGGCCAGGCGGTCTACCAGAAAGGCGGCGACGGCAGTGGGTGTTTTGAGGGCGCGGTGCGCCACCAGGTCCACTACCGCCTCGTCGCGCTCGTGGCCGATACCGGTGAGTACCGGCAGCGGAAACGCCGCGACCGCCGCCGCCAGGCCGTACTCGTCGAAGGCCAGCAGGTCGGTCTTGGCCCCGCCGCCCCGGATAATAATTACCACCTCAAACTGTCCCCGGCGCGGCCGAATAGCGTCGAGCGCCGCCCGAATACTGGCCGGTGCATCCTCGCCCTGCATCAGCGCCGGAAAAAGTGTGAGCGCGAAGTCGTACGGTGCCTCTTCGAGCTGGTGCACAAAGTCCTGGAAGCCCGCGGCGGTGGGGGAGGAGATAACGGCCAGTCGCTGCGGCCCCAGCGGCAGGGCCAGCGTCCGCTGGCGCGCCAGCAGGTCTTTTTCTTGCAGCTTACGCAGCGTGGCCAGCCGCTGCCGGGCTAGCTCGCCCACGGTGTAGCTGGGATCGAGGGCCAGCACGTCGAGCGAGAAGCCGTACTGCTCGTGAAACGTCACTTTCACGCGCAGCAGCAGGCGCAGGCCGGGCCGCAACTCCTGCCCGGTAGCCTCGGCAAAGGCGGGAGCCAGCTGCGCGTAGCGGCTGCCCCAGAGCGTGGCCCGCGCCTGCGCCGTAAAGCCCAGCGCCTCGGCCCCGGCGGCTGGCTCGGTGAGCGTGAGGTAGCAGTGGCCGCCCGGGTGGCGGGGGCGGGTCATCTCGGCTACTTCGGCCACTACCCAGTAGCTATCGGGAAAACGGTGGTGCAGCGCGGCCCGCACCTGCGCCAGCAGGGCGCCCAGGCTGAGCGGCGCGGCCGGCTCGGCGGGCGCAGGCGCGGCGCGGCGGTTGTATAACGGCATAGGTTACGAAGGTACGGCCCAGGCCAAGCTGTTGGCTGAGGTCAACGCAGCTTAGCTGCTACTGAGCGCGAGCTCCTGGTGTCGTAGCCGCTGGGGCACTAGGCTGGGAAAACGGATGCTATTTGCAAGTGATTGATTTATAATGAGAAGTGATTTTATTTAGAAATTATCTAAATAAAATGACCAAAATCTGGCTACTGCCCCTACTTTTGCCATTGTTTAGAATATGTCTAAATAATGGCCCAATCCCTTACCACTCTTATCTCGCACGTGTTACCGCTGGCCCTGTTGGCTGGCCCGGCGCTCGCGCAACGTGCTGGGGCTCCGGTGCCCGCCGATACGTTGCGCCGGCGGCGGCTCGACGAGGTAGTGGTGACGGCCACCCGCACCGAGAAAAGCCTCACCGACGTGCCCCTGCCCGTGTCGGTAGTAAGTGCGCGGCAGATCAAGAGCATGGGCTCGCTACGCCTCGGCGACGTGCTGCGCGAGCAAACGGGCCTCAGCCTGGTAGCCGACCACGGGCAGGGCGTGCAGATGCAGGGCCTGGGCTCGGAATATACCCTGCTGCTGGTGGATGGCGAGCCGCTCATCGGTCGCACGGCTGGCACCCTGGACTTGACCCGCGTGGCGGTGGGCAACATCCAGCGCGTGGAGGTGGTGAAAGGCCCGGCCTCGGCCCTGTGGGGCTCCGATGCGCTGGCTGGCGTGGTCAACATCATTACGCAGAAGCCGCAGCCCGGCTTGCGCGGCAGCCTGCGTGCCCGCTACGGTGGCAATCGCACGGCCGACCTCAGCGCCACGCTCAACGCGGGCGGCGAGCGGGTGGGCTTTACGCTGTTTGGCAATCGCTACAGCTCGGCGGGCTACACCTTGCAGCCGGCCAGCGGTGCGGCGACGGTGCCGCCTTTTGCCAGCTACACCGGCCAGAGTCGCTTCACCTATAAGGTAAGTGAGCGAACTAAAATCAGCTTGTCGGGCCGGTATTTTGTCGAAAATCAGCGCAGTAGCACGCCCACGCTCACGGAGGCAGGTACGACGGTGGCGGTTGATTACCGGAGCCGGCAAACTGACTTCAACCTCAATCCCACGCTGACCCACCGCTTTGGAGGCGATAAGTTTTTTACCACGGCCCGCCTCTACTACAGCCGCTACCACACCCAGGAGGACTATACCTATTCGGCCGACGGCCGCTACTACGACACCACGTATTTCACCCAAACCTTCCTGCGGCCCGAGGTGCAGGTCGATTACCGCCCGCGCCCCAGCCAGACGCTGACCCTGGGCACCGGCTGGCAGCGACAAACCGTGGAGGCTACCCGCTACGACCAGCGTCAGCTAATGCAGGCCGCCTACGGCTACGCCCAGTACGACTGGACGCCCACCGACCGGCTCAACCTCGTGGGCGGCGTGCGCTACGACGGCCCCAGCCAGTACGCGGGCCAGCTGAGCCCCAAGCTCGCGGCCCGCTACCAGCTGCGCCCCTGGCTGGCCCTGCGCGGCTCGGTGGGTCGGGGCTACCGCGCGCCCGATTTCCGGCAGCTCTACCTCAATTTTTCCAATCCCACGGTGGGCTACAGCGTGTTCGGAACCAACCAGGTGCAGGCTAAAGTAGCCCAGTTGGCCGCGCAGGGCCAATTGGCCACCGACCCAGCTACCGGCCAGGCTATCGTTTACCAAACGGTGCTGGCTCAAGCGGGTAGCCTGACTGCTGAAAGCTCACTCGCAACCAACGTCGGCTTTTTGCTGGAGCCCAAGCTGGCTAATGAGGCGCTGGGCTATCGACTCACCGGCAATGTCTTTCGCAACGACCTGCGCAAGTTGATTGAGACGGCGACAGTGGCCCTGAAAAAGAACGGCCAGGCGGTATTCTCTTACCGTAACGTGACCCGGGCCTACACCCAGGGCCTGGAGCTGGAAAATACCCTGCGCCTGCCGCGCGGCTTCACGGTGAGCGCGGGCTATCAGTACCTGCTGGCCAAGGATAAATCGGTAGTCGAAGCGCTCGAAGCGGGGCAGGTATTCCGCCGCAACCCCGCCACCCTCGAAACCGAGCGCGTGCAGCCCGGCGACTACGGCGGGCTGTTCAACCGCTCGCGCCACTCCTGGAACGCCAAGCTCTTTTTCGAAAGCCAGCCCCACGGCCTCACGGCCAGCGTGCGGGCCATCTACCGCGGGCGCTACGGCTTTGCCGATGCCAACGCCAACACCATCCTCGACGCCGACAACGAGTACGTGCGCGGCTACCTGCTGCTCAACGTGGCCGTCAGCAAAACCCTCGGCCCCTGGCTGAGCACGCAAGCTGGCATCGATAACCTCACCAACTACACCGACCCCGCCTACATCAGCACGCTGGCCGGGCGGCTGCTCTACGCCAGTCTGAGCGTGGAATTGGGCAAGCCCGCCCGCTAGCGCGGTCTTGGTACTCTCGAAATTCTTTCACTCGCGGGCTACGAAGCCCGCGTTACACGCTCCCTTTTCATGAAAAACACGTTTCGCCCCGCGCTGCTGCTAGCGGCTGGCACCCTTGCGCTGACTGCTTGCAAAAAAGACGAGGATGCGGCACCCGTCACGCCCGTTGCCCCGGCCCCGCCCGCGCAAACCAACACGGTAGTTAGCCTGTCGGCTGCCGGTACGGCCAGCGCCACCGGCCAGCCCGTGGCCGCCAAGCACTACACCTTCTTCAGCCTGGCCGACGGCAAGCAAGTCGCCTTCACCGATTCTAATTCTACGAAGTGGGACGTGGGTTTCCGAGGCACCACCATTATCATCAACGGCGGCACGAGCGGTCCCGGCCAGGGTGGTGCCCAGGTGCTCTCGAAATTGTTTTCGGAAGTAGCCACGGCTCCCACCACCGGCTATGCGGTGGATGCCGCCGCGGGCTTCGCCATTCCTACGGGTTCGGGCAACGGCTGGTATACCTACGATGCTACTACTCACCTCATCAGCCCCATTGCGGGTAGGGTAATCGCCCTGCGCACCGCCACCGGTAAGTATGCCAAGCTGGAAATCCAGAGCTATTACAAGGATGCCCCGGCCGCGCCGAGCGCTACCACGCCCAGCGGCTACTACACCTTTCGCTACGCCTACCAGGCTAGCGGGATGAGCTTGCAGTAAGTAAGCCGCTGGTCCGCTGGCGCTGGCCACCGTTGCGCGCTGCGCGCTAAACGGTGGCCAGTGGCAGTATTTATTATCAATAAGTAAGTAAAATGCTTTTAGTACTTTTTTGGCGAAATATCCGCCTGCTAGCCCTCGGGGCCTTGCTACTGAATACGTTGGCTAGTGCCGCCGCGCCCGCCCCGCGCATCGTATCGCTGAGCGGCACCATCAGCGAAATCATCTGCGACCTGGGTCGCCAAAGCCAGCTCGTGGGCGTGGACGTGACGAGCACCTACCCCGCCACGCTCGACAAGTTGCCCAAGGTGGGGCACACCCGTACCATCTCGGCCGAAGGCGTGCTGGCCCAACGCCCCACGTTGGTTGTGGGCACCACCGAATCGCTCAAGCCCGAGGTAGCCGCCCAGCTCAAGTCGGCTGGGGTGCGCGTCGAGTTGTTCCGGCAAGTGTATTCGGTAGAAGGTACTAAGCAGCTAATCAAAGACGTAGCGGCGGCCTTCGGGGCCAGCGCCCAGGTGCCGGCCCTACTCCAAAAGCTAGATACCCAGCTGGCGCAGGTGCGCCAGCCGGCCAAGGCACCCAGGGTGCTCTTTATCTACGCCCGGGGTACGGGCACCCTGATGGTAGCCGGCCAGGGCACGCAGGTGGAAAAAATCGTGCAGCTGGCCGGCGGGCAAAACGCCGCCACTGGCTTCACCGAGTTCAAGCCCCTCACTGCCGAAGCCCTCGTGGCGGCCAACCCCGACGTGCTGCTGCTTTTCGACAGCGGGCTGCAAAGCCTGGGGGGAAAGGCCGGCCTGCTGCAAGTGCCTGGCATTGCCCAAACCACCGCCGGCCGTACCGGCCGCGTGGTTGAGATGGATGGCCAGCTGCTCACCGGCTTCGGCCCGCGGCTGGGTCTAGCCGCCGCCGAGCTGGCGAAGAAGCTGCAATAGGCTGGTCAGCAACTCATTTTTCACGCAGCATACCTCCCAACTCCATGCCCGTCCTCGCCGAGAAATCACCTACGCTCCCTGCGCCCACTGCCGCGCTGCCCACCCGCGCCAGCCGGGCGCGGGTGCTGCTGGTCGTACTGGCGGTAGCGTTGCTACTGGCGGTGCTACTCGGGGCCGGCGCGGGGGCGCTGCCCGTCCCGGTAGCCTCGGTGTTGGGCGTGCTGCTGCACAAGCTGGGCCTGAGTACGAGCCTGGCATTCGAGCCGCAGCAGGAAGCCGTGGTGTGGGCCATCCGGCTGCCGCGGGTGCTGCTGGCGGTACTGGTGGGCGCGGCGCTGGGCCTGGCCGGCGCGGCCATGCAGGGCTTGTTTCGCAACCCGCTGGCCGACCCCTCCCTGCTTGGGATCTCGGCTGGGGCCTCGCTGGCCGCGGTAGCGGTTATCGTGCTGGAAGAGAAGGCGCTGAAAATAGTGAGCGCCCTGCCCGGCGCGGGCGGGGTGGGGGCCTACGCGTTGCCCCTGGCCGCGTTTGGGGGCGCTGGGCTGGCCACCCTTTTCGTGTACCGGGTATCACGCCGCGGTGGGCGGGTACTGGTGAGTACCATGCTGCTGGTGGGCATTGCCACCAACGGCCTGGCCGGGGCCATCACGGGCCTCTTTACCTACGTCGCGACCGATGCGCAGCTGCGCAGCATCACGTTTTGGGGACTGGGTAGCCTGGGCGGGGCTACCTGGCCCACGCTGGCTACGCTGGTGCCCTTACTGGCGCTGCCGCTACTTTGGCTGCCCCGGCTAGGTAAGGCCCTGAACCTGCTGGCGCTGGGGGAGGAGCAAGCGGCGCACCTGGGCCTGCCGGTGGCCCGCGTCAAGTGGCAGGTTATCGGCCTCACGGCCCTGGCCGTGGGGGCGTCGGTAGCGATGGTGGGTGCCATTGGCTTTCTGGGCTTCCTGGTGCCGCACGTGCTACGGCTACTCGGTGGCCCTGACCACCGCTTTGTGCTGCCCGCCTCGGCGCTGGGTGGGGCGCTGGTGCTGCTGCTGGCCGATACGCTGGCCCGTACCGTCGTCGCGCCGGCGGAGCTGCCGATTGGCATTCTTACCGCGCTGCTGGGGGCCCCGGTTTTCCTATGGATTGTCCTCAGGACGGCAGATTAAACGGATTTAACGGATTTCGGGGATGCGCTCGCCTCCGGCGGGCTGACTAGTTTGGATGCATTCAGGGTAGCATATCTGGCTTGGCGCGAGTGGTTTTCCCTTGCCTGCCTGGAGAGGAGGGAGGCGTCCCGTCAGCCCGGCCTAATAAAATTAAGCGAAGACAGCAATTGCTTAGCATACTCATCACGCACCTAACTTTATGATTGCTAATAACCTCAGCTACCACGTCGGTTCCAAAAAACTGCTGCACAACGTGTCGCTTACCGCCCGCCCGGGCGAGCTGCTGGCCATCGTCGGGGCCAATGGGGCGGGCAAGTCCACGCTGCTCAAGCTGCTTAGCGGCGACCTGCGGCCCGGCGTAGGCGAAGTGCTTTTTGAGGGCAGACGCCTGGCTGACTGGCCGCCCGCCGCGCTGGCGCGGCGCCGGGCCGTGCTCACGCAGCAGCACGCGCTGGCGCTGGCCTTTCAGGTGCGCGAGTTGGTACTGTTGGGGCGCTACCCGCACTTTGGCGGCCAGCCTACGGCCCGCGACTGGGCGGTGGTAGCCGCCGCCCTCGACCTGGTGGACCTCAGCCACCTGGCCGGGCGGGCCTATCCCACGCTCTCGGGCGGCGAGCAGCAGCGGGCGCAGCTGGCCCGGGTCCTGGCCCAGGTGTGGGAGGCGGAGGGGGGCTTCTTGCTGCTCGACGAGCCCCTCACCGGCCTCGACCTGCGCCACCAGCACCACACGCTGGCTGTGGCGCACCAACTCACCCGGCGCGGCTTCGGCGTGATAGCCGTGCTCCACGACCTCAACCTCGCCGCCCAGTACGCCGATCAGGTACTACTGCTGCGCCAGGGCCGCGCCGTAGCCAGCGGCCCGCCCGCCCAGGTATTTACCCCCGACTACATCCACCTGGGCTTCGGCATCGAAGTAGAATTGCTCATCCACCCCAGCCTGGGTTACCCCCTCATCGTGCCCACCGTCAGCAGCCACCCCTAGCCAAACAGGCCAAGCGAGTCGCCTAACAAGCTAATTCATAATTTATAACTCATAATTCATAATTCAAAAAGATGTCCGTCCTCCTCGCCCCCGAACCCCTGGCCGACCGCTGGGCCGCCTATCAGCAGGAAAATCCTAAAAGCCGCATCCGCGACGTGGCCCGCGCCCTGGGCAGCAGCGAAGCCGCCCTGCTCGCTACCCGCATCACCGGCCAGCCCGACTCGCCGGTGGTGGCCCTGGCCGGCGACTTCAAGGAGCTGCTCAAGCAAGTGCCCACCCTGGGCCGCGTGATGGCCCTCACCCGCAACGACAGCGTGGTGCACGAGCGTAAAGGCCCGTACCGCGACGTGTCGTTTCAAGGGCCGATGGGCCTGGTACTCGGCGAGGACATCGACCTGCGTCTGTTCATGATGCACTGGCAGCACGCCTTCGCGGTAAGTGAGCAGGGTCGGCGCAGCCTGCAGTTTTTTGCCGCCGATGGCGAAGCCCTGCATAAAATCTACGTGCTCGACGACGAAACCGACCTGGCGGCCTACGATGCCTTAGTAGCCCGCTTCCGCGCCCACGACCAACCCGGTAGCCTGGTCACCGGCCCCGCGCCCCAGCCCCCCGCCGAGGCCGCCGACGCGACCATCGACGTGGCTGGCTTCCAGGCCGCCTGGCGTGGCTTGCAGGATACCCACGCTTTCTTCGGGCTGCTGCGGCAGTTTGGCTTGAGCCGTACC
>CAJYVK010000320.1 GCA_913778455.1 uncultured Hymenobacter sp. | reverse complement strand
CGATCATGTGGGCGATTTCCTTGATGCGGTCATCGGGTGAGAGCTGACGAATGCGGCTCACGGTGCGGTCGGCACGGTCCTCCTTGTACACGAAGTAGTGCGTATCGCCAGCCGCCGCCATCTGCGGTAAGTGCGAGATGGTCACGAGCTGGTGCTTGTGCGCCATCTGCTGCATCATGCGGCCCACCTTCACCGCGATTTCGCCGCTGATACCGGTGTCAATTTCGTCGAAGACTATCGTGGGCAGGGCGGTTTTATCGGCCAGCATGTACTTGATGCACAGCATCAGGCGCGAGAATTCACCGCCCGAGGCCGCCTTGCTCAAGGTCTGCGGCTGGGCTCCCTTGTTGGCCGTGAACAGGATGCTCACCACGTCGGAGCCGCTGGCCGCGAGCGGACCAGTTTTGTGCTCGACTACGATGCGGGCGTGCGGCATGCCGAGGTCGGCCAGCAGGGCGCTCAGCTCTTTCTCAAACTTGGGGAACGACTTGCGGCGGCTTTCCGAGAGCTTGGCGGCCTGGGCCGTGGCTTGCTTGAGGGCCGCGTCCGAATCCTTCCGCAGGCGGCTGATTTCCTTATCCAGGTTCAGCACCGAGCCTACTTTCTGGCGCAGCGCGTCGCGGGTTTCGAGCAGGCCCTCCACGTCGCGGCGCTGGTGCTTGCGCTGCAAGTTGTAGAGCACCGTGAGGCGGGCTTGCAGCTCTTCGGCGCGGGCGGGGTCGCCCTCGGTGCGGCGCTCGGCGGTTTCCACCTCGTCGGCAATGTCGTGCAGCTCAATCAGGCAGCTTTCGAGGCGCTGCCGCAGCTCGCGGAAGGCGTCGGAATAGCCCGACACCTGCCCGAGCAGCGTGGAGGCGTCCTTCATGGTGCCGGTGGCGCAGCTCTCGCTGTCGCGCAGGCCGTGTAGTGCCTGGCTCAGCTTGTACTTGATTTCCTCGGCGTGCTCTAACTGTTTTACTTCCTGCTCCAGGGCTTCCTGATCTTCCTTGTCGAGGCTGGCCTCTTCCAGCTCGTTGAGCAAGAAGCTATTGTAATCCAACTCTTTGCTAGCTTGAGCGGCCTGATCTTCCAGCGTCTTGAGGTCGGTTTCGAGCTTGCGGTACTGGCGGTAGGCGTTGCCGTAGTGCGTGCGGGTAGGCACGAGGTTGGCGTAGAGGTCGAGCAGGTTGAGCTGAAATACGGCATCGCCCAGCAGCAGCGTATCGTGCTGCGAGTGAATGTCCATGAGGTTGGCGCCAATCTTACGCAAGGCATCCAGCGTCACCGGCGTATCGTTGACGAAGGCCCGCGACTTGCCCGAGGGGTTGATTTCGCGCCGCAGGATACACTGCGTGTCGTAGTCCAGATCTTCAGCCTCAAAAATGTCCTGAAGCTGGTAGTTTGCAATATCAAACTGCCCCTCAATCACGCATTTGCGCTCGGTGTTGAAGAGCATCCGCGAGTCGGCCCGGTTGCCCAGCAGCAGTCCGATAGCCCCGAGCATAATGGATTTGCCCGCCCCAGTTTCGCCGGTGATAATGTTGAGCAGCGGCGAGGGCCGCAGCTCCAACTGCTCGATAAGAGCGTAATTCTGAATACGAAGGTCTACTAACATCGACCGCAGATTTAACGGATTTAACGGATTGCGCAGATACGCCCGCCTGCCTACGGCGGCGGGCTGACTTAGGCTGGTGTTGTTGGCTGGATGGCCTAGGCCTGAGGATGGGCAACGCTACACTAAAATTACTAGCTGACAGGCAAATATTTTTACCAATCTGCTTGGCAGCAGCCAAAAACTGGCTGATCATACTGAATAGTAAGAATAAAATAATGAGCAGCAGCCTGCGCCCACTGCCCATTCAAGAGGCCAGACAAAGCCCAGTGGGCAAAGTCGCCTTCAAAGCAAACGCCCCAAACCCCACCCCACCAGCCCGCCGCCGCAGGCCAGCGGGCGCATCCCCGCAATCCGTTAAATCCGTTAAATCTGCTAAATCCGTTAAATCTGCGGTTACTGGCGGCTGATGGTTTGGTATTTAGCCAAATTACCGGGGTCTACGTCGCCGAGCAGGGCGATAAGCTGCTGCTTCTGCTGTGCATCGGTGCTGGTGCGGAAGATATTGGTAATCTCGTCGGCCTTGGCATCGAAAAAAGCACGCACGAATAACGTACTGGGTCGCACGGTATTAGCCTTCTGAATACCTGAGAGCGCCGCTAAGATGGAGGTCCGCGCCTCGTCGGGCTTCTCGATAAAAACGTCCATCCCCTGCCGGTAATAGGCATAGAGGCCGGTGCGAAACGCTTCGAGCTGCGGGTCAGTAAGGTTGTTGAGCAGCCAATAGCGATTGCGCGAGCTGGTATCGCGCCAGCCCTCGTCGCTCTCGTTGGTCAGCGTCTGGTTGGCCGAGTACTGCAAAATATTACGCGCCTGGTCGTAGTAGGTCGTGCCCCCGAGCCGAGCGAAAGTATCCTGGTCGGTGCCGATTACCATGTAGGCATAAAAGGCCAGCAGCGACGACAGATTATTGACGAAATTACTGGGCGCGTAATCGAGCGGCGTTTGGGGGGTGTAGTTGAAATTGAAACTCCGGTCGTTGATGTTCAGCAGGTTGGTCTCGTAGCCCGTGCCGTATACCGGGCGCGTAGCAATCAGACGCATCGTGGCCTGGTAGCTACCGTTCTGCGGAATGCCAGTGATCCCCACGAACATGCGCAGCTTGATGCGCTCCTCGGGGCGGTAGGTCTGGCGCGTCCAGGTGCGGGTATTCAAAAAGGCCGTGATGTCCTTTTGCAGCTGGGAAACGAGCGTGGGGTCGGTAATCGTCACGTTCTCCAGCGAAATAGCGACCTGGGCATTCAGCTCCTGCGCCTGGCCGGGGCGGGCCAGCAGGCCAGCGACCAATAACACAACTACGGTGAAAATCTTACGCATAAACGGCGGCAAAACGAGTCAGAATAAGCGATACCAACGTGCGGGCCAACTCCGATTTGGCTTGCAGCTCAAAATCCAGCACCTGCCCGGCACGGTCGAGCACGGTCACCTTGTTGGTGTCGTGGCCGAAGCCCGCGCCGGCATCCCGCAGGGAATTAAGCACAACCAAATCGAAATTCTTACGCAGCAGCTTGCCCTGGGCGTGGGCCAGCTCGTTGGTAGTTTCCAACGCAAAACCCACCGAAAATTGTTCGGGCCGCTTGGTCTGGCCGAGTGTGGCAGCAATATCCACGTTCTTGATTAACTCCAGTGTAAGCGTATCACCTTCTTTCTTAATCTTTTCGGCGGCGGCATGGGCCGGGCGGTAATCGGCCACGGCCGCGGCAAATACCCACACGTCGGCCAGCGGGGCCGCCTGCGCGGCAGCCTCGTACATCTGCTGGGCCGTTTCGACGCGCACGAGGGCTACCAGCGGATTGGCCGGCGCGGGCAGCGCCGTGGGGCCACTAACCAGCGTCACCGAGACCCCGCTCGCGGCGAAGGCCTCGGCCAGCGCGTAGCCCATTTTGCCCGTCGAGCGATTACCGAGAAAACGGACCGGATCGAGGGGCTCGTAGGTAGGCCCGGCGGTAAGAAGCACGTGCATAATGATGTAGGGTAAGCTTTAGCTTGCCTTAAGTAAGGGGACGCATGGGCAAGCTAAAGCTTACCCTACAAAAAACGTGGCCAGCTCGGCGACTATCTGCTCAGGCTCCAGCATGCGACCGGGACCGCTGAGGCCGCTGGCCAGCGCCCCGCTGGGCGAGTCGAACACGTGGTTGCCGAACGAGCGCAGCCGGGCGATGTTTTGCTGCACGGCGGGGTGGGCGTACATGTCCAGGTCCATGGCCGGGGCCAGGAACACCGGGCAGCGGGCCGACAGGTACACGGCGCTCAGTAAGTTGGGACACAGGCCATTGGCGAGTTGGCCCAGGGTGTTGGCGCTGGCCGGGGCTATCACGTAGGCCTCGGCCCAGAGGCCCAGCTCCACGTGGTTGTGCCACTGCCCGCTGGCCGCATCACGCAAAAAGCCCGTCAGGACGGGCTTTTTGGAGAGGGTACCCAGCGTGAGGGGCGTCACGAAGGCGGCAGCGGCTTCGGTGAGAATTACCTGCACCTCGGCCCCGGCCTGCACCAGCAACCGCACCAGCGGCGCGGCCTTGTAGGCGGCAATGCTGCCGCTGACTCCCAGCAGGATACGGCGGTTGAGCAGGGCAGCGGGCTGCTTGTCGATTGCTGGCTGTTGAGGAATGGTCATCAGGCTAAACAAGTAACCAGCTGCGAATTAGCCGCCGCTTAGAACAGCTCGCGGGGAATTACGATGGGGGCTGCCTCGGGCGTTTCGTAGTGCAGCTCGCCGGCGATGAACTCCTCAATGGCTTGGCTCGTGGGCTTGGGCAGGCGCTCGTACTGCTTGCTGATTTCAATCTGCTCGCGGTTTTCGAACACCTCTTCCAGGTTGTCGACGGTAGTGGCGAACTCGGCCAGGCGGTCGGTCAGCTCTTCTTTCAGTTTCAGCGACAGCTGGTTGGCCCGCTTCGAGATGATGGAGATGGCCTCGTACACGTTGTTGTTATCGGTCGTGATGTCGGCCAGGTTACGGGTAACGATGGAGGCGGAGGCGGTGGTCTTCATGGTGGGGGATGTTATTTTCTTAAATCTTAAACGCTGGGTTGTCGGCGGGTTGGGCTACGCGGTGGGGTAGCAGCAACAAACCGGAAAGCAGGTAGTTCAGTTTGTGGCTGAAGTGGCTGGCTGGTTGGCTTCCGGGACGTTTTTGAGGCGCTCCAGCTCGGCGCGGCTGTCGTCGTACATGGCCTGGGCCGCCCGCAGGCTCTTGCTCTGCGGATAGGTATCGATGAAGTGCTGGTAGAAGGTGATGGCTTCCTGGAAGCGCTCGCGCTGACGCACTTCAATACTTTCCTTGGCCCAGGCGTACTGGGCTTCGAGCCGGATGAAATCAGCCTGCTCGCTGTATACCGAGCCGGGATACTGCGTGGTGAAATTGCCGAGCGCCGTGGCGGCCGCCTGGTTGTAGCGCAGCGCGTAATAAAGCTTGGCGCTTTGGAAAGCCTTATTTTCCAGCTTTTTCTGTAACTCCTGCGACATGCTTTCCGCCTCCGCCTTAAACTGGCTGGAGGGGTACGAGTTCAGGAAGTCCTGGATGGTTTCGACGGCCGTAATGGTATTCGTCTGGTCGAGCTCGTAGCTGGGCGAGTCGCGGTACAGCGACTTAGCCCGCAGAAACGAGGCTTCCTCCACCAGGGGCGAATTGGGATACGTGTCGATGAACTGCTTGAAGTAATACGCGCTCAGCACGTAGTTACGCTGCTTGTAGTTGGTGTTGGCGAAGTAAAACTGCGCCTTCTCGGCCTCGGGCCGACCCTTAAGCAGCGGAATCAACTCTTCGAGCAGCGTACCCGAGCGGAAGAAGTCGCCCTTGTCGTAGTACTTGATGGCCGCCTCGTACTTCTCGTTGACGTTGGCGCTTTTAAGCAGCTTCTGGTAGCCCGTGCACGACCCTAGCGCGAGGGTGCCGGAAAGGAGAGCCGCAGTAATCAAACGGGAGAATCGCATACAAAGGGCAAAGGTACAAGTAAAACGGTAGCTCGCGAGCGGGGAGTTCCGTCAACGGGCCGTCGGGGGTAGGAGCCGCGGGCTCAGCGGGAGGTTGCAGGGGCGGCGGGCTTGGTCGCCGCCGGGCGGGTTGTCGGCTTGGTGGGCTGGGCCTTTGGCGCGGCCGGGCGCCGGGTGCGCGGGGCGGGCTTAGGCGCTGCCTTGGCTTTCGGCTTGGTCTTGACCGCTTTTTTAGGCTTAGCCCGCTTGATGTCGGCGGCAAAGTGCTTGCCGAATACAACGCCGCGCGTGGGCCGCTCAGTGGGCCGCCAGCGGAAGGACTTGAGCTGCTTATCCGCCTCCTTCAGCTCATGAATAGGTGTGTAGCTGGCCTCGGGATTGGTTTTCCAGGTGAGATACTTGATTTTATTGTCGGCGAAGCGGAGCGTCATGGAGGCCGATACCGACTTATTCATGCCGCTCATCACCGTGTCGCCGTCGAGGGTAAAGTACAGACTCTCCGCATTGCCCAGCACGTCGATGCGGGCCATCTGGCCGCGCTGAAAGTAGGCTATCATGTTGCGCCCCTTCACTTGGTTGTAGTCCAGTACGGTGTCTTCCTGAATGGCGAACGCGTTGGAAAACAAGTTGGCGCGGTCGAGCTGCCCGCGCTTGAAGCGCAGGTTCATGGAGTCGGCGGTGAGCTGGTTGCGGGCCTGCCACACTACCGGGTCACGGTTGAGGTAGATGATGCTATCCTGCCGGTCGTAGGTGAGCGAGTCGCAGCGGCCCTGCATCCGCCCCCGGAAAATCTGCACCTTGGGCCAGGCGTACAAAATAGGACGCTGGGTGGCGCGGCCGGGCCGGGCTTCGACGCTCAGCAGCGTATCGGCGGCCATGTAGAGCGTATCCTTACCCGAGATATTGCGCACCACCGGCCGGGTACCGAAGACCTTGGTGCGGCCCAGTGCCCGCCAGTAGCGGCCCTGGTCGCCGCGCAGGATCACGTTGTCCT
>CAJYVK010000319.1 GCA_913778455.1 uncultured Hymenobacter sp. | reverse complement strand
TAAAAGTACAAATTGCGCGAACGGCCGAACGTCGCCCGCGCCGCCAGCTCCAGTCCGCTCACAGGCGTGGCCGTGAAGCCCCCGTACACCGTGGGGCCGGCGTGGGTATCGGCCAGGGTCTGGCCGGGGGCCAGCCAGGGGTTTTCCTGGCTCAGGTCGTAGCGGGTAACGCGCTGAATGGCCCCGCCGAGGCCGGCGTAGAGCTGGAATTTCTCGGGAACGACGGCGTAGCCCAGGCGCACGGCGGGGTTGATCATGCCCTTGCCCACGCCGTAGAGCGCGTCGCTGCTGTAACCCAGCGTGGCCCCCAGCGTGAGGCTAAGGCCGGTTTTGCCGGTCAGTTCGTAGGCGGGCGTGGCCTGGAAGAAATTGCGGGTGCGGCTCAAATCGCTCGTTTGTCCCCCGAGGCTCAGCGATTGCTTTTCGGAAATGAAGGACCCCTGCGCGTCGAGGGTGATCCGGCTGGTTTCGCTGAGCGCGTAGCCGGCTTTACCGTTCACTATAAAGTTGTTTTCGCCCACGCCGTAGCGGTCGCTGAAGCGCTTGAAGCCGACGCCCACCTCGTACTGCAAGGTCGCATCGGGGGCCCGGTTGCGGGCGTAGGCGCGGGCACCGAAGCGGGTAAACGTCTGTTTGATGTCGTCGGGGCTGGGCTCGGCGGGGAGCTTGCTGCGGTCGTAGCCGTAGAAGTGGTAGAGGTCGCGGGCAACATCCAGCGCCAGGCCCAGGGCGGTGGTTCCCATGTAGTACTCTCCGGTGGCGGCGGCGCTGGTGAGGCTGGCCCCCGAGTTTTTACCATCGACCGGGCCGGTGCTTGAGCTGTTGTGGCGCACGTCGAGGCCATAGCTGTACTGGTCGTTGCGGGTCGAGTGCAGGTGGGCGCGGCCGTACACCGAGCCGTAGTTGCCCAGGCCCAGCTTCACGTAGTTGCCGGTGAGGGGCTCCAGTTCTTCCTGCGCCACGGTGAGCACCTGCACCGAGGGGTTGAGGCGGGTGGCGGGCAGCCGGAAATCGGGGTAGGTGTAGGTGACCTGGCGGGTGGGCTTGGGCGGGGGCGCAAGCTTGATTTTTTCGAAGTTGCGGGTGGCCTCGGGCAGGGTGTTGACCCGGTCTTTCACAATCTCGATCTCGGCGTCCTGAATGGTCCCGCGGGCCTTGCCCTTGCCGGGCTGTCCCTGCGCCTGTGCGCCAAATACCACGGCCCCGCCCAGGCCGGCGGCCAGCAGCCAGGGCCGGCCGGCAGCGATAGTAAAGCTTGATTTTATCACCTTCAAACGATTCATTAATACGGAATTTATACCAGCCAGCTGCTAAGAAAATGAGTTAGGCCCGCCGGGAGCCTGGGCGTACCCGGCTCCCGGCGCAGCCACTACCTGGCGGGTTTGCGCACCGGCGCTTTGGCCGGGGCTGCTTTGGTAGGCGTCGGGGCCGGGGTCTTGGCCGGCGGCGTTTTGGCCGGAGCGGGCGCAGCCTTGGCGGGAGCGGCGGGCTTGGTCGGGGCCGGGGCGGCCGGCTCTTCTACCGCCGGGGCCGGCGCGTCGTCGCTGGCCGGCAGGGCTTTAAGGCGCTGGCGGGCGCCCTCGATTATTTCGGCAACCGGAAATTTGTTGTCGATAACTGAATTGAGCGTGGCGCGGGCCTGGAAAATATCGCGCTGGGCGGTGTACACGTCGGCCAGCAGCAGGAAGGCGCGCCCCTGCCACAGCTCGTAGGCGCTGTAGTTGGAGTTGACCTTAAAGGCTTGCGTGATGGCGTCGTCGTATTTCTTCTGTTTGAAAAGCACTTCTGCCAGCGTGTACTGGGCCTCGGCCCCGGTTACGTCGCTGGGGGCGGCGGCCACGGTCGCGGCCAGCTCGGTGGCCGCCTGGTCGAGATTGCCGAGCTTGAAATCGGCCTTGCCCTGGTAGAGCAGCGCGGTGTTGGTGGCGTTGGCGGTGGCCCCGGCCAGCCCTTGCAGGTCGGTGGCGATGGCGCGGGCCTTCTGGTAGTCGCCGCCGTCGTAGTAAGCCCTGAGCAGGCCCAGGGTGGCGGTGGCTACCTCCCGGCGGTTGCTGGAGGCCGTGCGCAGGCGCTCGTAGTATTTGATGGCCTCGGGATAATTCTTGTTTTCCAGCTCCAGGTCGGCCACGCGGCCCACGGCGCGGTTTACGAACTCGCTCTTGTTCTCGGTCACCACGGCTTTAAGCAGCGGCAGGGCCTGGGCCTTGCTACCGGTGCGCAGGTAGGAATCGGCCAGGATAAAGCGGGCGTCGGGGGCCAGCGCGTTGTCGGGGTACTGCTTGAGGTAGGCCTGCACGCGGGGCAGCGCCTGGCTGTATTTCTCAGCCAGGTAGAGCGACTTAGCGGCCTCAAACTCCACGCTCTCGGTAGCCTTGCTGTTGGGGTTCTGAGTCTTGAAGCTGGCCAGGGCCTGGTCGAACTCCTCGGTGCGGCCCAGGGCTGTGAGACTTTCCTGCAAGCTATAGAGCGCCTGCTGGGCGGCGGCGCTGCGCGGGTAGTCGGTCAGCACCTTCTGGAAGTCAGCCACGGCCTTGTCCTGCTGCTCCAGGTTGGCGTAGGCCACGCCCCGGCGCTGGTAGGCATCGGGCAGCAGGCTGGAAGTGGGCCGGTTCTGGATAAGGCGCGTGAAGCCCTCAGCGGCGGGGCCGTAGTCGCCGGCCTGGAAATCGAGCTGGGCCTGCTGAAACACCGCCTGCTCGGCGTAGCGCGAGTCGGGGTTGCTCTTGAGCAGGGCGGCCAGGGTCTGGCTGGCCTCGTCCTTGCGGCCGAGCAGGCCCAGGGTCAGGCCCTTCTGGTAGTAGGCGTAGTCCTTGTCCTGGGCATTAGCCTGAATCACCTTATCGTACAAGTCCAGCGCCTGCTGGTAGCTTTTGGCCACGTAGTAGGTATCGGCCAGGCGCAGGGTGGTATCGTAGTAGTTGGGGTCGGCGGGCTGGGCGGCTGGGTCGTTGAGGTAGGCTTGGAATTGCGGCCGGGCCTTGTCGTACTGCTTGGTGTTGTAGTAAGCGTAGCCCAGGCCGTAGCGGGCCAGCTGCACGTACTGCGTTTCGTCGTCGCTCACGCCGCCCTGGCGGGCCGAGCGGGCGGCGGCGGCGTAGGCCGTGATGGCGTCGGGGTACTGCTGGCCCACCGAGTAGATTTCGCCGCGCAGCACCTGGGCGGCGGCCCGCAGGGCGTCGTCCTGCGGATACTTCAGGCTCTTATCGAGCAAGGGCAGGGCCTGGCTGTAGTTGCCGTCGTTGTAGAGCGTGGCGGCCCGCGAGTAAGCGATGCGCTGATAGGTGCCGTTGAGCTTGTCGCCCCGGTCGTCGCCCAGCCCTTCGAGGTAGCTCAGGGCCTCGGCATAGTCGGTGCTCGACAGCAGGGCGTCGCTGAGCAGCTGGTCCACCACGGGCTGGCTTTTCGAGCGCGGGTACTTCTTGCGGAAGTCGCGCAGGGCGGCGATGACCTCGGGCAGGTTGCCCAGCTCATACTGCACCTGGGCGTACTTGAGCGTCGCGTTCTCGGAAAGCGTTTTCTCGATGGTACTCTGGCGGGCGGCGTCGAAGGCGGCCAGGGCGGCCGTTTTCTGGCCGGCTTGCAGGTAGCTCAGGCCCAGGTGATAGGCCGCGTTCTGCCCCAGCGAGTCGCGGCGGGTGGCCACGTTCTTGAGGTTGGTAATGGCCCGCGGGTAATCACCGTCTTTGTAGTTGGCGAAGCCGATTTTGTATTGCAGGCTGGGTTCGATTTTCCCCTTGTGGGCGGCGGCGTACTGGTCGAAGTACTGGCCGGCCTGCTTGTAGTCCTGCTTCTGGTAGTAGGCGTCGCCGGTGAGCAGTTGAATCTCGTCGGCACTGTTGGGCGGCGGCGTTTGCTGCAAGGCCTTGGTAGCGTAGGCGATGAGGCCGTCGTAGTTGCCCTCGCGGTAGTAGATCTGGGTCATGACGGCCGGCACCACGCTGCGGTAGGCGTCGTTTTCGGCGGCCACGAGCAAGTCTTTACGCGCCCCGGCGTAGTCGCCGGCCCGGAAGGCCAGGTAGCCCGCGTAGTACGCGCTGGCGTAGCGGTACTGGCTGTTCTCCTTCTTGTTGCGGTCGAAGAGAATGCGGGCCTGGTCGTACTCCTTGAGCTGAAAGTGGCTGTAGCCCAACTTAAAATCGGACTCGGCCCGCTGGCTCTGGCTGAGGTTGGCGGGGGCCACCTTCTGGAAGTACGTGCTGGCCTGGGCGTAATTCTGCTGGTCGAAGTAAAACTTGGCTAGCTCGAAGTACGCCACTGCGGCGCGCGGGTGGGCCGGGTGCAGCCGGGCAAAATCGAGGATGAGCCCCTCGGCGTCGGGGTGCAGCAGGTAGAGGCCACTCACGGCGTAGTAGTACTCGGCATCGGCCAGGCGCTCCTGGCGGCCGCTAGTAGCGGCGGGGCCGCTCTGCTCGCCCACCTGCGCGGGGGCCGCGTGCATGTACTGCGCAAAGGCCTGCTGGGCGGCGCCGTACTGCTTGCGATCAAACAGGTCGAGGCCTTCCTGAAAGAAGCGCTCGGGCGCGGTAGCGGTTTGGGTAAGTTGGGCGTGAGCAAGCTGGGGCTCGGCGGCGGCAGCGCCCAGCAGGGCGGCGGCCAGCGTGAGCCGGGGGGGTAGCTTCATAGGGAAGGCAGCAGAGCGGTGGGGCGGACGGGCCACGGGGGCCTCGGCCGCGAACGGTCAAAAGTAGGGAGAAAACGCGGGCCGGGGGAAGTGGCGGGGCTAGCCTACGATGAAGGCAACGTGGACGGCGGCCGGTTTGGTACGCCACTGGCCTCCCCCCCCCGTCAGCCTTCTCCCCGGCAACCCAGCCCAGCGTCACCGTCCTCCTTCGCGGGGCGGGCGTACCTTGGCAGCCTGACCGCCGCCAGCGGCCCGGCTTTTTGCTTCATGTCCTCCCCGCCCGCCATCCGCGTCTCGCACCTTACCAAGCGCTTTGGGGCGCAGGTGGTAGTCGATGATTTGTCATTTGAAGTAGCCGCGGGTGAAACCCTGGTGCTGCTCGGCCCCAGCGGCTGCGGCAAAACCACGCTGCTCAAAACCCTCAACCGCCTCGTTGAGCCCGACGGCGGCACGATTGCCGTTCACGGCCGCGACGTGCGCCAGCTGGCTCCGGAGGAGCTGCGGCGCGGCATGGGCTACGTTATTCAGCAAGTGGGCCTGCTGCCGCACTACACCGTGGCCCAGAACATTGGCGTAGTGCCCGGCCTGCTGGGCCAGCCCGCCGCGGCCACCGCCGCCCGCACCACCGAGCTGCTGGAGCGCCTGCACCTGCCGGCCGCCCGCTTTGCGCACCTGCTGCCCGCCCAGCTCTCGGGCGGGCAGGCGCAGCGCGTGGGACTGGCCCGCGCCCTGGCCGCCGACCCGCCCGTGGTGCTGCTCGACGAGCCATTCGGGGCGCTCGACCCGCTCACCCGCGCCGCCGTGCGCCGCGATTTTCGCGAGCTGGACGAGCTGCGTCGCAAAACGGTGGTGCTCGTGACCCACGACGTGCAGGAAGCCTTCGAGCTGGCCGACCGCGTTATACTGCTCAATCAGGGCCAGATTCAGCAGCTCGGCCCGCCCCGCGAGCTGCTGCGCCAGCCGGCCAGCGATTTTGTGCGGAGCTTCTTCCAGGCCGAGCGCCTGGCCCTCGAAATGCGCGTGACCCCGCTGGCCGAGGTGCTGCCCTTTCTAACCGACGCGGCCCCCGCCCCGGCCGGAGCCCCCGTGCTTTCCGCCCGCGCCAGCGTGCAGGAGGCCGTGGCCCTGCTGCACGAAACCCAGGCGGCGAGCCTGCGCGTAGCCGAAGCTCCGGCCACCGCCGTGGCGCTGGGGCCGCTGCTGGCGGCCTTCGGCCGAGCCTTACCGTAGGAGCGACGGGCTAGCAGCTTATATATGCTAGCACGTCGACCAGCGCCTACGCGCGGCCAAACTCCAGGCCGACGAGCTGCTCGGCGGGAACTTCCTCGTGC
>CAJYVK010000318.1 GCA_913778455.1 uncultured Hymenobacter sp. | reverse complement strand
AAGTGCTCCTTGGCCAGGGCGTACACCGTGTTTTTCTGCGTGTCGGTGGGCAGGATCAGCGAGTTATCGCCCAGCGTGTGAGCGGCTTCGAAGTCGCCCGTCAGCTGCACGCTCACGCTCACCTGCCGAAACTCGTGGTGGTCGGCGTGGCGAATGATGCGCGACAGGTTCACGGCGTTTTTGCCGTAGGCGTTGGTACCGAGTTTAATGGGCATGGGGCAGTAGATTGCGGGCACGGAAGGGGCGGCAAGATAGTCGCCAGCCGCTCTCGCCAATCTTCGCTTTATGCCCGATTTACTTTTGAGAAGCACGGCGGTCGTCACGCCCGAGGGCCAGCGCCCAGCCACGCTGGTGCTGCAAGCCGGCCGCATTGCCGACGTGCTGCCCTACGAAGCCCCAGTTGCCGGCCCGGTGCTCGACGTGGGCAGCGCGGCCATCCTACCGGGCGTTATCGACCCGCACGTACACCTCAACGAGCCGGGCCGCACCGAGTGGGAGGGCTTCGACACCGGCACCCGGGCCGCGCTGGCCGGGGGCCTCACCACGCTGGTCGATATGCCGCTGAACTCGGCGCCCGTTACCACTTCGGTGGCCAACCTGCGGCTGAAGCAGGCCGCTACCGAGGGCCAGCGGCACTGCAACCTGGGTTTCTGGGGCGGCATCGTGCCCGGCAACGCGGCCGAGGTAGCGCCGCTCATCGCGGCGGGCGTGCTGGGCTTCAAGGCGTTTCTGACGCACTCGGGCATCGACGACTTTCCCAACGCCACCGAAGCCGACCTGCGCCAGGTGATGCCGCTACTGGCCCGCCACGGCCTGCCGCTGCTGGTGCACTGCGAGCTATCGCAGGAAAACGACGAGTGGAAAAAGGGCGACACCCGCGCCTACCCCAATTACCTGGCCTCGCGCCCCCCGAGCTGGGAGGAGGAAGCCATTAACCTGCTAATCCGCCTCTGCGCCGAGTATCGCTGCCCGGTGCACATCGTGCACTTATCGGCCGCCTCGGCGCTGTCCGCCATCACCGAGGCCAAGGCCCAGGGCCTGCCCCTGACCGTGGAAACCGGCCAGCATTATCTGTTCTTCAACGCTGAAGAAATTGCCGACGGCCAGACGCAGTTCAAGTGTGCGCCACCCATTCGGGAGCGGGCTAATAACGAGCATCTGTGGCAGGCGCTGCAAAGCGGCCTCATCGACTTCGTCGCCACCGACCACTCGCCCGCCCCACCCGACCTCAAGCAACTGGCTAGCGGTGACTTTGCCACGGCCTGGGGCGGCATTGCCTCGCTCCAGCTGGCCCTGCCCGTGCTGTGGACCGCCGCTCACCAGCGCGGGGCCACCCTCCCCGACCTGGCCCGCTGGCTCAGCCAGCACCCCGCCCGGCTCATTGGTCAAAGCCACCGCAAAGGCCAGCTGACGCAGGGCTACGATGCTGACCTGCTCGTACTGGCCGCCGACGAAAAATTCACCGTGACGGAGGCGCTGCTGCACCACCGCCACAAGGTATCGCCCTACCTGGGCCGCGAGCTGCGGGGCGTCGTTACGCACACGTTCCTGGCGGGCGAGGAGGTTTTTCGGCACCCCAATTTTCTGCATCTCAACCGGGGGCAATTCGTGACGCGCTGAGCGTGTATGTTTGCTTACGTTCGACAGCATGTGGCGTAAGCTTTAGCTTGCGGGCGAGCGGAGCGAGCAGCCGCGCTTGCTTACGTTCACTACCGTAACTGCTCGCTGCGCTCACTCGCAAGCTAAAGCTTACGCTACATTTTCTCTCCTCAAATGTCTGATTACCTAACGCGTACCAACCACCTTCTTGCCCGCATCGATGCGCTGGCGACCATCAGCGAAGACGCGACGGGGGCCACTGTCACGCGCCGATTTGGGACGCCGGCTTTTGTGCGGGGGCGGGCGCTGGTGCAAGGCTGGTTTGAGGCGGCGGGCCTCACTACGCGGCTCGATGGCATTGGCAACCTGCGCGGGCGGCTGGCCAGCCGGCGACCGGGGGCCAAAACCTTCGTGCTGGCTTCGCACATCGACACGGTAGTGAACGCTGGCAAGTACGACGGGCCGCTGGGCGTACTGATGGGCCTCAACCTGGTCGAAAGCATTATCCAGCAAGGCATTGAGCTACCTTTTGACCTGGAGCTGATGGCCTTCAGCGACGAAGAGGGCGTGCGGTTTCACACTACCTACCTGGGCAGTAAGGTGGTCACCGGCGCGTTTGAGCCGACGCTGTTGCAAAAGACTGATGCCGATGGCATTACCCTGGCCCAGGCCCTGGCCGGGATGGGCGGCGACGCGGCCGCGCTAGCTACCGACGCCCTGCCCGCCGCCGAATGGCTCGGCTATTTTGAGCTGCACATCGAGCAGGGGCCGGTGCTGTGGGAAAGCGGGGTGCCGGTCGCCCTGGTTACGGCCATTGCCGGGCAGCAGCGGGTGGAGCTGACCTGGCAGGGCATGGCCGGCCACGCCGGCACCGTACCGATGCCCATGCGCCAGGATGCGCTGGCGGCCGCCGCCGAGTTTGTGCTGGCGGCCGAGGCGTTTGCCCTGGCCCACGGCCGGGGGCTGGTGGCTACGGTGGGCCAACTGCGCATTCCGTATTCGGCCAGCAACGTCATTCCCGGCCAGGCCATTCATAGCCTCGACCTGCGCAGCCCCGACGCCGGCCAGCTCGCTGCCGCCTACGCCGACTTGCGGACGCAAGCCGAAGCCATCGCGGCCCGGCGTGGGCTGGGGCTCGATTGGCAACTGGTGCAATACACCGCCCCCGTGGCCTGCGACCCCGAGCTAAATCGCCTGCTGGGCCGGGCCATCGCGGCCAGCGGCTACGAGGTCGAGGGCCTGGTGAGCGGCGCGGGCCACGACGCCGTGCCCGCCTCGGCCGTGGCGCCAGCCACGATGGCGTTTATTCGCTGCTACAAGGGCATCAGCCACAACCCGCTGGAAAACGTGGAGGCGGCCGACGTGGCCGCGGCGCTGGCCGTGGCCGAGCGCTTCTTACTCGAATTGAAAGATAAATACGCCTAAGTCGTCCGTCACGCTCAGCTGGCGTCCTCTTGCCGAGGCAGCTTGGCAGGCTCGTTGAAGTGCCTAGCAACGTGGCGGCAGAGCTGCTTCGGCAAACGGACGCCTGCTGAGCTTGACGGACGACTTTTTTTCTATCCTTAGTCCCCCCCTCCCACCTCATGCACCTCGGCTCTACTACCCGCTCCGTCACCCGGCGCAACCACGCCATTATCGCGCCCGACGGCTACATCAACAGCAACGTACCCGGCTGGACCGGCTGCACCGTCAACGTCATCATCAATGAGCAGATGGGTGCCCGTCTCTGCCAAACGCTCGTAACCCTCACCGACGCCGGCCAGCTCACGGGCACCACCGAGACCAGCCAGATTTTTTTCTACGTGGTGCAGGGCCAGGTGCAGGCCACCATCGGCGACGACAGCCGCATCCTGACCACGGGCAAATTCGTGTACGTGCCTACCGGCCAGCACTACGTGTTCAAAAACCCCACGGCCAACGCGCAGATCCTCACCTTCCACAAGGTGTACGAGCCGCTGGCTGGCCATGCCGCGCCCGGCGTGTGCTGGGGGGAGAAAGACGATAGCAAAGCCCCCGTGTACATGGGCGACGAGGCCCTGCGCATCCAGGAGCTGCTACCCAACGAGCTGGCCTTCGACATGGCCGTGAACATCTTCACCTACCAGCCCGGCGGCAACCTGCCGATGGTCGAAACGCACATTATGGAGCACGGCCTGCTGTACTTACAGGGCCAGGCGATTTACATGCTCGACCAGCAATGGTACCCGGTGCAAAAGGGCGATTCTATCTGGATGGCACCGTTCTGCCAGCAGTGGGCGGCCAGCATCGGCAAGGAGCCGTCGGTCTATATCTATTACAAGAACGTCAACCGCTTCCCGACAGTAATGTAGCGCGGACTTTGTAGTCCGCGTTTAGTTAGGCTGATAAAACGCGGACTACAAAGTCCGCGCTACTTGCCATATTAACTAATGACCAACTCCCCATCCCGCCGGACCGTTCTGGCCACCTGGCTCGAAACTGCCGCCATGCCCAGTCTCACCGCCGTAGCCGTCGGACTGAGCTCTGGCCTCTCGATGGGCGGCGCGACGGGCTGGATTTTCGCTGGTAGCACCTCGCTGATAGGCATCACGCTGGGCGTAGTACTGGCGGAAAGAGAACGCCGCGACTCGCGCCGGCAGGCCACCAGATCCGATAGCAATCATCAATAAATCATTTTTTTTACAACCCATGACGCTCGCCGCTCTCAACGCCCTGGATACCGCCGCCCGCGCCGAGGCGCTGGCTACTTGCTGCGGGGCCACCGCCTGGGTAGCTACGCTCAACGCGCAATTTCCTTTCGACTCCGCCGCCGCGCTCTACGAGGCGACCGAGCGCATCTGGCACAACCTGGGCGAGGCCGACTGGCGCGAGGCCTTTACGCACCACCCCAAAATCGGCGACATGCGGACGCTGCAAGAAAAATTTGCCAGCACCGCCGCCTGGGCGGCCGGCGAGCAGGGCGCGGTACAGCAGGCTTCGCTGGAAACGCTGCAAGCGCTGGCCGCCGGCAATACGGCTTACGAACAGAAGTTTGGCTACATCTTTATCGTGTGCGCCACCGGTAAGTCGGCCGATGAAATGCTCGCCCTGCTGCAAGCGCGGCTGCCGCACGAACCCAGCCAGGAAATCCACGTTGCCATGCGCGAGCAGGCCAAAATCACGCGCTTACGTCTCGAAAAACTACTCGCATGAGCCAACTTACCACCCACGTACTCGACACCACCCTGGGCCGCCCGGCGGCGGGCGTCCGCATTGCGCTGTACGAGCCCGCCGGCTCCGACTGGCGCGAGCTGGCGCACGGCACCACCAACGCCGACGGCCGCCTCCCCGACCTGCTGCCCGCCGCGCAGCTCCTGACCCCGGGCGCGTACAAGCTCAAGTTTTTCACCCAAGAATACTTTGAGCGCGAGGGCCAGCCGCACTTTTACCCGTTCGTAGAAATCTGCTTTACCGTGGCCGACGCCACGCACTATCACGTGCCACTGCTGCTCAATCCCTTCGGCTACAGCACCTACCGCGGCTCCTGACTTCCGCGCTCCTCCGCGAAACCTTCCGCGCCCTCCGCGGTGAAACCTACCCAGCCATGAAACTCAGCCTCCACGATACCGATACCACTGCCCTACTCGACCAGCTCGGCGTAGCTAATCTCAAGTTCCAGCACACCTACCCCGGCGACCGCCCCGACCGCCAGCCCGTGCATACCGTGTACGGCGGAGCCAACCTCTTCAAGGCCGATACCTGCGTGCGGATGGGCGAAATCGCCCTGCGCAACCTCCAGACCTACGCTCCCAACTTCGTGGAGCTGGCCCGCGTGCTGGAGCTGGCCGGCCACGAGCGCCTACCCACCCTCGAAAAGGACATCCACGCCCTCACCGCCCGGCTCGACAAGCTATCGGCCGACCAGCGCCGCCGCGAGCCCGCCTGGCTGGCATACACCGTGTACAACAAAATGGTGCAGAAGCTCAAAACCGAGGCGGTGGAGGATTTTCGCATCGACTTCGAGGATGGTTTCGGCAACCGCCCCGACGCCGAGGAAGACGCCACCGCCGTGCAGGCCGCCCACGAGGTAGCCAAGGGCATGCAGCAGGGTACCCTCTCACCCTTTATCGGCATCCGCATCAAGCCTTTTACCGAAGACCTCAAGGCCCGCGGCGTACGCACGCTCGACATCTTTTTGAGCACCCTGCTCGAAGCCACCGGTGGCCAGCTCCCGCGCAACTTCGTGGTGATGCTGCCCAAGGTTACCATCCCCGAGCAGATGACCACGATGGTGCGCCTCTTCGAACTATTGGAAAAAGCCAACCACTTGGCCCCCGGCACTTTGAAGATGGAGACGATGGTCGAAGCCACCCAGATCGTGATGGACGACGAGGGCCGCAACCCGCTCATGCGCATCATCCGGGCCAGCGAGGGGCGCTGCATCGCGGCGCACTTCGGCACCTACGACTACACGGCCTCGGCCGGCATCACGGCCAGGTACCAGACCATGGCGCACCCCGTGTGCGACTTTGCCCACCACATGACCAAGGTGGCGCTCGGCGGCACCGGCATCTGGCTCAGCGACGGCGCGACCAACGTGATGCCCATCGGCCCGCACCGGGGTGAGCACCTGACCTTTGCCCAGCTGCGCGAAAACCAGGAGGCCGTGCACAGCGGCTGGCGGCAGGCCTACGGGCACACCATGCACTCGCTCATCGGCGGCCTCTACCAGGGCTGGGACCTCAACCCCGCCCAATTGCCCATGCGCTACGCGGCTACTTATAATTTCTTTCTCAGTTCCTACGAAAGCGCCGTGCACCGGCTCAAAACCTTCGTCGACCGGGCGGCCATCTCTACCCTCACGGGCGATATTTTCGACGATGCCGCCACCGGCCAGGGCCTGCTTAACTTCTTCCTCAAAGCCCTGAACTGCGGAGCCATCTCGGAGGAAGACATCACGCCCACCGGCCTCTCCATTGAGGAAATTGAGACGCGCTCTTTTTATCGCATTCTGCAAGGACGCCGCCGCAAGGCGTAGCCCCCAAGCAGCAGCGAGCAGTCGGCGACGCGCTTCTTTCGCCCCTTAAATCAAAAAATTTAGCCCCGGTTGTCGGTCGCGCTCGCCTAGTTGGACGGGGACCGGCAGCCGGGGTTTGCTGCTTTATACTGAGCAGCTTGCTTGTCGCTGCCAGGCATAGCAAACCCCAGCTCTTCACTTAATATTCATTATTAATTCACACATTCTCAGATCATTGCTAGCCAACACTTCGCAACAGAGGCACGTAAGGAAGCAGACGCATTTTTTCGCCTTTTCCTTCCTCCCTTTTCCATGACGTTCGCTACCGAGTTTGTCCCCACCGCCGGGGAAGTGGGCATGTTGCCAATGCTCACGTATTTTTTCATGACCGTTGCAAGCTATTGCTTTCTAGGCAACGTGTTTTTCAGCGTACTCACCAACCAGAGCGTGGCCCCCGAGCACCGCATTTCGCGGGCCTACGGGGGGGTGATTGCCGTAGTGGCGGGGGTGTCGTACCTGCTCATCACCCGGTTTTACCACGGCATGCTGCAAGACCTCAGCCACCTGACCGACCCCGGGGCGCGGGCGGCGCTCATCCGGCACAGCTACCAGGCCATCGGCCAGTACCGCTACATGGACTGGGCCGTAACTACGCCGCTGCTGCTGCTCAAGGCCGCGTCGATGTTGCGCATCCGCTTCCACGAGGCCGCTACGGCCATCACGGTGATGATGCTGGCCGACTTTTTTATGGTGCTCACGGGCTACATCGGCGAGCAGCAGCTAACGGCGACGGGCGAAATTATTGCCAGCGGCAAGCTGCTGTGGGGCGCCATTTCAACGGTAGGCTACGTAGTGGCCCTGCTAGCCCTGTACGGGCTGTATAAGCGCTTCGCGGCGCGTGGCAACGATACCGAGCGCTGGGGTTTCCGCTTCATCGGCCTCACCACGGTTACGACTTGGGGCGTGTACCCGCTGGGCTATATGCTCACGCTCACGAGCATCGATTTGAATTACATCCACATCGCCTTCAGCATTTTTGATGTGTTCAACAAGGTAGGTATCGCCATCGTGGCTTACCTGGTAGGCAAGCGCCTACTCGACGAGCGCCTCGACGAAAAGAAAGTGGTCGATGGCTACGCTACGGCCTAGCTTGGCCCTGGCCCGGCCCCAGTACTGCTCCTACGGGGTGGTGCTGACGGCCGGGCTGCTGGGCTGGCTGGCCCCGGCCTGGGCGAGTTGGGTGCTGGGGCCGGCGCTGCTGCTGGGCCTGGTGCTACTGGGCGTAGCGCACGGGGCCTGCGACCACTACGTAGTACCGGCCACGCATCCCGCGCTGGCGCGGCACCCAGGACGCTACTGGACGGTATTTCTGGCTGGCTACCTGGGGTTGGCGGCGGCCGTGGGCTCCCTGTGGTGGTGGCGACCAGGGCTGGCGCTGGTGTTTTTTCTGGGATTGTCGGCCTGGCACTGGGGTTCGGGCGATGCGCCGCCCGCCCGCCACCGGGCACAGTGGCTGGGGCATAGTTTATTGCGCGGTAGCTTACTATTTGCCGTACCGCTCTGGTTTTGGCCCGTCGAAACGCGAACGCTCCTCAACGATCTCGCGGCGCTGGTGGGGGCCGCCCCCGTGAGCCCCGCCACCTTAGATGCAGCGGCGGATTGGCTCGGCCCGCTGGTGCTGGCCGGCCACTTGGGCTTGTGGCTCAGCTATTGGCTGACGCGGCAGTTGCGGCTAGCCTACACCGACATGCAGGAAGTTCTTCTGCTCAGCTTTTTGCTGCTGGCCCTGCCGCCCCTCTTATCGGCCAGCGTGTACTTTGTGTTCTGGCACAGTCTACGACACGTACTGCGCATGAGCGAAGTAATGGGCCAGCCGTTCAGCGGTAACTGGGTCGGGCTGCGGGCGCAGGTGGGTTTCTTTCTGCGCCGCTCGGCACCGCTGCTGGCCATCAGCGTAGTGGCGCTGGCTGGGCTGTACGGGCTGGCCTGGGCGCGGGCGGCGAGCGGGCCGACGCTCATCGGCCTAGCGCTGCTGGCCGCCTCGGTAGTGACGCTGCCCCACGCGCTACTCGTGACGCTGGGCCTGGATGCTGGCCGCTGGCGGCAGGGGTAAAGTCCATTTGGAGCAGTCGAGTAGATTGGCGCTTGCTACTAGCTGCCCGGGCATGGTCGCCCCACCCCGGGCAGCTAGTAGCAAGCGCCAGCCGATCAACAAACAGCGCACACGCAAACAGGCCCCCGAAACGCTGTTTCGGGGGCCTGTTTGGGCAAATAAAATCCGGGAGTTACTCAGCCTTGGTGCGCCGGGCGGTGCGCAGGCGCTTGAGGCCATAGGCGGCTCCGGCAGCCAGCAGTAGCGAGGCCCCGCCATCGATGGGCACCTGCGTGGGGTCAGGAGCAGAAGGTGTCGGTCCACCGGTGCTGGGACTTTGAGCTAAAACCGGCGTCGCAACGCCCGCCAGTAGGTACACGCCCGCGGCCACGACGCTGAGACGGAGAAAAGAGGTAATGGAGGTCATAAAGAGAGGAAAAGCAGATAGAAAGACGAAAAGTAGTCCCTTGCCAGCCCACGGAGCACCGGGGCTGGCAAGGGACTACCTAATTACTCAACCACTAGACGCTTAGCTACCAGGCCAGCGGCAGTGTGCGCCAGCACCGAGTAGATACCGGGGGCCAGGGTGGCGGTAGGCAGCTCCAGGGTCTCAGCCGCGCCGGCGGCCAGGGTGCGGCTCAACACCGTGCGGCCGAGGTTGTCGGTCACCTTCACGGTCGTGGCCTGCTGGCCGCGCAGAGCCACGGGCAGCAGCAGCGTAGCCGAGCCGTGGGCCGGGTTGGGATACACCGAGGCTAGCTGGGCCAGCGCGGCCGGAGCCGTGGCCAGCGTGCGGGCCTGCGTGGTGAAGACGAGCGCGTAGCGGCCCCCGGCCGCCGCATTGGCGGCCAGCGGGAGCGGCAGGCTGGTGCCAGCGCTCAGGCTGGTGTAGGTGCCCGTGAGGCCGTCGCGCAAGTAGGCGAAGTAGCCGCCCGGTAAGTTGGCCAGCGCATCGACCTGTAGATTGTAAGTGCCAGCCGTGGCGGCGGCAATTTGCAGGGGTACGGTGACTTCCGCGCCCGTGAGGGCGGGCAGACCGTCGATAACGAGGCGCTCGGCACCGGCTTCCAGGGCCAGGGTCAGGCCGTTGGAGCCGGGCAGGAAGCTGGCGTCGAAGGTGCGGTCGTAGCCAGTGGTAGCCCCGGCTTCCATGTACACGATAGCCTGGGTGCGGGCCGTGGCATTACCCAGGGCCAGCGTGAGCTGGGGTCGGGTATCGGCGGTGGTGCGCTGCAAGGGCGTGGCGTCGAAGGTGGTAATGCGCTCACTGTTGGTGAAGGTCAGGCTGCCGGTAGTGCCAGCGGCGGTGGTCCGCACGAAGAAGCCCTGGCCCAGCGGTACCACGTTGGTTCCGCCGTTGGTACCAAAGCCCCCCACGTACGCCGCGTAGGAGCCCGTGTACTGGCCGCTGCTTTTGAATACAAACAGCGCATTATCAACGCCGCTGAGGCGGTTATTGCTCACCATCAGGTTCCAGTCGAGGGCCGAGGGGAAGGGGTTGCCGCGCAGGTGCCAGCCGCTCTGCGTCTGGGTGCCGCGGGTGAGGCCACTGGCCACGATGGGCGTGGTGCCGTCGTTGGGCGTACCTACGAAATCAACCAGCTCCGACGCGTTGATATTCACCGTGTAGCCCCGGCTTACTTCCATCGCGTCGCTGAGCGCCGTGGGCGAGAAGTAGCCTTTGTCGAAATCGGTGGTGCCCGCGCTGCCGCTGGTGTTCACGCGAGTTTCATCGAAGCCAAACACCGTGGGGAAGGGCGTCGCGGTGTTACCCGCCGTGTTATAGGCCGGGTTCACCACGGGCGAGTAGGTGCTGGTGGTAAGGTCAGCCACGGTGGTATTGCTCACCGGCGCCGAGTAGTGGCGGTAGCCCGCGCCGCTGTTTAGGCTGGGGTCGATGTAGCGCTGCACGGTCACGTTGCCGGTGATGGTGCCGCCGCTTGATACGATGTAGGCCGTGCCAGCCGCGCTCGAAAGCAGGGTCAGCGTTTGACCGTTGGTCACGAGCGAGTTGCGCACCGTGAGGCCGCGCCGGATCGCCACCGGGCCGCCGAAATTAGTCGCGGCCGCGCTGCTGGTAGTCAGGTTGGGGAAGGTGGTCAGCGTGCCGCTGATGGTTTGGGCGGCCGTGCCCGCCAGCGTAACGCTGCCCGTGCCGTTACCCGCAAACGTGACGGTCGCCGAGTTGTTGGTAATGTTACCGCTTACGCTCAGCACCGAGGCATCAGCCAGGGTGAGTACTGCGCCGGAGGCCAGCGTCAGTCCATTAGCCAGTTGGTTGCCGCTCACTACGGGGTCGTTAGTAACGTCTAGGATGGTCACGTTATCGGTGGCGGTAGGCACCTGGGCGGGAGCCCAGTTACTAGCCGTACCCCAGTCGGTGTTCGTGGCCCCGGTCCAGACCAAGCCCGTGGGAATGATGGGGCCGGGCGTGAGGAAAGCCGCCAGGCCGGTCAGGTTCGAGCCCGAGCCGATGCGGCCTACTGAGCTGGCCGTGCCCGCCGCCAGGTTCACAGTGTACAGGTTGTCGAAGCTGGCACCCGAAGCCGCCGCCGCCAGGAAAGCCGAATTAGCGGGGGAAGTAGCGTTACTCAGGTCGCTGTAGATGTCAAAGTCCGCCCCGAGCGCGGTGTTCAGCGTCACGCCCAGCCCACTACCTTGGTCCACGTAGGTACCGGCGTTGGCATTGGTAGACCGTAGCAGCACACTACGAGATTGATCAATCCCATATAGCGTGGTCCCAGTATTAGCGTTATTGTCGTTGTTCGTGTAGGCCACCCCGGTCAGCACCGGCGTGCCGCTGGAATTGAATAGGTCACCGTCAGTAGAAACAACGGTTCCGGTCACGGGGCTCACGCGTAGGTTGGCCTGGTTAGCCCCCGATACTACCCGGATGAGGTCCACCGTGGGGTTGAAGTCGAACCCGATGCTGGCCGCGTTGGCGCCCAGCGGCATGGAAGTCGCGTTACCAACGGCGGTCAGCGCGCCGGTGGTCAAGTCCAGCGTATACAGTTGGCCTTGCTGCGTGCCGATGTTGTAGCCCAGGGCATACAGCGTACCATTAGCAGGCCGGAAGTCAGTCCCCGCCAGCACCTGCGAGCCATCAGCCGGCAGGCCGGTAATATTTACCGCCGTGCGGATAACGGTCGGATTGCCCGAGTCGAACGACACGAGGTTACCGCCAGCCACGCCGTACAGCAGCCGCCCGGTAAGCGCCGCCGTGGCATCGGCCCCCGCCAGCTGCGCCGAGATGTCGCGCACCGGAATACCCAGGCCGATGGCTCCCACCAGATTAGCGCCGGCCGTGCCCAGCGTCACCGTGTAGAGATTGCTGGTAGTCTGCCCGTTGGGGTTAGCCGCCAGGTAGGTCTCGTTCACTAGGTTGGTGCGGTCGAAGTACACGTCCAGGTCCACCAGGGCATTGGAGGCGTTCAGCTGGACGGCCAGCGTGCCCACCGTATTCAGGGTGCCCGAGTTAGGCGGATTTTGCGTGGTCAGCGTGTTGCGCGCCTCGTCGATGTTGTAGAGCGTGGTGCTGGTGCTGCCCGGGTAACTGTTGGTGTAGCCCACCGAGCCGACGCGGGGCGTCTGCCCGTTGTTGGTGTCGGTACCCGCGTAAGTTAGGTTGCCGTCCGTAAAGGCCAGCGCCCCGTTGTTTGGGTTGAGGCGGTAGTCGGCGCGGTTGGTGCTCACCACCCGGATGCGGTCCACGGTGGGGTTGAAGTCAAACCCGATGTTGTCGGTCGCGCCGCCCAGCGCCAGCGTGATGGGGCCGCTGCCCACCGGCGTAGCCACGGCCGTGGTCAGGTCGATGGTGTAGAGGCGCGACTCGCCGGTGCTCGTGTTGTAGCCCAGGCCAAACAGTTGTCCGGTATTGGGCCGGAAGTCGGTGCCCACCAGCGTTTGCCCGGTGGCGATGCCCGTAATGGCCACCGCCGAATTAATGTAGCCCGGCGTACCCGAATAGAAGCTGAGCAGGGTACTGTTGGTGCTCACCGCGTACAGCAGGCGCCCGCTCGGGGCCGGGGCCGTGCGGTCGATGCGCACGGCAATGTCCGTAATACCCACGCCCGTGCCATTGACAAACCCGACAAACGAGGTGGCCCCCGTAGCCAGGTTCAGGCGGTAGATAAACGAGATATAATTGCCGCTGCCGTCCACCTGGTTCACGTTCAGGTAGGACTGCTGGTCGTTGGGCCCGAAGGTGTAGATATCCAGGTCGGTGCTGGCCCCGGGCGCGTTGATGGGCGTCGGGTTACCACCCGCCGTGGGGTTGATAGTCGCCACCGTAGCCAGCGTACCCGTATTGGGGTTGTCGGAGCGCACCAACTGGCTGCGCTGCTCGTCGATGTAGTAGAGCGTCGTGCTGGTCGTCCCGATAAACGAGTTGGTGTAGGCCGCCGTCCCGATAAATGGGTTTTGCCCGGCGTTGGCATCGCCGGCCACGTAGGCCAGGGTGCCGTCGGGCTGGGTACCGGCGGTGTTGGGGTCGCTATCCACTATGGCCCCGTTGTTGGGATTGAGGCGGTAATTAGCGTCGTTGGTGCCTGCCACCCGAATGCGGTCCACGGTGGGGTTAAAATCGAAGGCAATGCGGTCGGAGCTACCCCCCAGCTCCAGCCGAATGGCCCCGGAGCCCACCGGCGTAGCCACGGCCGTGCTTTGGTTGAGTACGTACAGCCGGGCGTTGTTGCCAGCTGTAGTGGCGTCGTAGCCCAGCGCAAACAACTCGCCAGTCGCGGGCCGGAAGTCAATGCCCACCAGCGTTTGCCCAGCGGTAACGCCCGTGATGGGCACGCGCGTTTGCGAATTATTCGGCGAGGCTAGGTTAATCGACGTCAAGTCGGTACCCGACAGCCCAAACACGGTTTGGGCCTGCACCGTCTTTGGTGCGGCCAGCGCCAGCGCAAAGCCCGCCGCAGTGCCCAGCGTGAGGAGGAACCGCCGACCCATGGCCGACGGTGCAAGTAAGGATTGGGGCATGAAAAAAAAGCGTAAAGTGGAAAATAGGCAACCTTGAAAACCTAAGCCATTAAGTGACTTAGCTCAACCCCTACGAGGATAGGCTTCCTTCCGGTTTACCCCAATACGTTTTTTAATGTCCTTTTAATCAAGGGTTGAGCAATGGCTTGAATTAGTTGCACATTGCTCATACCACGGTACTAGGCAGTTCGAATCCACCGACCGGCGCCCGTCACTCCGACGGCGGCGGGCACTGACGAAACGGGCCAGCCACGCTGCTGGGCTGGCCCCCGCTCCCACCTAAAATCAGCCCAGTCAGTTTTATTCCGCGATGGCTGGCCGCTGCACCGCAAACTCCGGATACAGCCCGCCGAGCACGCGCTCGGGCGTCAGGGGGGCGGCCAGCGGCAGGGCTACGCCGGGCTGAAAGGCCCGCACCGCCGCCCGCAGCGCGAAGTAGGCCCCGATGCCGTACATCAGGGGCGGCTCGCCCACGGCCTTGCTGCGCAGGATCGCGTTGGGGTGGCCGGGCGTATCGAGAAAATGCACGTCGAGCACGGCAGGTACGGCGTACAGGTCGGGAATCTTGTAGCTGTTGAGCGAATTGCTAAGCAAGCGGCCTTCGGCGTTGTAGCTTACCTCTTCCAACGTCATCCAGCCGATGCCCTGCACCGCGCCGCCCTCAATCTGCCCCCGGTCAATGGCCGGACTGAAGCTCTGGCCGAAGTCGTGGGCAATCTGCACGCTATCGATGGTGTAGGTGCCGCGCAGGCAATCGACGGTGGCCGTGATCAGGGCCGTGCCGTACACGTGGTAGGCAAAGGGGTGGCCGCTTTCGGTGCTGGCATCGAAGTGCACGCCCGGCGTGGCGTAGTGGGCATTCTCGGTGAGCGACACGCGCCGCACGAAGGCGCTGCTGACCAATTTTTCCCAGGTAGTCTCGGCCGGAATACCAGCGGCCAGCACCTGCTCGTTTTCGATAGCAATCCCCTCGTAGTCCACCGCAAATTCGGTACTGGCGTGGCGCAGTAGCCGCTCGCGCAGCGCCTGGCAGGCCAGCTGCGTGGCCTTGCCGTTGAGGTCGGCGGTGGCGCTGGCCGCGCTGGGCGACGTATTAGCTACGCGGGTAGTGTTGGTAGTTTCGATTTTAATGCGACTAATCGAAATGCCCAGCGTACTGGCCGCCACCTGCGCAATTTTGGCGTTCACGCCCTGCCCCATTTCCACCGCGCCGGTGCTGATGCCTACCGAGCCGTCGGTGTAGATGTGCACCAAGGCCCGCGTCTGGTTCATGAACGTCTTGGTAAACGAGATCCCGAAGCAGATGGGCATCATTGCCAACCCCTTCTTGAACAGCCGGTTTTCCCGGTTAAATTGCGCCACGGCGGCCCGCTGGCCCGCCAGGTTGAATAGCTCAGCGGCGGTATCCCAGGCCTGCTCGGCATGGCAGCCCTCGGCCGCCTGGCGGTAGGGAAACAAGTCGCCCTCACGCAGCAGGTTGCGCCGCTGGATGTCGCTCGGCAGCACGCCCAGCTCCTCGGCCGCCTTGGTAATGGCCGACTCAATGACGAACATGCCCTGCGGCCCTCCAAAGCCCCGAAAAGCCGTGTTGGGCGGCAGGTTGGTCCGGCACGAATTGGCCGTGGCCGTCACGTTGGGAATGCGGTAGGCATTAGTGGTGTGGAAGAGCGTACGCTCCAGCACGGCCGGCGAGAGGTCGGCGGCGGCCCCGGCGTTCTGGTAATACGTGACTTCGTAGGCCAGAATTTTCAGGTCGGCGCTCAGCCCGATTTTGAAGTCGGATGAGTACGGGTGGCGCTTGCCGGTCATGCGCATATCGGCCATGCGGTCGAGCACGAGCTTAACGGGCTTTTTAGCGACGAATGCCCCCAGCGCAGCCAGGCAGCCCCAGGGCGTGGCCTGATCTTCCTTGCCGCCGAAGCCGCCGCCGAGGCGCGTCACGTCTACTTCCACCTGGTGCATGCCCACGCCCAGCACCACGGCGCAGTGCCGCTGCACGGCCGTCGGCCCCTGCGTCGAAGAAATGATTTTAACCCCGCCCAGCTCAGTCGGGAAAGCGTAGGCCCCCTGCGTTTCGATGTACAAGTGCTCCTGTCCGCCGCTCTCCGCCACGCCCTCGAACACGTGCGTGCACTCGGCAAAAGCCCCCGCCGAATCCCCGATGCGGAAGGTGCGCGGCGGCACGATCAGCTCGCCCTGCGCGGCGGCCTGGCGCGGGTCGGTAATAATGGGCAGCGGCTCGATATCCGCCCCAATAAGCTTGAGCGCGGCGTGGGCCTGGGCCTCGGTGCGGGCCAGCACCAGCGCCACCGGCTGCCCTCGAAAATGCACGTGCCCCTCGGCCAGCAGCGGCTCGTCGGGCACAATGCCGCCGATCTGGTTGCGGCCGGGAATATCGGCGGCGGTAAGAATGCGCACCACGCCGGGCGCTTGCTGCGCGGCACTCACGTCAAGGCTTCTGAGTACCCCATGCGCCAGCGGCGACTCGTACACGGCCGCGTAAAGCGTACCCTGCTGCACGGGCACATCGTCGAGGTACTGCGATTCGCCGCGCACGTGGCGCTGGGGGTCGAGGTGGTTCATGGCTGGCCGTTGTTCCTTACTATTTTTTACGCTTGTCATGCTGAGCTTGCGAAGCATCTTGTCAGGTCAGAGCGGCTCGCTTGGACGTGATAAGATGCTTCGCAAGCTCAGCATGACCGATAGGTTATGTTTCTTTTTCAGAGCAATTCCGCCAGCGTCAGCTCCGGGGCAAAGCGCAGGAAGTGCGCGAAGAGCAACTGCCGCAGCAACAGCCGCTTGTAGCCCGCCGTGCCGCGCACGTCGCCGATGGGACTAATTTCCTCCTGCATCACCTCGTTGGCCCCGGTTACCGTATCGGCGCTCAGCTTGCGGCCCACTAGGTACTCCCCGGTGCGAACCAGCAGCAGCGGCACTGGCCCTACCCCACCGGCCGAGAGCCGGGCGGCGCTGATGACGCCGTTGTCGAGGCGCAGCCAGGCGGCGGTGTTCACGCTGGCAATGTCGAGATGGGTGCGCTTGGATACCTTTTCGAAGTTGAATACATCGTCGGCCTGCGGGGCCGGAAAGCTAATTTCAATAAGCTGCTCGTCGGCCGCTTTCGCCAGCTTTTTATAGCCCAAGTACAGCTCGGCCAGCGGCAATTCGCGGCTGATGCCAGCGGCACTGCGCAGGGTAACGTCGGCCCCTAAGGCCAGAAATAATATCGTCAAATCCCCAATGGGCGAGGCATTGACGAAGTTGCCCGCTACTGTGCCCATGTTGCGAATGGGCGTACTCGACACCAGCTTGAGGTAGTCGGGCAGCCGGGGCAGCAGGCCACGCATCACCTCCGACTCCACCAACTGGCTGGCCGTGGTGGCGGCCCCCAGCACCACGCGTCCCGCCGCCTGCCGCACGCCGCGCGGGCCGTGGTCGAAGAGCAGGCGCACGGGCTCCTGCCGCAGCTCGTCGAGGCGCTGCACCAGCAAGTCGGTGCCGCCGCCCAGCAGCGGTGAACTAGTGAAGTGGTGAAGTGGTGAGTGGCCGTTCTGGCTTTGGGCGTGGCCGCTGGGTGAGGTGGAGATGGTACCGGGGCTGGGGGCGTGGCCGTTGCTGGCTGGCGCTACTGCGGGTTGGGCGGCCGTGGCGGCACGCAGGGCAGCCAGCCGGGCGGGCATCTGCTCGAAGTAAGTTGGTACGTACTGCTGCTCGCTCAACCACCGCACGCTGTCGGCACCAGGGCGGGCTGCCAACTCGGCGCTGAGCTGGGCAGCGGCCCGCTCCAGCGACTTATAGCCGGTACAGCGACAGATATTGCCGTCGATGGCAGCGCGGGTACTCTGCTCGGTCACGGGCTTTTCACCGAGGCTATGGCCGGTGAGCGACATCACGAAGCCCACCGTGCAAAAGCCGCACTGCGCCCCGTGGTGGTCCACGATGGCCTGTTGCACCGGCGTGAGCTGCCCGCTGGCCTGGTTGATGCCCTCCACCGTGACCACGTGCTTGCCCTGGCAGTTGCCGAGCGGCGTGAGGCAGCTCGTCATACTTTGGTAGTGAACGCGTTGCCCGTCCTCGGCCAGCTCGCCCACGAGCACGGTGCAGGCTCCGCAGTCGCCCTCGCGGCAGCCGATCTTGGTGCCCGTCAGGTGCTCGTGGTAGCGCACGAAGTCGAGCAGAGCGCTGCCGGCCGGCTCGCTAGTGTGGATGGGCTGGTCGTTGAGAAAGAAGGAAAGCATGGCAAAATTCTGCGCCCCAGGCAATAAAAGGATTTCCAAGTTACTACCTCGCCCGATTTGGCGCAACAACCCCGGCCGATTTCTCAGAATAGCACCGCCACCTGCATGCGGCCGGTGTGCACCACGCCCAGCCCGCTGGCCTTGCGACCATCGTACGCTACGTTGACGTTCAACCCATTAGCCAAGCGCTGCTCCAGGTTGAGGTTCCAGGTGTAATTAGTGCCGGGGCGCAGCGCTTGCAGAATTTCGAGGCCCACCACCGAGGCTACGTCGCCCGTAAACGCTACCCGCGTGACGTGGGTCGCGGCCGTGAGCGTGCGCTTGCCCACCTGGCTCAGGCGGGTTTCAAGGCCCAGGTCGTCGAAGCTACCGTTGCTGTCGGCATCGCGGGTGGGCAGCACGTTCATCTTGCTGGTGTGCAGCAGCGAGCCGGTGAAGCGTAGTGCGGGGCTGGGCTGGTAGCTAAGCTCGGGCTGGGCGGTGTAAATGAGCAGCTTAAAATTGCGGGCCTCGGAGTAGGTAGCCTGGGCCTCGCGCACGTCGCGGGCGGCGGTGAGACGCGCCGTGAACGAGCGGGCCAGGGTGCGGCGCAGCAGCAGGCTCTGCGTGTAGAGGTTGCGTAGGTCGAAGCCCTGGGTAAGCAGGGTTTTCTGCTGGGTTTGCTGCAAGGTGAGCTCCGCCCCGAATACGGGATTGGCCCGGTTGAAATACACCGTGTTGCGCAGCAGCTGATTGAAAGCCAACAGCTTCTCATCTTCCTTACTGAAGCTGAACGGGCTAAGGCGGGCCAGCAGCACTGGGCTGGTAGTACGACGATCCACGGTAATGCTGCTCACGCTGCTGAAGCGGGCGAGCGCGGCACGCCAGGCCCCAGCCTCGCGCCAGCCGCGCGGGGCCGCCACGGTGAGGCGGTAGCTGAGCCGGTTCTGGTAGGCGGTGATGTAGTCGGCGGTGGGCAGGTACACCTTGATGTAGGTGCGGTACTGGGCATCCGGGGTTTGGGCTTCCAGAAACTCATCCTTGTCCTGCACGCCGTTCTGGTTGAGGTCGCCGGCGTAGTAGTGCGTGCCCTGCCCGGCGGGCACGGCCAGGAAGGAGAAGTCGCGGCGTAGCTCACGGCCGGTTTGCACGCTGTAGCTCAGCTCGGAGCGGATTTGATTTTGCAGCAACCCCAGGTTGTAGTCGATTTTACCCAGCAGATTGCGCTGGCGGGCGCTGTCGGGGCGGCTCACGAGGTTTACATCGCGGTAGGTGGCGATGAGGCGCAAATCCTGGCTGCGGCCGAGGCGGGTAGTAAGGTTGCCTTGCACGGTCTGGGCCTGATTGTGCAGATCGAGGTTATTTTGCTCGGCGGTGGGCGTGCGGTCGCGCCGCAGGCTGTAGCTCAGGCCGTAGCGGGTGCGCCCCGAGTCGGGGCTTTGCAGCGCGAGCGTGTGCTCGTCGAAGTAGTTGGCCGAGCGAATGGTATCGCCCTGGGGCGAAACAACCCGGTTTTTATCGAAGCGATAGGTGTAGCTCGGAATGAGCTGCCCGCCGCCGTAGCGCAGGCTGGCCTCGCCCCGGCCCCAGGTCGACTGGTAGCGCCCGGCCTGCGAGTTGAGCAGGAAGAGCGAGCCGCGCAGTTCCAGCCGGCCCACCTGCTGGGCCACGTCCAGCCACTGCTGAATGCCGCGCACCTCGCCGGGCCGGTTGCGGTGGCTCACGCGGTAGTTGAAGGCGTGGCTGGCATCGCGGGTAAAGCCGAGGGCAAAATTCAAAATATTGTCTTCCCGGGGTACGATTACCGTAGCATTGGCAGTGCTGGTGGCACTCCAGTTGCGGTCGAACTCGATGTCGCGGTAGCGGTCGATGGGCGCGAACTTAGGCGCGGTGTGCTCGAAGTCGAACGCCGAGCGCAGGCGGTACTGCCGCAGGGCGGCGGGCACCCAGCCAGGCAATGCGCGATCCTGCACCGTGTAGCCCACCCGGAAGGCGCCGCCCTTGTCCTCGGTCCCCACGGCAAAGCGGTTGCGCTGAAGCTGCGAGCTCGCCACGTCCACGAACACGGCGGTCGTGGGGTCGAGCTGGTAAGTAGCTCCGCCGGTCACCATCTGCTTGAGCAGCGGCGTGGGCAGGATGCGCACCGCCCGGTAGCGGCCCAGGCCCGCGCCCGCGTACTCGTACACGCGGCCGTTGGCATTCACGTTGGTCGTGCTCAGATTGTAATCGCCCAGCCCCGCGCCCACGTCGGTAAAGCGCACCGTGTACACCGCGCTGAGCGAGTCGCGGGCGTACACGAATACCGAGTCGAGCAGCCCGGTGCCGGGGTTAAGCCGGGCCACGCGGTTGTACTGCACCTGGGCGCGGTTGAAGGCCGCCCGCGTACCACCCAGCGCCGGCACCTGCGACACGTTGCCGGCGGCCCGCAGCAGCTGCTGGTCCTGAAACGAGAGCGTGAGGTTGGCCGCGTTGTCGGGGTTGTCGGCTTCCTGGTAAAAATTGCCGCGCAGGTTGAGCTTGCCCACCTGCTGGTAGTGACTCACAGTGTAGAGCGAGCGGGCGTAGTTGAGGTCGGAATATTCAAAATCGACCTTCAGACGCGAATTGCTGGTAATGAGGTGGCGGGGTGAAAACGTGACCTCGGCCAGGTTGTAGTCGATGACGTAGTCGTAGTCGAAGCCCCGCGTCTGGAGCCGGCCATCGAGGTACACGCGCTCCGAGCCGGCCAGCACGATGATAAACTGCTCGCCATTGGGACCGGTAAGACGGTACGGCCCCTGCACGTTGTCGATGGGCACGAGGTCGAGGCTGGCAAATTTGCCCTTGGCCACCCCGCCCGCCACCAGCGTAGACGAGCGAATCTGCCCCAGCTTGTCAAAAATGGTGACCGCGCTGCTACCGCTGGGTACCGGCGGCGTGCCGGGCAACGGCTGGCCCGGGGGCACGGCCGTGGTGGGCGGGGTCAGCGGCGCTACCCCAGTGCCGGGCGGCGCGGCGCTGTTGTTGGTCACGCCGTTGGTGTACGTCGTGAACGAAGAGGGCGGCGCGTTGCTGACGCTGTTGTTGCTCGCCCCGGCTTGCAGCGGCTGGGGGCCGGGCGCACCCAGGTTGGCCTCCACGGCCGCACCCTGGATGTTTTTATAGTAGCGCAAAAAGTAGTCGGGCTTGTTGCGCAGCACCACGTCACCAGCCGTCAGGTTCCACTGCGGCCCGGTGAGGGTCAGGTAGATTTTATCGAACTGCTGAAGCGTCTGGGTATTACCCTCGGGCTGGAAAGGTACGTTCTGGTCGGAAATGGCCGCTGTGAGGCGAATTTTCTCCGTCAGCTGCCCTTCGAGCTGCAAGTTCAGCGCCGAGTTGACGAATACGTTCTGAGTATTGCCGAAGGAAACGCCCCGGCTCAGATTCCCCGTCTTATTAATACCCGGCGTACTAATAATCTGCTCTTTCTGCGAAAAATCTTCCAGCCGCAGCATGGGCCGGTCGCGAAAATCGAGGCTATCCATAAGGCGGCGCGGGCGGCGGTAGCGGGCGCGTAGCAACGACAAGGGTAGCACCCGGTAGCACAGCAGGACCGAGTCGGCGCGGGCCGCCCCGGCGCTGTCGCGCCGGGCAGGCTGCACCCAGCGGTAGCGGTCGGTGC
>CAJYVK010000317.1 GCA_913778455.1 uncultured Hymenobacter sp. | reverse complement strand
GGCGCACCGCAGGTGCGGCACCTACCCGCCATTCAGGCCACGGCCGGGCAGCCGCTGGCCGTCGCGGCCACGGTAGCCGGCGCCGAGCCGCAAGACAGCGTGCTGTTGGTAGCCCAGCACTACTACGGCCCCACCAGCAGCCTGCCCATGCAGCCCGGCCCGGCCAATACCTGGACGGCCAGCGTGCCCGCCGCCCTCACCTACCCCGGCTTGCTGCGCTACTGGGTGGTACTGAAAAAGCCGGGCCAGCCCGCCCTCACGTTCCCCGGTGGCCAGCCAGGAACTCCGCGCGACTGGGACTTTTACCCTGCCGCCACGCCCTGGGAAGTACCGCTCGTGGCCCCCACGGCCCCGTTGCCACTCTTCACCGCCGCCCTCGACCGCGACGCCGTCGAGGCCAAGGGCATCAGCTGGACCAACTGGACCGACTACACCTCCACCGCCGGCGGGACGCTGGCCCTGCGCCTGCTCGTGAACCCGGCCAAGCCGGGCCAGCCGGCCCCCGCGCCCGGCCCGGCCTCGGCGTTGCGGGCCTTTCTGGGGCCGAAGCTGGCCGGGCGGCGCACAGACTTGGGTAATTTCAGCGAGTTGATTATCAAGGCTAGCAGCAACCAGCCGGCGGCTACGCACCTGCGGGTGGCGCTCGTTTCCCGCGACGGGGTGGCCTACGAGGCCGCCGTGCCCGCCCCGGCCGCGGGCGGCGAGGCGCGGGTGCCGCTCAGCGCGTTGCGGCCGGCTCCGCTGCTGCTCACGCCCCGGCCCTACCCGGGCTTTTTGCCGCTTACGTACAGCCCCGCCGCCAGCCCGGCCTTCCGGCTGGCCGAGGTAGAGGTATTGCAGCTTATCGTGGACCAGCCCGCCAGCCTCGGCGAGCAGTTGCAGATTGATGTGGAGTCGGTAGTGCTGCGGTAGCCTGAGATGAGGTGCTATACCAGCGGATTATTATGCTGGATTCTAACTCTGAAAGCCTCGCCACCTAAACCGCTACTGTCATGCTGAGCTTGCGAAGCATCTTCTCACGGTGAGATAGACTATCCGTGCGTGAGAAGATGCTTCGCAAGCTCAGCATGACGGACTTTTTTTAGTCCTTACAGATGAGTCCTTCCAACTTGCTTTAGCGCTCATTCCTAGGCAAACATTGCGAGCAAATAATAGAATAACTTTCGGCTAATCACTTCTTTCCACCCACCCATCCTCCCTGCCCCATGCCCCCCTTTACCCGCCTGACCGCCGCCCTGCTGCTGCTCGGCTGCTGGCAGTCTGCCACTGCCCAGACTACTCCCGCCTTTGCCAAGGGGGCCGACGTGAGCTGGGTGACCGAGATGGAAGCGGCCAACTATAAGTTCATTAATAAGGCTGGCACCCAGCAGGACTTATTTCAGCTGCTGCGCGACGATTACGCCCTGAACACCATCCGGCTGCGGGTGTGGGTGAATCCGACTACCGGCTATTCCGGCTCGGCCGACGTACTGGCCAAGGCCAAACGCGCCCAGGCCCTGGGGCAGCGCCTGCTCATCGACTTTCACTACAGCGATACCTGGGCCGACCCCGGCCAGCAGGCCAAGCCCGCCGCCTGGCAGAATTACACTGTGGCCCAGCTCAAGCAGGCGGTGTACGACCATACCTTCTCGGTACTTACGCTGCTCAAAACCAATGGCATCACCCCCGAGTGGGTGCAGGTGGGCAACGAGAACAACGACGGGATGCTCTGGCCCGAAGGCCGCATTACCGTCAACGGCTTCGGCAATTTTGCGGCCTTCATCGACCAAGGCTACGCGGCCGTGAAGGCCGTGAGCCCCAACAGCAAAGTCATCGTGCACTTTGCCAAGGGCGAAGACAATGGGGCCTTCCGCTACTTCTTCGACGGGCTGAAAACCCAGGGGGCGCGTTGGGATGTCATGGGCCTGTCGCTCTACCCCGATGCTGATAGCTGGCTCTCTTTCACGAGCCGGGCGCAGGCTAACATGAACGACCTCGTGACCCGCTACCCCGGCAAGGAGGTGATGGTGGTCGAGACCGGCCTGGCCAACTACGTGCCCGTTGCCACCCGCCAGATGCTGTACGACCTCATCGCCAAAACCCAGGCCGTGCCCAACAACAAGGGCCTGGGCGTAGTCTACTGGGAGCCAGAGGCCTACAACTGGCAGGGCTACACCCTCGGTGCCTGGGGCAACGATGGCCGCGCCACCGTGGCGATGAATGGCTTTCTGGCTGCCCCCACGCCCCCGCTGATCAACAACCCTGGCTTTGAGTACACGGCCGCCACCCAGACGCCGCTGGGCTGGACGACCACCTCCACCGCCGATGCCGACGCCGATAAAACCGAAGGACCCGGTCACAGCGGCCAATTTCAGCTCACGCACTACAAAGCCACGGCATACAGCGTCACCACCTCTCAAGCTATCAGCAACTTGCCTAACGGCACCTACACGCTACGGGCCTGGGTGCAGAGCGGCGGTGGCCAAACCACCTGCCAGCTCTACGGCCGCTCGGGCGCGACCGAGCAGACGCTGGCCGTACCTACCGGCTCCTGGACGCAAGTGAGCCTCCCCGGTATCGTCGTAGCTAACGGGCAGTGCGAAATTGGCCTGCGCTCAGTGGCCGCCGCTGGCAACTACTGCAACCTCGACGACGTGGAGCTGGTGGCCACCGTACTGGCAACCCAGCCCAGCGCCGCGCCCGATGCCTTGTCCCTGCACCTCTTCCCCAACCCCAGCGCCGACCAAGTAGCGCTGCGCTACACCCTGGCTCGTCCCGCTCCCGTGCAAGCTACGCTACTCAGCCTCACCGGCCAGCCGCTGCGCACGCTGGCCAGCGTGCCGCTGGCCCCGGCCGGTACGCACACGCTACCGCTGGGCTCGCTCGCTGGCCTCGCGGCTGGTGTGTACCTAGTACAGCTCACAGCTGCGGGCTACACGAGCACCCAGCGCCTGGTGAAGCCCTAGGCTGCTACTTATAGGCAGCTGCTGGGTCAGCGCGCCTGAGTAGCAAAAAAGAAAACAAAGCGCCCCCGCTGCCAATGCAGCGGGGGCGCTTTGTAGTAAGTGTGGCCGGTCGCTTAGTTCACCAACAGGCGGGTGGTCTGGGTGAGATCGCCAGCTTGCAGGCGCACCAGGTACACGCCGGGCGCGAGGCCCTGGAGCGGCAGCGTCTGGGTCTGTGCGCCCGCCCCCTGGCGGGCCGGCGTCAGTTGCCGGATGGTCTGCCCAAGCAGGGTCTGCACCGCGATGCTGGCCGTTGCGGCCGTGGGCAGCTCGTAGCGAATGGTCGTGGTGCCCGCAGCCGGGTTGGGCGCCAGGCTCAGGCCAAAGACGGCCGTCTGCTGGGGGCGGGTAGCCAGCGGCAGGGCCGTCTGGGTGAGTTTCTTGCTGGTGTACACGGCGTACTCGCCGGGCTGCAAGGTCATGGCCGTGTTGGCATTGACCACGTTCAGCGTGGTGCCGGTGAGGTAGTTATACCACGTACCGGTGCTGGGGAAAGTAACGGTAGTAGCGTTGGATACCAGGTCGAAGTTACCGTACGTCACCACTGCCAGGTCGGCATCGGCGAGGCTGATGGTCTTCACCGCGCCGGCCAGGCTCTGGGTGTAGCTGGTGGGGTTGGCAAATACCGGCTGCCGCCGCAGCTGGGTGAGAGCCGCGTAGGTATTGTAGAGGTGACGGCGATTGGCATTCTGCTGGTAATCCCAGCGAATGGGCTTGGGGTTGGTGCGGCAGTTGCCGTTAGGATTACTCGGGTCGTTGGGGCAATAATTGATGCTGAAGTCGTAGCCCAGCTCGCCAAACTGCCACACCATGCGCGGGCCGGGCTGGCTGAAGTACAGGACGGCCGCCAGTTCGTCGCGCTTGAGGCCAGTGGCCAGGTCCTTGGTCGAGTAGCTGCCGTTGGAGTTGCCGTAGGCGGCGCTTTTAAACTGCATCCGCTCCTCGTCGTGGCTTTCCATGTAGGCGATGTAGTTGGGCTGGCTCAGGCCCCGGCCGCCGCCGGTGGTGCCGTAGTAGCCGGCGCTAAGGTCCCAGGCCGGGCCGCTGGCGTAGCCCATCGCCGCCTGCGTGTAGGCGGGGTTGATGTTGCCCCAGAACATCATTCCAGCCGCCGATAGCACCTTGCCCTCGTCCTGAGGATTGGCAGCGCTAACCTGGTGCGGGAAGAATTCGAGGATGGGATACGACCCACTCGAAGCGTTCATCTGGGCGTTGTAGTAATCCGTCCAGATATCCACGCGCGACTGGTCATAGTCCTCGTACGTACTCTCAGTCTTGGTTTTCTGGCTGAAGCCACCGGCCAGGTCGTAGCGGTAACCGTCGATGTGGTACTCTTTGAGCCAGAACTCAATGACGCGCTTGGAGAAATAGCGGGTGTAAGGACTTTCGTGGTTAAGGTCGTTGTAGACGCTATACGGGTGCGGGGCCGAGGTATTAAACCACGGGTTGTCGGCGGTGGGGCCGCTGCTGATGTTGCCGTAAAGCTGCACCATCGGGCTGAGGCCGGTGGAGTGGTTGAGCACCATGTCGAGCACCACGGCAATGCCCCGGCGGTGGCACTCGTCGATGAGCGCCTTCAGGGCATCCTTGCTGCCGTAGTATTTGTCGGGCGCGAAGTAGAAGCACGGGCTGTAGCCCCAGTTGTCGTTGCCGTCAAACTCGTTGATGGGCATCAGTTCAATGGTGTTCACCCCCAGCCGCTGGATGTAGCTGAGCGTATCCTTCAGCGTCTTATAGTCGTGGCGACCCACGAAGTCGCGCAGCAGCAACTCGTACACCACCATGTTGGTGCGGGCCGGGCGCTGAAAGTTGGTGGCCGTCCAGGTGTAAGCCGGCTGGTTGGTTTGCAGCACCGATACGATGCCGCTGGCCCCGCTCGTGGGGTAAGCCCGCAGGCCCGGGTACACCGTGTAGCTGGCCGTGTTGATGTACTTGTCGTTGTCGGGGTCCAGCACCTTTTCGCAGTACGGGTCGGCCACGCGCAGCTGACCATCGACTAAAAACTGGTAGGCGTACTCCTGGCCCGGCGTGAGGCCGTCGATTTGCACCCACCAGCGGCCGGTGGCGGGGTCTGAGTCTACGGTGGCAGTTTTGTTCATCAGCCCGGCGGCCGTGGCCTGCCAGTTATTGAACTCGCCCACTACGTACACGAAGCTCTTTTTGGGTGCCGTCAGGGTCAGGATAACCGACGTGCCGTTGGGCAGGTAGGTGATGCCGTCGGCCTTGGCGGTGGCGGGCAGGGCCGCCGTCGTCACGGTGGGCGGCACGATGACGGTCGTCGTGGCCGTGGCGCTCGTGTTGCCGTCGCTGGCCGTGAGGACTAGGGTATTTACGCCAGCCTGCGAGATGACTACACTAGTGCTCAGCGTAGTAGCGTTGGTTTGCTGGGCTATCTGCGTACCATTGAGCGTGAGCGTGAGGGTAGCCGGTGCCGTCGAGGTACCCGCCACCGTGACCGTCGACCCAGCCGTTACGAGCGTGTTGGCGGTGGGGGCGGTGAAGTTTACTTGAATGCCGGGCACCAGGATGATATCGCTGTTACCCACACCTTTACCTTCGGGCGAGCCACCCGCCGCGCGAAAAACCATCGCCAGTTTTTTCAATACCTCGCCCGAAGTGGCAAAGCCCGGGTAGTAGGTGCGCGGCGTAAAGGTGATGCTGTACTTGCTATTGCCGAGCGCCGTCATTTTTTCGCTCGCCGCCGGCGAGGCCCAGGTGGTACCCGCCGTGAAGCGCCAGTTGGTATCGCTGGTGCTTTTGTCGGTGATCAGGCCCGTCCAAATAAAGACGTCGCCCGCGTAGTTAGCCAGCCCGCCGCTGCCCAGCTTAGCATCATAAGTGAGCGTAACTGGCGTACTATCAGTAAAATAAGCCGGGCTTACCGTTACCGGCGACTGCGCTTGGGCCACCGTGGCCCAGCCCGCCAGCACGAGCATGGTCAGCAGCCAACGCCCCAGGAGTTGAGGTTTTTTCATATAAGTTGGGTGGGAAAAAGGTCAGGCGCCAGGCGTAGAGTTGTCTCTTTTGCCGGCGTACACTCTAAGATAAGGCGGCGACGGGAGGATTGCGCGCAACTTGCTGCGCGTTTTGGGGCGGCGTTCCGCAAACGTTTGTGCCCGTTTCGGCCTCCGAATCCGACCCACTTTTTGGCATTTTCCACCCCACCTGCTCGCCCGGCCTACCTTTGCGGCGTACTTCGCGTACTGCCGGGTAATAGTTTGGTCACCCCACTAGTTGTGTTTTTATGAACGTAGGAGATAGAGTACGGCTGCTCACGGGCACCGAGGAGGGCATCATTACCCGCGTGCTCGACAGCGAATTAGTCGAAGTAGCCATCGACAACGACTTTACCATCCCGGTGCTGCTGCGCGAGCTCGTACCCGTGGCCGCCGAGGAAGGCTCAGCCTTCCGCCGACCCGCGCCTGAGGTCGCTCGCCCCAGCACCGGTGCCAAAAAGAACAAGCCCCAGGGCGGCCAGCCCAAGGCGGTACGCCCCGGCACGCCCGCCCCTCCGCCCGGCCCCGCCCGGCCCGGTGCGCCGCAGGCTGGCCCCAGCGCCGCCATGCCCCCGCGCCCGGCCGCTACCACGCCTCCGCCGCCCGCGCCCAAGGGCCTGTACCTGGCGCTCGTGCACCAAGCGCCCGAGCTGCTGGCCTTGCACCTGCTCAACAACACCGAGGCCGAGGTGGTCTTCACCTACGGCGAGGAGCGCCAGGGCAAGTACCGCGCCCTGGCCACCGGCCAGCTCAAAGCCAAGGCCGCCAGCGCCCCGCTGGCCCACCTGCACCTCAAGGATTTCGAGCAGTGGCCGGCCGTCGTGTTCCAGCTGCTGAGCTTCAAGCTGAACGCCGATACGGCCTACGACCTGCTTACCAAGCGGCAGTCGTTCAAGGCGGCGACGTTCTACTCCAGCCGCCGGCCCGCGCCGGTGATCGGCAAAGAGGCCTACCTCTTTCAGCTCGACGAAAAGCCCGCCCCCGCCCTCAACCCCGAGAAGCTGGCCCAGGCCGAAGCTGCCCTGGAAGCCGCCGCGGCCCCCGCCCCCGTACTCGACGCCAAGCGGGCCACCGCGCTCCAGCAGGCGCTGGGCGGCGATAAGCCGGCCTCCGTGCCGGCCGCCATCGCCCCGGCCCCGCCCAAGCCGGCCGCCGCTCTCGTGGCCCCGCCCCACGAGTTCGACCTGCACATCGACAAGCTCCGCCCCGAAGGTGCCGAGGGCCTGAGCAACACCGCCATGCTCCGCCAACAGCTCGACGCCTTCGAAGACGCCCTGAGCCGCGCCCTAGCCACCAACATGCACGAAATCATCTTCATCCACGGGGCGGGCAACGGGGTGCTGCGCAAGGAGATTCACCGCCAATTGAGCCGCAACAAGGACATCAAGTTTTTCGAGGACGCCCAGAAAGAGAAGTTTGGTTACGGGGCCACGCTGGTGCGTTTGAAGTAGTTATTAGCTGTTAGCGGCTAGCTAACAGCTGTTAGCTTATTGTTCAGAAGAGCTAATAGCTAACAGCTAGCCGCTAACGGCTAACCAAGAACAAGGCCCTACCCAGTGCGTATAAAAGGAGGCACTCGCACTTCCCTCCCACCCTACGCCTACTACCCATGAAAATTACCGCCATTGCGCTGGCCAGCAACCTGTTGTTGGTCAGCGCTACTATTCCAGCTTTGGCCCAGCCGCGGCCTGGTGCCTACTTCAACAGCCAAGAATTAGCCGCCGATGCGCCCGCCGTGGCGGGTACCGTTAATAAGATTAGCAAGCCGGCTGGCTACCTCGAAGTCGTAAATCCCACTACCTACGCCGTGTACCGGCTGCCGCTCACCCGGGTGTGGGGTTATACCACGGCGACGGGCAAAGCCTACCGGTTGGTAGGCCGCCAGGCGTTCGCCATCGAGCGGCACGACAGCCTGGTGGTGTACAGCCGCCAGCGCACCATTCAGCAGAGTCGCTCCACGCACACCATCACCGAGCTTTTCTACAGCGTGGGGCTCGACGGCGACTTGTTTCCCCTCACGCGCCGGGGTCTGCGCCAGCGTGCAAGCGCACCTGAGGCGGCGGCCTCCGCTCCCCTGCCTACTAATCCTAGTTAGCCCTTCTCCGCCGCCCTTCTTTTGGGAGAGGGCGGCGGGGAAGCTGGTCGCCGGGACCAGCGGGCGTCACCCTCCCCGGTATTTCTGCTTCTATGTACGACCTCATTGGCGACGTGCACGGCCATGCCGACGAGCTACGTGCCTTGCTCCATCACCTGGATTACCGGCCCGACGCGACGGGCATTCTTCGTCACCCGGCCGGGCGGCAGGTTATCTTCTTAGGCGACTACATCGACCGCGGCCCCAAAATCCGCGAGACGCTGGCCCTGGTGCGCGGCATGGTCGAGGCCGGCGCGGCGCTGGCCATCCTGGGTAATCACGAATACAATGCGCTGGCCTTCTGGCAGCAAGACCCAGCGGGTGGGTACCTGCGACCGCACAAGCCAGTCAACATCTTGCAGCACGTGCGCACCATCGAGGAGTTTCGCTCGAAGGAGCTGTTTGCCGAGTGGCTGGGCTACCTCGACTGGTTTATGACCCTGCCGCTGGCCCTGGAATTGCCCGGCCTGCGCGCCGTGCACGCCTGCTGGGAGCCCCGGCAACTCGCCTACCTGCGCCAGCAGCTGCCGGGCCTGCGCCTCACCCGAGATTTCCTGCTGCGGGCCAGCCGCCCCGACACGCCCGAATTTACCGCCGCCGAAATCGTGCTCAAGGGCCGCGAAGACCGGCTGCCCGGCGGCATCACTTTTGCCGATAAGGACGGGCACTACCGCAGCCGCATGCGCCTGCGCTGGTGGCAAAACCCCGCCACCGCCCCCTCCTACGCCGACTACTACCTCGAAGACCTGCCCGAACTGCGCGGGCAGCCCGTCGATTTTTCGCACCTCGACCCCAGCTACTACCAAGACGATACGCCCGTATTTTTCGGGCACTACTGGCTGCGCGGCACCCCGCAAATCCTTCAGCCTCACGCCGTCTGCCTCGACTATAGCGTAGCCAAGGGCGGCCAGCTCATCGGCTACCGCTGGGACGGCGAGCAAACGCTGCGCGCCGACAAGCTGGTTTGGGTGGCGTAATTTTCCGCCCCATGACGCACGCCACGCCCACCTTTCGCCCCGCCGCCGACCTTACCTGGGAGCCCACCGGCCCCGGCGTACGCCGCACCCTCATCGCCTACAACGACGACTTGCTGCTAGTCAAGGTGGAATTTGCGGCCGGGGCCGTGGGCGCCCTGCACCACCACGTGCACAGCCAGATTTCGTACGTTGAGAGCGGCGAATTTGAAGTGACCGTGGGCGACGAGGTGCGCGTGCTGCACGCCGGCGACTCGTTCTACGCCGCCCCCAACGTGCCGCACGGCGTGGTGGCCCGGCAGGCCGGGGCGCTGCTCGACTCCTTCAGCCCGCTGCGCCTGGATTTTCTGCCGGCCGCCGGCTAGGTTTAAGCTGATTTCTCAACTCGTTGCGTCCCCGCTGCTCCCTCGGCAGCGGGCTTTCGCCATGCCATGCCCCAAGTGGCACCACCTTGCGCCAACTTGCTGATGGATAGAAAATTATTCTTTTACCCCCTAGACGCTTCTCGCGTAGCTCGCTACCTTTACGCCCAAAGTCCGGCGTGCTTCATCGCCTGCTTCTGCACGTAGCCGGTCTGCTTGCAGCAGAGCGCCGCGGCCTCCTTTGTCCCGCTCTTCTTCCGCGCTTACCACTTTCGGTAAGCGTCCTTTTCCCACCCAAACCTTTTTTACCATGAAAGCCACTCTACCTCGGGGCCTTCGACAACTGGCGCTGCTCAGCGCGCTACTCACTTTCTGCTTTTCGGCCTGTAAAAAAGCGGACGACCTCCCCTCCCCGGCTACCGGCAGCCCCGACGCGGTCACGACCAATGCCGTAGGCGTCAGCGGCCCCAAAACCGTCTGCTACGTGGAGGTAAACAACAACGACTTCAGCAACGTCGGCAAGTACGCGCTGGCCTCGGGTCAGCCGCTGTTTGATATCGGCATCATCTTCGCGGCCAACATCAACTACAACACGAGCACGCAAAAAGCGGTGCTGTCTTTCAACACCCAGGTTACGAACGTACTGAACAACCGCGCCACTTACATCCAGCCGGTGCAGGCCAAGGGCATCAAAGTATTGCTGTCTATTTTGGGCAACCATCAGGGGGCCGGAGTGTGCAATTTCCCGACCCAGGCCGCGGCGACCGAATTTGCCCAGCAGCTGGCCGATGCCGTCAATACCTACGGCCTCGACGGCATCGACTTCGACGACGAATATGCCGACTACGGCACCAACGGTACCGGCCAGCCCAACGCCTATTCGTTTGTCTACCTGGTTACTGCGCTGCGCAACCTACTGCCGAACAAGATTATTTCCTTCTACTACTACGGCCCGGCCGCCAGCCGCCTGTCTTACAACGGCGTGACGGTGGGCTCCAAAGTCAACTACAGTTGGAACGCCGTTTACGGCACCTACTCAGTTCCCAACGTGGCGGGCCTGGGTAAGTCGAGCCTGGGGCCAGCCGCCGTAGATATCCAGAGCACTTCGGCCAGCACGGCCGCCTCGCTCGCCCAGCGCACCAAAACCGACGGCTACGGCATTTACTTGACCTACAACTTACCCAACACCAACGTCAGCAGCTACTTATCGGGTATTTCCAACGCCCTGTACGGGCAGGCTACCACGTACGGCACCAGCACTACCCCAGCCAGTGGCGTCAGCTTCTTCGCGGATGCTAATTACGGCGGGGCGGCCACGACGATTATTCCGAAGGGCAATTACACGCTGTCGCAGTTGCAAGGCTACGGCTTCGTCAACGACTGGGCTTCGTCGGTAAAAATTCCCAGCGGCTGGACGGTGACGCTATACGCCGACGATAATTTCACCGGTAGCTCCTGGACGCTAACGGCCGATAAGTCAGACTTTACCACGCTCTCCCCCACGGCCAACGATAAGGTCTCCTCCGTTAAGATTCAGTAGCGCAGCCGCCCCGCCGCGGCCAGCGGCTGGCCCCCGCACCCTACCATTGCCCCACGATCAGGCCCCCGCCGCCCCGCAGTGCGCCCCGCAGCCCGTACCTTTGCCCCCGCAGTGAGCCACCCCATCGCCGCGCCCAACGCAAATGCGGGCGGGGAGGAAAGTCCGGGCTACGCAGGGCGCCCTGCTACCTAACGGGTAGGACTGGCCAATCGGGCCAGGACAGCCAGTGCCACAGAAAATAACCGCCGTTATGGAAGGGTATGGGGGCAGGAGGGTATGAAGGTAAGAGGGTATTTTTCCTCCTACCCCCGTACCCACCCACCCTCCTACCCAAACAAAAAAGGTAAGGGGGAAAAGGTGCGGTAAGAGCGCACCAGCGG
>CAJYVK010000316.1 GCA_913778455.1 uncultured Hymenobacter sp. | reverse complement strand
GCCGCGCCCTGGACTGCCTACCCCTCGTGTGATTGCAATACCGTTAGTTGAGGGGATGTAGGAGTTGGAGTCGCCATCTATCCCATAAGTGCGGCGCCCCTTGGGCGCTAATACTGCGCAACGGCTGTGTTGAGCAAGCCAGAATCTGCTACCTTTGGCTTAAAACAAGTTATAACTTGGAAAATCAATTGCCTCCCCCCAAAAGCGCTACCGAGCGCTTTTTGCTGCTGCTGAAGATGCGCGGCCCCCAGCCGGCTAGCGTGCTGGCCAAAGAGTTGGGTATGACCAGCGAAGGCGCCCGCCTGCAGCTGGTGAAGCTACAGGACGAAGGCCTCGTGCAGTCGGCCGCGGCAGCTAAGGGCGTGGGGCGGCCCACCGTGCTCTACGAGCTGACGGCCGCCGGCAATGCCCGCTTCCCTAATACCCACGCCGAGCTCACGGTGCAGCTGCTGCAAGGCATTGCGGGGGTGCTGGGGCCGGAGGCGCTGGATGCGCTCATCGCCAACCGCGAGCAGTGGACTACCCGGCGCTACGCCGAGGCCCTGCAAGGCGCGCCTGACCTGGAGGAGCGGCTGACGCGCCTGGCGCAAATAAGGAGTGCGGAGGGCTACATGGCCGAGTGGCAGACCACCGATGCCGGCTACCTGTTCGTAGAAAACCACTGCCCCATCTGCGCTGCCGCGCAAACCTGCCAGGGCTTTTGCCGGGCCGAGCTCACTACCTTCAGCCAGGTGCTGGGCGAGCAGACGCAAGTAGAGCGCACTAGCCACATTCTGGCTGGGGCTAGGCGCTGCGCTTACCTCGTAACAGAGAAAATTTAATAAGTTTTGAAGTTAAACTATTGTATGAATGCAAGTTATGAGGAGGCTTTTTAATAAAACAAGTTTTTGCTTGTTTTATTAAAAAGCCTCCTCATACTTTTGCAACGAAGTACATTGTTTCACCCTAACACCCGTCAGCCATGACCTTCGAACTGCCCGCCCTGCCCTACGCTTACGATGCGTTGGAGCCCATCCTGGATGCGCAAACCATGACCATCCACCACACCAAGCACCACCAGGCTTACGTCACCAACCTTAACGCGGCTGTGGCGGATACCGAGTTGGCAGGCAAGTCATTGGAGGAAATTCTGCGCACGGCCGACACCGTGTCGCCGGCCGTGCGCAACAACGGCGGCGGCCACTGGAACCACTCGTTTTTCTGGCCCCTGCTACGCGCCAACGGCGGCGGGGGCAGCAACGAGCCCACCGGCACGGTAGCCGCGGCCATCAGCCAGCAGTTTGGCTCTTACGAGAAGTTCAAGGAGGAATTTGCTAAGGCCGCTACCACGCGCTTCGGCTCGGGCTGGGCGTGGCTCTGCAAGCAGGCCGACGGCGGGCTGGGCATCTGCTCGACTCCCAACCAAGACAACCCGCTGATGCCGGGCACCGGCTGCCAGGGTACACCCATCCTGGGTCTCGACGTATGGGAGCACGCCTACTACCTCAAGTATCAAAACCGCCGCCCGGACTACATCGCGGCCTTTTTCAGCCTCATTAATTGGGATGAGGTAAACCGCCGCTACCAGGCCGCTTAGTGAGTCTTGGGTCCTTAGGTACGGGGGTCATACTTCGCTTCCGCTCCGCATAGTACCTGTGCCTCAAGACCAGCCCTTATAGAGCCTTTCCACCCATGCGTGCAGCCCTTTCCACCCTACCCAGCACCGACCGCCAAGTGCGGCACCTCATCAGCCAGCGCAAGCACGTGCGTATGGGCCGGCTGCGCCCAGCCACCAGCTTTGCGCACGAACTGCACTTCGACCTAGTCGATGTCGTCGATATCGTTCTGGCGGTGGAAAGCCACTTCCAGCTCACCATTCCCGACGAGGTGTCCCTCGACACGGTCGGCGACTTGCTGCGCTACGTGCGCCACCACCAAGCAGTCGGCCAGGCATGAGCCGCGCCCGCACCCACCGGGTATACCTGTCTGCAACGCAGGCGGGGCCGCGCCCACTACTCGTGCGGCGCGTGCTGCCGCTCCCCGCCCAGCCGACCACGGCAACATCCACACCCGCCGCCACCGCACCCGAGCGCCGGGCGCTGTGGCTGCTGTGGGCCTTGGGCGAAGCGCTGGGGTGCCTACTGGGCTTCGATGCGCTGGCTTTGTGGGAGCTGTAATAAGCGGCCGGCGGGCAGGCCCGCAGGTAGCGGCCTTGCCTCTTCCTTCTTTAATTTCTGTCGCTCAACTATCTCAACTGCGGCTCGACGTACCCGACCGCAGCTTTATGCAGCTACGACAGTTCTTGCCCGACTACACACAAGGCCCTTACTGCACAGTGAGGGCCTTGTGCGATTTATCTGCTTCCGTTTGCCGGGCATATTTATAGTTGAAATTCAGCCAGAATTTTTTCGCATAGATTTTCAGCGAATTGGACGAAAGCCAGTAGGTGGTCTGGTGGTCATCGCCTAACTTTAAAACATGAACTACTCCATCCCCACCCTTCAACCTTTGCCAGTTTCTCCGCTTCTTACTGAGCAAAGCCGCCAGCGCCTGGTTACGGCCGTTATTTCCTTCACCAAAGGCACTGCTTTTCATACCGAGCCCCATCAGCAACAATTACTTGACCGCTACGCCCGCGGCCGCATGACCATCGACGAAGTAGTATATTCCCTAGAGGCAGCAGCGCGGTTTCGTGCGTAGGCTGGCTAAGGGCCGCTCGGCGGGCTACCACCCGCCCGCCCACCCCAACACCCACGTACTAGTTGTCTTATTAGATGAGCTACTATTTCGCCGCTCATAAAAAAAGCCCCTACAGCGATGTAGAGGCTTTTTTATTGGCGTTAATTGTCGGCGCTTAGTTCGTCGGGCCGGTATCGACCTTCGATTCGATGCTGCTCTGGATGGTAGACGACACGGCCGACAGCAGGTTGTAGCCGGTGGCGTTTTCGATGGCATCGACAGTGGTGCGGTAGCTGCCCCAGTTGGTGCTTATCGAGGTGGTATTGGGCGTGTTGATGGCAATAACGCGGGTGCTGCTGGTAATGCGGCTCACGTCGGAGGTGCCCACGGGCAGCACCACCACCACTTTCCAGCAATTGCTGGGCACCGTGATGCGGCCGCTGTCGATGGTCGACATGGTGCCGTTGGTACCGGTGCCGCCCTTGCCGTAGCTGCCCGCGATGATGTACAGCTCATTGCCGGCGTTGACGAGGGTGCGACAGTAGTTTTCGAGACCAGCCCAAGTTTGTTGGTTGTTGGTCGAGGCCTGGGGCATCATGTTGCTCATGAGGAAGGTCGCCGAGTTGTCGGCCACCGAGCCGGTACGGTCGGCGCTGGGGCAGTTGTGGCCCCGATCGAAGCCCGAGCCGCTGTAGCTGGTGCTACCCGCGCGGTACCACCCGCTGGGCAGGGTGGCGTCAGCGGCGAAGTTATCCTGGCGGGCGGTGCTGCCCAGCCACGCCGAGCTCAGGTGCCAGCTTACCCAGTTGGGCTTACCCTGGTCGCGGCTGTACGACATGGTGTACTGGCTCTTGGTGAGCAAGTAGTTGTTGGGCGAGTTGGTGGCGTCGGCCACGGCCCCGCTGGGGTTGCCCAGAGCGAGGTTGCCATCGCGGGTAGCGGTGGCGTCGGCGGCCGCGCTGCCAGCGGGTGCGGGAGTCGGCTGCTGGCCCACCGGGGAGCACGAGACGGCCAGAGCGGCTAGCAGCACGCTGCTACCAATACGAAGATGGAAAGCCTTCATGAAGTGGAGTAAAGGAAGCAAAGAATTAAACAATATAATAAAACTTTGGCGAGGGCCAGGCTACAAATATATTTCTTTCCCAGCACCTTACCAGTTACACAATTGTTACATTTTTGCTGCCTACCAAAAGCATTCCAGATTACCTGCGCAGCTTCGTTAGCCATCGGGGCGGGGCCGCTGTATCTTTGTAATCGTTCTAAAGTCCCTTGTTTTCTTTCGCTGAATGGCCGCTGTAATTTCCACTGATATCTGCATCATCGGGGCTGGCCCGGTGGGCTTGTTTGCTGTTTTCGAAGCCGGGCTCCTCAAGCTGCACTGCCACGTAGTCGATGCCCTGCCCCAACCGGGCGGGCAGTTGTCCGAGATCTACCCGAAGAAGCCGATTTATGACATCCCGGGCTTCCCCGAGATTCTGGCTGGCGACCTAGTGGACAACCTCATGAAGCAAATCGAGCCCTTCCACCCCACCTTCACCCTGGGCGAGCGCGTGGAGCGCTTCGCCAAGCTGGAAGACGGCTCGTTTCAGCTCTACACCACCGATGGCACCGAGATTCAGTGCAAGGCCGTGGCTATCGCGGGCGGCCTGGGCTCGTTTGAGCCGCGCAAGCCGGCCGTCGAAAACCTGGAACGCTTCGAGGGCGGCAAGGGCGTGCATTACATGGTGCGCGACCCCGAGCACTTCCGCGACAAAAAAATCGTGATTGCGGGCGGCGGTGACTCGGCCCTCGACTGGACCAACTTCCTGGCCAACGTAGCCAGCGACGTGACGCTGGTGCACCGCGGCACGACCTTCCGCGGGGCCGCCGACTCGGCCGAGAAAGTAAAAACCCTGCACGAGGCGGGCAAAATCAAGCTCGTACTCAGCTCGAACGTGACGCACCTGCACGGCGACGACAACCTGGAGCAGGTAACCATCACTAACAACAACGGTACGGCTGAAACCGTCCCGCTCGATGCCTTCGTACCGCTCTTCGGCCTCACGCCCAAGCTCGGCCCCATCGGCGAGTGGGGACTGGAACTCGAAAACGATGCCGTGCTGGTCAATACCCTCGACTACAGCACGTCGCTGCCCGGCGTGTACGCCATCGGCGACATTAATACGTATCCGGGCAAGCTCAAGCTTATTTTGTGCGGCTTCCACGAAGCCGCCCTCATGTGCCAGGGCGCGTTCAAGTACATCTACCCCGACAAAAAATACACTCTCAAGTACACCACCGTCAACGGAGTGCCCACTCTGTAGCAGGGTGTGAGGGTAGGAGGGTAAGGGGGTAGGAGGCCAAGGTTCCCCACTCCTCCCCCCTTACCCTCCTACCCTCACACCTTAACTCTCAATGTCCGATATTCGCATTTACGTAGAAGAGGCGCCCGGCCAGCGGCGCGAACTGCCAGCCCCCACCGACATGGGCCTGAGCCTGATGGAATTGCTCAAGGCCAATGAATACCCCATTCAGGCTACCTGCGGCGGCATGGCGCTGTGCGCCACCTGCCACGTCGAGATTCTGGCGGGCCCGCCCTTGCACGAGCCCAGCGACGACGAGTGGGCCATGCTCGATACGCTGCCCGTGCTGCACGAAACCAGCCGCCTGAGCTGCCAGATTCGCCTGGAGCCCAACCTCGATGGCCTCGTGGTACGCGTAGTGGGCAGCGGCGAGTAGCCTCCCTCCTCCCCGACCTCAAAAAGCAGAAGCCCGGCCAATTGGCCGGGCTTCTTTAGTACGGGGCAGTGCGGGCGCGGGGCCTAGCGCCGACGCTTGTGCTTCGTGGTCTTCGCCTTTGTTTTGGCTTTGGTTTTCACCTTTTTAGCGGCCGCGTGCGACTTCGATTTTTTAGCCGAAGCCTTTTTGCTGGCGCTTTTATGCGCGGCGGCTTTTTTGCTGCGGCTGCTGGCTTTGGTGTGCTTGGCGGCGCGGGCGGCCTTAGCCCGGCTGGCGCGGGTGCTGCGCAGGGCGCTGGCGTGGCGGTAGGTGCGGCGGGCGCGGGCTTCGTGGGTCGCTACGGCGGCCTCCTCGGTGCGGGGCTCGGGGGCAGCTACGTTGTAGTGTGCGGTGGCGTCGGTTTCGGGAGCGGCGCTGGCCAATTGCTCAGCCGAGGCGGTAGGCTTAGGTGTTTCGGCGAATTTTTTACGACGCACCGGCATCAGGAAATCGCGCTCAGCGCGCTCGCGGGTGCTCAGGTTTTCTTCGCCGGGCAGCTTGGTAACGACTGGGGCTTTCTCGGTCTGAGCCCAGGCCGCCGAAGTGGTCAGCGACAGGGCCAGTAGTGCAATTAGCTTCCTCATCAATAACTTACTGGATAATTTAGAAAAACAAAAATAGGCCCGAACAACCACCCGCGCAAGCTAAAACGTACGTAGCTTACGCCGGGCAATCGGGATAACGGGGGTCTAAGCCGACGGACAAGGCCAGCAATCGCTACCGATATCTACCGAAAAACCGGCCCGCCCGCCCCCATTCCCCCTTTACTGCGGGGCTATTGCCAAACGCTGGCCGGCCGAAGTGGTTCCGAATTCGGGCGCGTACAGGCACTGCGCCTGGCTGAGCCCACCCGAAAAATTACCGGCCTGGCTGGCCCGCAGGCGGTATTCAAACACGTACGTACCCCGCGGTACCTCACTCAGGAAGAAGTTGGTGGCCGCGTCGCGGGGGCTTTCGTAGTAGCCCAGCCCGCCCTGGTAGCGGTAGCCGCTGACTTGGTTTATCGGTTCCAGGCCGGCGGCGCGCTGGTCTTTAAGGTGCACGTATTCGAGGGCGCGGTCGGTGCGTAGCACCAGGCGCACCACCAAGGCGTCGCCCACGCGCAGGGGCGTGGCGGCGGTGATTTTTTCGAGTTGGGGTCCGGCGGCGGTGCGGGTTTCGCGGTAGAGCTGGCGCTCCAGGCTGAGAGCCGTGGTGGCGGGCGTCACTTTGTCGAGGTCTTCGAAGTACTGCCAGTAGAGGGCACCCCAGGCGGGACCGGCGTCGGCCTTGGTTACCGTCACCTTACCCTGGGCGGGCTGGATATCGGCGGCGGGCCAGGTGGTTTTGACGTAGCCGGTGCCGGCCTGGGCGGCCGCAGGACGCACCGGCCGGCCTCCCACCGCTACTTGCAGCGGCTGGGCAGCGGCCAGCCAGTCGGAGCCGCGCAGCAGTAGGGCGTAGCAGGCATCGGCGGTGGCGCGGGTGCTTTCCCAGCTATGGGTGTGCTTGTGGGCCAGCAGCCAGAGCTTCAGCTCATCCACCGATTGCTGGTCGTTTTTGATTTCGTCGAAGGCCTCGATGAGCGTGGCCTGGGTTTCGGTGGGGGCCTCGCGCCAGTAGTAGCCGCCGCGTACATCCTTCCAGTACATGCCCAGCTCGGGCGAGTGCAGGGCGTTTTCGGTCAGGGCACGCACGATGTTCTGGGCAGCAGGGGCCCCCTTGTCGGCGCGGAACAGGGCCAGCGCGGCCTGCGCTTGCAGGTAGCGGGTTTGGCCCGCCCAGTGGCTGGCGGCCTGGCCGCGGTAATAGGCGTAGGCGGGCTGGGCCGCGGCGGCTACGGGCTGCTGCAACCAGAAGCTGCGGGCGTACAGGGCCTGGATGGCGAGATCGCTGAGGTGGTTATCAGCCAGCTTCACGCCTTTTTGGCGGCGCAGCTCGGCGTAGTCCTGGGTTAACGCCCCGTCGAGGTAGTGCAGGGCGTGGCCGAGGATGTCGCGGGCCACGTCTTGCTGGCTGGCATCGAAGGCGTTGAGCTTGCGCAGCTTGCCGAAGCCCGCCACGATGAGTTGGGTGATGTAACGGTCGGCGGGCATTTTATCGAACCACGGGAAGGCCCCGCTGGGCAGCTGCATGGCTTGCAACTTGGCTAGGGTGCGGGCGGTTTCGGCTTGCAGACGAGGCTCGTCGAAAAGGCTGCTGAGGCGGGCCAGCCGCTCGGTTTCACCCTGAGCATCGCGCACCCAGGGGGTTTCCTGCAACAAAATGTTCTTTAACTCTTGGTTCTGAGCAAGCTTGCTGGCAAGGGCATTTTGCTGGGCGGCGGTACCGTTCTGGGCCTGGCGCGTCCACTCGGCCAGCAGGGTTTTGAAGCGGGGGTTGCTCTTCAAAATCTGGGCGGCGAGCAGGTTGGCGTAGAGGCGGCTGAAGGTTTGCTCGGCGCACTCGTAGGGGTAATCCACCAGGTAAGGCAGGCTCTGCACGGCGTACCAGGCGGGGTTGGCCGTCATTTCGAGCGTGAGCGAGTAGTTGCGCCGGGTGGGGCTCGTCGTGCTCGTCAGCTTTTTCAACTCAAACTCGCGGGTGCCGGGGCCGACGATGGGCAGCGGCAGGCTCTCGGTAATGAGAATGCGGTTCGGCAGTACGGGCAGGGTATTTTCCTCGCCGTCGGAGAACTTCACCCCCGACCCTTGCTCAGCCGGGCGGTTTTTCTGCTTGCGCTTGCCCTCGGCTTTTTCGGCGGGCGCGGCGGCACCGCTCGTTTCGGCTACAACGCGGTACGTCACGGCCACGGGGGCGAAATCGGCCGGAATGGCCAGCTCCCACCCGAGCGCGGTGCTCTGGTGGGCGGCGGCCGTTACGGGCTGCTGGGCCGGGCCTTTCAGCAATTGGCTCGTGATATCCTGCCCCGTAGCGGCGTCGAGTAAAAAGAGCTGGGCCGTGCCGCTGGTAGCATGATCGGTAAGGTTGGAAAACTTAGCGGGGAACGTAAATGTGTCGCCGGGCCGCAGAAAGCGCGGGGCATTGGGCGTGAGCTGGATTTCCTTCTGCGTCACGAGCTGGCGGGCGAGCTGGCCGGTACGCAGGTTTTTATCGTGGGCCAGGGCCAGCAGCTGCCAGCGCGTCACAGCCTCGGGCATCTGGAATTCAAGCACTACGTCGCCGTTCTTATCGGTGCGCAGGGCGGGCTGCCAGAAAGCCGTTTCGCGGAAGTCGGTACGGGTGGGCACGGCGCTAAGGTCAGGCGCGACGGGCTTCTTGGGGCTGTCGGCTTCTGCGACAACAACTTCCTTGAGCGACTTCATCTGGAGGTAGCCAGACCCATCGCCGCTCGGGCGAGCGGCCATTGGCGCGGGCATTGCCTGCACGTTGGCGCTGGCCGGAGCCGCACTCCTGGATAAGGAAGACGCTCCCCGGATAACAATAGTCCGATTCCGCCGCATGCTCAGCGCATCCCACGTCTGCAAAGTGGGATAATCAATGGCAGTCACTCCGCCCGCAGGGTATTGCCGCTCCAGCAAATCGGAGCTCAGCTGTCCAAAATCGCCCGTCCACTCAAACCGGGCCGGGTAGTAGTTCTCCTCCGCCGCCAGCGCCTGGAAGCTATGCGACCGGAATACGTCGAGGCTCTGGTCGTAGAGAGTAGCCAGCAGCTCAGCATCGGCGGGCTTGCCGTTAGCCTGGCGAATGGTCATGCGCCAGGTCTCGCGCTGGCCGGGAGCCAGCCGGTCGCGGAAGGTAGCGAGGGCCAGCGTGAGCGGCTGCGGCTTTTCGGCCACGCGTACGGTAGCGCTGTGGCGATAGAGATGACCTTCGCGCACCTGCGTAGTGTGCACGTAAAGCGGTCCCTGGGCCGCGGCGGGGCCGCTTTCGAGGACCAGACGGCGCTGCTCGCCAGCCTTCAGGATCAGCCACTCGTGGCGCAGCAGCTGGCCAGCACGCTCTACTTCGAGCAGGATGCGAGCGTCGGCCTCACTGCTGCCCACTAGCAGGGCGGCGGGCTGGCCGGGGGCCACGGTATCGGTGAGGGCCACGAACCAGTCGGGCGTGGCAAAGGGCACGGTGGCGGCCTGCGAGTCGTAGAGCGTGAAGTCGTGCACGGCGCGGGCCGAGTCGGGGCCAGCGGCCTGGGCTTCGAGGCGGTAGCGGCCGGTGGGCAGGCCCGCCAGGGTGGCCCGCAGGTCGAGCACGGGGCTGGCGTGGGTATCGAAAGGCAGCAGCTTGACCAGCTCGGCGGGCAGCTCATTGTCGGCCGTTTCGGGAGCGGGGCCGGGTACGCCGGGCGGGTTGGGGCGGTAGCGGCGGGCCAGCAGGCGCAGGGTGCCGGTGGCGGGCAGCGGCTCGCCGGTGGCATTGGTACTTAGCAGTGAGAAGGCGGGCAGGCGCTGCTTGTCGGCCGCGTCGGGGCCGGCAAGGCGCAGGCTGAGCGGGTTGCGGCCCAGCACCACGCTGCGGGTGCCGGTGCGGGTTTCGCCGGCCGCGTCGGTCACATCGGCAGTTATTTCAAACACGTAGCCCGGCTCCCAGCGGCGGCCCGCCGGGACGGGCACCAGCGGCGGAGTGAACGTGAGGGCGAAGCGGCCCTCGGCGTCGGTCGTGGCGGTACCGTGGGCGATTTCCTGGGAGCCGCCCCGCGGGCCGGGCGGATAGATACCCCGGCCCCGGCCGGCAACGCCGTAGTCGAACAGCGGCCACAGCTCGCGACGCGTCACGCGGTATTTCACGGTAGCGCCATCGGTGGCTTGCCCGGCGTAGGCGCGGGCGCGCCCAGTGAGGGTGAGCGGCTGGCCCAGCTGCGGCCGGCTAGGCACCGAGTCGAGCGTCACTTGGAACGTCGGGCGCTTGTAATCTTCCACCGCGAAGGCCAGCCCACCGTCGTCGGTTTGCAGCTGCATCTCTCCGTTGAGCAGGCCAGTGGGCAGCACCAGCGAGCCGTGAAACGAGCCGAAGTCGGAAGTAGTGAAGGGCAGCGTCTGCACGGTCTGGCCGTTCACGTCGAGCAGGCGCACGCTCACCGACTGGCC